>JAPPIT010000076.1 GCA_028820505.1 Defluviicoccus sp.
GTGACAACAGGGGGCGGAGACAATGTCGGGCGGGGCGGGCACTCCTCTCCCTCCCGGTCGTCATGCCCGGACTTGTTCCGGGCATCCACGTCTCTCCGCCGCCTCGCCGGCGCCCGCTTATACCGCGATGCCGCAAGACGTGGATGCCCGGAACAAGTCCGGGCATGACGGTGGGGGGACGGCAACGGGGGAGACGCCGGTGCGCCGGGATTCGCGTCCCGATCCGCCCGATCCGTCGGAAACCCTCCGGTACGCAGGCCGTTCGCCCGGTCGGCCGGAACTAAACCGGACACCACTGGAACAAGTCCGGGCATGACGACAGACGGGGCGGCGGCGCCCGGGTCCGCGGGATCCGGAGAATCGCCGCGGCGGGTCTTCGGGCGTCCTGAAATTGGTTATGCCAATTCGACATTCGTAATCAAATCGGGATCACGGATACCGATACCGGCGTCGCCGAAGAGGCCCCCTAACCGGGAAATGCCAGCGGACCGTGTCGTCAGCTCTGGTCCCACTCCACCGGCGCGGCGCCCGGCGTCTCGGGTTCGTAGTACCATTTGAGCCCGAGCTTCTCCTCGCTGAGCACGTTCGTCTTGAAGCTCCGCCAGGCCTGGATCTCGAAATAGTCGAGCGGACCGCCGTGGGCGCGAAGCCGGTGCGGCACGCCCGGGGGAAAGTAGACCAGCGTGCCGGGTTCGAGCTCTTGGGAGGTGTCGCCCACCTCGACCACGCCGCGGCCCTTGAAGGTCATGTAGCAATGGGCGGCGCCGTCCGGGTTGGCGTCGGTGCCGACATGCCGGTGATAGGGCGACGAGCCGCCCTCGCGGTAGTGCATCTCGCCGGCCTGGATCGCATTGGTCGGCGTGAGCCTGCTGCCGTCGAGAAGCCTGACGGTGGACTCCGCGCAGAAGCGGCGGACGCGCCCGCCGCTCGCGTCGCTGAGCGCGCGAAGCGTTTGCCGGTTGAAGAAATATCCCGGCCCGCCGGACAGCTCCCCTTCTACGGCGGCGGGAGGCCTGGGCGTCACCATGTGCAGCAGCTCCATGTCCGACCCCGACGCCTGGAAGCGCGCCGATTCGCCCGGGGCGAGCAGCACGCCGGCGCCTTCCTCGGCCGCGTGCTGTTCGCCGCCGAAGCCGATGACACCGTCCTTCGGCGTCGCCATGACGTAGACCAGGTGATAGTCGTCGTCCGCTCCGGGCTCGAACCGGCGGCCTTGCGACACCGTTCGCCGGTAGACGGTCAGCGTCTTCGAACCGCACAGGCTCCGGCTGCAGAGGGTCCTTTCGAGCCCGGATTCGACCGTTCTGGACTCGACAGCGTTCGAATCGACGATCGAAACGTCATCAATTGTCGCCATGGGTCTTTGCTCCTGAACAGCGATCATGGCCGGCGCGCGGCATTGCCGGCAGACGGAGGCGGCAGCCCCAGGGACGCAAGGTAGCGCAGGAACCTCCGTGTTGTACATCGCGGCCGGGCCGACTTGCGGCCTCGTGAAGGATACCGGGTTTGAAACCGGAAACGGATGGCAATATATAACCGGACATGATTCGGACTATATTTCCGGTTTTATTTGTTCTAAATAACCGGTAACAGGAATGAGGGACACTCCGATGGCAGCTGCGAACGCATCCGCCAACGAACGGGTATACCGGTCCCGCGAACGCCGGCGGCGGGCCGGCCTGAAGCGCGTGGAGGTGTTCGTCCCCGCCGATCGGGTCGACAGTCTGAAGGCCTACGCCGCCCAGCTGCGGGAAGGCTCGGAGTCGGAGGCGGTCAAGGAAGCGCGGAAGCTGATCGAAAAAGCCTACAGGACGTACCGCGCGAGGTGTCTCGACAACATCGACATCGATCCCGAAAAGGCCGGGCTGGCCGATGCCGCGGTGGTCGCCGCCGCGCTCATGCATCGCGGCAACGCGGAAGCCTATGAGCTCGGGCGGAAGCTGAGCAGGCTGGTGAAGTGATGCCGCTCACCGCGATCCAGCGTGCGGTCTGTCGTTCGCCCCGCTGTCACCCCGGCCTTGAGCCGGGGTCCAGGCTTGCCCCGGACTACGATCCGGGGAAGGCCGGGCGAGGGCGGTGCCTGTGGGCTCTGGACCCCGGCTCAAGGCCGGGGTGACAGGCTTGAGGTCGGCCGCGGCGCGGGCTCCTCTGCGGCCCGACCCCATCGCTTTCCCCCACCGTCATGCTCGGAACGAGTCCGGGCATGACGGAGGAAGTGTCGCCGCCGGGCCGACTTGCGGCCTGTGTTAACTATGGTTGACAGTGCGGCAACCCGGCCCCGCCGTCGGGGCGGCCGCGCTCGTTTCCCGAACCGGTCCGGCAGCAATCCCCGCCAAGGCGCTGGCGCGGCGGGGAGATTCGCCGTCGCATCCGCGCCCCGCGCCGCCCGGACGGGATGGACGGGCCGCCCGCCGCGTCCCCCGGGGACGCGAAAAATAATCCCATATCGGACCAATGTTTCACGTGAAACATAGGTCAACACCGCTGACCTTTGTTTCACGTGAAACATTAGAGGCTAGTTCCACAGCGCCTCGCTGGCGATGCGGGCGCCTTCGGCGAGGGCCTCGAACTTGGCCCAGACGATGCTCGGGTGGACCTCCGGCGTGGCGCTCGCGCTGGTGCCGAAGCCGCAATCGCCGCCGGCGATCACGTTCTCGCGCCCGACCAGCCCGGCGAAGCGGCGGATCCGCTCGGCGATCAGCTCGGGATGCTCGACCAGCACCGAGGCGTGGGTGATGACGCCCGGGATCAGCAGCTTGCCGTCGGGCAGGGGCGTGTCCTCCCAGAGCCGCCATTCGTGCTCGTGGCGCGCATTCGCCGCCTCGAAGGAGTAGGCGCCGGCCTCGATCCCCAGCACCAGGTCGAGGACCCAGCCGAGCTCCACCTCGTGCAGCCTGGGCCCCATGTTGATGCCGTAGCAGGTGTGGTAGCGCACCCGGTCCTCGGGCACGCCCCGGAGCGCGTGGTTGATCGCCTCGACGCGCGAGGCGACCCAGTCGCGGTAGTCCTCCATCCCGAGGCCGGGGGTCTTGACGTAGTGGGTCACCAAATGCGGGTCGTCGATCTGCAGGACGAACCCGGCCTCGACGATGGCGCGGTACTCCTCGTTCATCGCGTCGGCGACCGCGTAGAGGAAGTCGTCGTCGGAAGCATAGTGCTCGTTGGTCTGGTTGCCGGCAACGTCGACCGGGGAGATCGCCGGCACGAACGCCTCCTCGGCGCCGTGGGCGTCGACGGCGGCGCGGAGGTTGGCGAGGTCGCGGTCGAGCTGCGCCCGGCCCCGGTAGCGGACCGGCCCGACGCAGACCGTCTCGACCGAGGGGGCGAGCGAGCCCGCGCCGTGCGGCCGGGTCGCCGCGTAGAACTCGGGGAAGGCGAGCGCCTCGCGCGAGCCGGCCCACGGGGTGCCGCGCGGCTTCGGCCTTGCCTCCAGCCCCTCCAGCCGCTCGTTGGCGTAGACCGCGAAGCCGCGCTTGGAGAACTCGCCGTCGTCGACGATGTCGATGCCGAGCGCGACCTGGCGGGCGACCGCGTCGTCGACGGCGTCCCTGAGCGTCGCCTCGTAAGCCGCGCGGTCGATCGCCACCCCCCGGTCCTCGGCGACGAACGCCTCGATCAGCTTCTGCGGCCTGGGCAGGCTCCCCACATGGGTGGTCAGGATTCGGTCGGCGCTGTTTCGCATCGCTCGCTCCTCCGCGGTTCCCTACCCCCTTGCCATCCCGCCGCCCGGATGTCCATGCTGCGCCGCGGCCAACGGAGACGGGAGCGGCCACATGGGCCCCTATCACAGGATCGCGGACATCCCGGCCCACCGGATCGAGGTGGGCGAGGTGAAGGTGCTGTCGGGCAGCCAGGGCATGGTGTTCTTCGGCACGCTCGAGGCCGGCACCGAGGTGCCGCGCCATTCGCACCCCAACGAGCAGATCACCATCGTGCACTCCGGCCGGATGCGCTACCGGATCGGCGACGGCGCGGTCACCGAGGTCGGCCCCGGCGAGGCGCTGGTGATCCCGGGCGGCGTCGAGCACCAGTCCTGGTACGACGAGGAATGCACCATCACCGAGTTCTTCTCGCCGCCCCGGCTCGACATGTTCCCCGCCGCCGCCCGCCACCCCTACGCGATCGAGGAGTAGCGACCATGCCGAGATGGATCTGGACGTTCTTCCTGGGCGGCGCGCTCGGGACCGCCTTCGGCGTCGCCGTGGGCTTCTTCGTCTTCCCCTACGTGTTCCCGCCGCCGCCCGCGGCGGAGACCCTGGCCGAGGGCGAGGCGACGACGGTCGCCGCGCGCGGCACGTTCATCCACGCCGACAAGAACGATCCCATCCACTACGGCAAGGGCAGGGTGACGGTCTACGACGACCTGGTCTTCCTCGAGCCCGACTTCGAGGTCGGGCCGGGCCCGGCGTTCCACGTCTACCTGGTGCCGCGCGAGAAAATCCGCAGATCGTCCGACGTCGAGGGCACCATGTTCGTCGACCTCGGCAAGCTGCGCGCCTTCGAGGGCAGCCAGAAATACCCCATCCCGGCGGGCGTGGATTTGAAGAAGTTCCCGAGCGTGGTGATCTGGTGCGCCCAGTTCGACGTGCTGATCTCCCCGGCCGACCTCGCATTCGGATCCTGACCGGGGCCGTCTTCGCCGACCATGACGTGGGGGATCGGAGAAACGGTTCCAACCGAACCGGGCCTGCCTGATGTTTCACGTGAAACAAAGGACAACACTATTGACCTATGTTTCACGTGAAACATTGTCGCGATATGAGACTGTTCTCGCGTCCCCCGGGGACGGGACGGAGGCCGGATAGCGCCTTCCCGGACGGATCGGGGCGCCCGCCGGAGGCGGCGGTTCCCCGGCCTTTCAACGCCCTGCTGGGAAAACCTGCGAGACCGGTCGAGCGCTACCCCGGATAGGCCAGCCTGATCCGCGGCCGGGTGCTCTCGTTGGCGACGCCGCGCGACCACTGCTCCGAATAGGGGGTGGGCGCGCGGAAATCGGGGATCGCGAGCCAGAGCCGCCACAGCACCCGCTTGCGTTCGGGCTCCGGCCAGTCCTCGAACGCGGTCCTGGTGTGGACGCAGGTGTAGTTGTTGAGGATCTGGATGTCGCCCCGGCGGAAATCCATCGTCGCGCGGTGCTCCTCGGCGAGCGCCGAGACGAGGTCGATCGCTTCCCGCTGCCGGGGCGTCATGTCGGGCGCTTCCGGCAGCAGGTGGCCCTTCATGATGTGCTGCGGCCCGAAGGCGGTCGAGAGCCGCCCGTCCGCGAAGTTGAACACCGGGCTCTCGAAATAGGGCGCCTCGTCCGGGTCGGTCTCGCCGTGCTTGGTCCAGCAGAACGGCCGCGCCAGCACCGCGTGCAGGTCGGGGCGTAGGCGCAGCACCTCGTTCCTCAGCCTGACCGAGCTCGCGACCTTGGAGGTCCCGCCCGACCTCGCGGTGCGGATGCAGAGCAGCGCCACCGCGTCGGTCTGGTCGCAGTGATAGTCCATCTCGGCCGCGGTCTGGTAGCCGCGGTGCCGGGGGTGGCCGTACTCCCGCCCGGCGTCGAGCACATGGCCGATCATGTCGCCCTCGGGGTTGTTCGATTGCGCCTCGCCCATGTGGAGCCCGATCGCCCAGTAGACCGCAGCGGCCTCCAGCGGCGAGAGCGCGTCCATCGGCAGGCCGCGATAGAGCGCGATGCCGGGCCCGTCCCGCACCGCCGCCAGCATCGCCGCCACCCGGTCGGCGAACGGGCCGAGGTCGAGATCCGTCCGCGCGGCCGCGAGCAGCCGGTTCGGATCGCCGCCGAGCCGGGCCGCGGCGGTGCGCGCCATGTCCACCAGATGCGCGCTCTCCGCCGCCGTCGCCTCGAAGCGCCAGTCGGTCCGGGCCTCCAGCTCCGCGCCGGTCCAGTCCGCCGGATCGGCGACCGCAACATCCATGATCGTCCCCTCCGCGAAACGAACGCCGGACCGACTATAGCGCGGATCCGGCGGCGGCGGGGGTTGGGGGGGCTCTTCGGCCACGCCGGTATGGGTATTTATGTTCACGATTTGATTACTGATGCTGAATTGATATAACGAATTTCAAGGCGTCCGGAGACCGGCCACGGCGATTCTCCGGGTTCCGCGGGTTCGGGCGGCACCGCCCCCTCTGTCGTCATGCCCGGACTCGTTCCGGGCATCCACATCCCTCCACCGCCTCGCCCGCCCCCGCCCCGCACCGCGATGCCGCAAGACGTGGATGCCCGGAACAAGTCCGGGCATGACGGAGGGGGACGGCGGGCCGTGTAGGGCCGCATCATGCGGGCCGTTCGGTCTCATGTCCGGCGAGAAGCCTGGAGATCAGGTCGTCATACCGGTCGATCGCCCGCTCGGCGCCGAAAGGTGATGCTTTCGCGCGAAGCGAGGCCTCGCTCGTCTTCCGCGAGAGCGCGCGCAGCATCGCACGCGCCAGCGCTCTCGCGTCTCCCACCGGGGCAAGCAGGTCCGGATCCCGGAGAATCTCGGCGGGGCCGCCCGGGCAGTCCGTCGAGACCGCCGGGCAGCCGCAGGCCAGCGCCTCGACCAGCACGTTGCCCAACCCTTCATGCCGCGAGGAGAGCACGAACAGCGCGGCGCGCGCCATGAAGGCGTAGGGGTTCTCCACCCAGCCCGGCAACGACACATGCGCGTCCAGACCGAGCCCGCGGACCCGGTCTTCGATCTCCGCGCGCATGGGGCCCTCGCCGAGCACGACCAGCCGGCAAGGCCGCTCCGCGAGCACGTGCCGGAAGGCCTCGACAAGGGTCGGGAACTCCTTGACCGGCACCAGCCGGCCGGCACCCAGCACGACGGGCGGGCCGCCGTCGCCGAACCAGGGGTGCCCGGGGGCTTCCTCCGCACGCCGGCGAACCGCCGGGATGTCCGTCGGGTTGTATATGATGGAAATCCGCTCCTTCGGCACGTCGGTCGCAAGGGATATGCTCTCCGATACGCCGTGCGAGACCGCGACGATTTGCGCCGCCGACCGGAAAAATATTCTGCGCCGCCGCGCGCGGCGCGATTTGGGCGTCTCCACCCCATGCGCCACCGGCACCACCGGCGGGAAAGCGCGGGAGCGGCCGATCCGGGCCGCGTGGAAAGCCGCGATCTCCGAGGATCGGAGATTGGCGAACAGGATGTCGGGCTTCTCGCGCTCGACATAACGATGCAAACGGAGAGCGCGCTCGAGCGCGCGGCGATGCAGCATGACCGGCGCGACGCCGGGGAAGTCGCGGAGCAGGCCGGCCGCGAGTTTCGCTCCTTGCATGAGCGACGCGCGCGCCTCGCGCCACTGCGCCAGCACGTCCATATCCGGGGAGCGTTCTTCCCATTTCCTCCGGCCGCAGAGCACGAACAGTCTGGCCGCCGTCGGAAGCTCTCCGGGATAGGCAAGCTGTGGGATGAACAGTACGAGGTCGACCGCGTGTCCGCGCGCCGCGAGGCCGCGCGCGACGGTGAGCACCGTCCGTTCCGCGCCGCCTATTCCAAGGGAGGGGATCGCCACCGCGATATGCGCCATCGGGTTTCAGCCATTCCTTGGGGGCTTACACGGACTGCGTGACAGGCGCCCGGCCGGCGCGGCCGCCCCCTCTGTCTTCATGCCCGGACTCGTTCCGGGCATCCACGTCCCTCCGCCGCCTCGCCCTTGCCCGGTTCGCACCGCGATGCCGCAAGACGTGGATGCCCGGAACGAGTCCGGGCATGACGGTGGGAGGGCGGCGACGGGGTGACAGCGGCGGGCGACGGCGGGGAAGACGCCTTGGCGCACCGCCGGATCACGGGCCGCGTTCTCGCAGCGGCTCCTGCCATTCCCGCCGGTGGAGGAGGGCGTAGCGCAGCCAGTGGGCGTAGGCCACGGTGACCGACATCAGGAAGCCGTACGCGCCCTCCCTCCATCGCCCGCGCAGCACCCAGCTGCGGAAGAAGAAATACGGCAGGCCGAAATACACCCTGAACGCGGTGGGCGAATGCTTCTCGTCCGCCAGCGCCCCGGCGAGCCGGAACGCGTTGTCGACCTGCTTGCGCGCGTAATGGCCGATGTCGAGGAACGGGTAGTTGAGCAACCGCCCGTCGAGGCGCGCGACCCGAACCCCGTCGGGAACGCGGAACTGGTCCCAGACCTCGTGGGCGGGCTGGCGGACCTTGCGGCGGTCGTAGAGCTTGTTGCGCCACAGCGGGCGCGCCTTGCGCCACACCCGCCCGCCCGGATCGACGAACATCAGCGCGATCCGGTAGACGTCCGCGTCGGGCTCTCCCCCGGCGAACAGGTCCCTTATCTCCCGTGTCAGCGCCTCGGTCATCACCTCGTCGGCGTCCAGGTCGAGGACCCAATCGTGCGCGCAACCGTCCTCGCCGACCCGCTTCTGGTGTCCGTAGCCGAGCCAGGGCCGCTCGATAACCCGCGCGCCCGCTTCCGCCGCCCTGGCGATCGTGTCGTCGGAGGAACCGCAGTCGACCACGACGACCTCGCGCGCGACTCCGAGGGCGGCCCAGACGGTCGCCCCGATCCGGGATTCCTCGTTCAGGGTGCGGATGTAGCAGGAGACGGGCGGGCGATCGGTCATTCCCGGTCTCCGCCGCACGTGTCGGCGAACTCGACGGGGATTTTCGCGCCGTACCCGGCGAGCCACGCCCCGACCGCCATCGCCTTGCGGGGCGTCGACATGCAGTGACGTCGCAGGCGGGCCCGGAGCGGAAGGCGGTCCGCCCTCTTCCACGGCGTGATGTCGGACGAGACGGCTCCCCAGCGCTGGCGCACCAGGGCCGGCAGGATCTGGACGGGCCGAAGCTCGCGGGCCACCGGAGAGACCCGGAGGTTGAACAGGAAATGGTCGATCGGCATCTGGACCCCGACGCAGCTGAACCGGATGGTCCGGGCGGCGTCGCGGTCGACCATGAAACCCGCGGCGCTCGGTCCCCACAGCGATATGCGGCGGAACTGCCGGCCCCGGTATCTCGGCGCGCATTCCGGCGAGAAGTGCCGGCGCCTCACCTTGGGATGGGCTTCCAGCTTCACCAGCCCGGCGCGCTCGGGCCACCAGTCGAGGGTGTCGAGAAACGCGGGCAGGTCGCTCGCCAGCTCGGCATCGTCCTGCAGGAACAGCGCCGCGGGGCTGGCGCTGTCGAGAAACCTGTCGAACGCGCGGATGTGGCTGAGAAAGGTCGCTTGCGAGCCGCGCCCCATCTTGAAAAGCGGCCGCTTGAGATCCAGCCATCGCCGCAACTCGTCGTCCGTGACGGTCCGGGCGTCGACCGCCGGGACGCGCTCGGCCTCCAGGCCCAGCCGTTGCAGGCTCCCGGATATCGCCTCCCACCGGTCGGGGCGGCGGTCGAGATTGATGACGTAGACGGGGATCGCCTGCCGCGTTCGCGGACCTCCGGCGCGGGTCCTCTCCGCTTCAAGCGACGCCACGGGCCGGCCGTCTTTCGGTCAAGTATGCAATCCCCACGGTTGCAATCCGGCGAGCCGGAGGAGCCGGGCGGCGTTTGCACGGGCGGCGGGGCCGATCCGGCTCATGCGCGCTTCCCAAAAATGGGGCGGCCGAAGCCGCCCCATAGGTGGAAAACTCGATCAGGAAGAAGCGGCGGCTAGAACACCACCTTGATGCCCGTGATCAGCGCGGTGCCGCTGTTCTCCTGAGACCCGTCGGTGCTTTCCGATCCGGTCCAAAGCAGATTCATATGCGCCTTCACGCCAGGCCCCATGGCCCGTGCGTAACTGCCCATGACCGCCGTGACGAAGGCCTCGTTATTGTTCATCTCGCCGTGAGAGCCCACGAGGCTGAACGAATTGGCGCCCGTCACGAACCGCACGCCGACATCGGTCATCTGGCTCTCGGTGGGCTTGGCGTCGTTCGTCACCTGTTTATGGGCAGCCGCGACCCGGAACCCGCCGCCGAAGTCGATGCGAGCGGCAACGAGCCAATCGCTCGTGTCTGAGGTCGGATTCGGCGTGCAGCGCTGGTAACTCGTTGTTTCCGCAGCGCCCATGGGAGTCGGCAATGAGGGAACGCACGTAGTGCCCGCCTCGTTTGCGCCTTGGTAAGCCGTCATCCCGGCACCGACCGCGAAACCCACGTCGCCGAACTTGCCGGAATAGCTGACGGCGCCTTCCAGCCCGTCGTGGCGACTACGCTCGGCGTTGATGCGGTTGTTGTCGTCTCCGGGCGAGCTTTGGCCGTCCGGCGAGTAGGTCAGGCCGACCTGGAAGCCGCCGAACTTGGGAGAGATGTAGGTGATCTTCTCCGCGTCGCCGGTGTCGAGCCGCGAGTGCTGTAGGTTGTAGTGCCGGGCACCGGTGGCCGCGCTCGGAACCCATCCATTGTCGAAGTTGAGGGTCTCGCCCACCCCCGTCGCCCACGACCCGCTGAGCCCGGTCAGCATCTTCACCGGGGCACCGCCGGTGCCGCCGAGGATGATCTGGCCGAACGAGCCGGAGACCGACACGAAATACTCGTCGATCGGGTCACCGAGTGCACCGGAGCCGGCGCCGATCGGCTGACTGTGGTTGTTCTGGCCTTCCAGCTCCACACGCACGTGGATCTTTATGCCATTGTCGGTCGTGGCGCGGCCGTTGAAGTGGATTTCCGCGTCGGTCCGCGTATCGAGCGCCGAGGTGTCCGTGGCGTTGTCCGCGCCGTTCTTCTCTTGCGTCTCGTCGAGGATCCCGCCGATGACGGCCTCGTAGGAGCCGTTCACCGAGATCGACGGCTTCATCATCTTCTTGTCGGCCGCCAGCGCCCCGCCCGCGAGCATCGTCGCGGCGACGAGGGCCGTGCCGGCCATCAAATGCGTTCTCATAGCCCCTCCATGGAGTTGTTGAACTACTGCTACTGCGCAGAAAGAGGGTTTGCGTGTTCTCGCCCTGCGGGTGTGGCGCGCGGGAATCCGCGTGAGTCGCTAAATCGTTGGCAAAAAGGGGATTAATCGCGTTCGCGCCGGCCGGGCGGGCGGTGGCGACGGCGCCGCCGGCGCACCCGAACGTGCCCGTCGGTACACGCGCCGGTTACGGATTGATGACGGAACGCGGCGGCGTTTCGGGCGCCGATCCACGCCGGCCGACCGCCCGTCGGGACGGCTCCATGACCGCCAAAATATGGGGCTTATATGGATAACTTGACCGGGAGGTTCGCGGCACTTCTTCCGTCATGCCCGGACTTGTTCCACTGCTGTCCGGTTTAACTTCGGGACAGGCTCCGTGCCGACAAACGGGACCGTCTCCGCCCCCCTCTTGTCACCCCGGACTTGTTCCGGGGTCCAGGCCTGCCCCGGACCGCGATCCGGGGAAACCGGGCGAGAGCGGCGCCTGACGGTCTGGATCCCGGATCAAGTCCGGGGTGACAGCAGGGGACACGGATGGGCGGTGCGAGCGTCCCGCAATCCGAGCCTCGACCGGACCGATGCGCCGGAAACCCGCGAATAACCAAGCCATACACCCGGTCCGCCAAAGTTAAACCGGACAGCAGTGGAACAAGTCCGGGCATGACGAAGTGGGAGGGAGGGGAGTGCCGGAGAATGCCCGCCCCGGACACCGATCCGGGGAAAGCCGGGCGAGAGCGGCGCCTATGGCCCTGGACCCCGCGGGCGCGGCGAGGCGGCGTCAGAAGTCATCGTCGACATCGCGGCGGGGCCTGCGGATCGAACCCGGCATCAGGGCGAGCTTGTCGTCGGTGCGCTCTATCTGCGGGGCGAGCGTCGCCGCCTCCGGAACGAACAGGTCGACACCCGTAAGGGCGGCCGCTTCCAGCGCGAGGCCGATCGCGACGGAGGGGCTGCCTTTCTCGATGAGCTGCAACGTGCTTCGGGCGACGCCGATGCGGGCCGCGAGATCGCGTTCCGACATGCGCCGCCGTTTGCGGGCGAGCCTGATCTGCTTGCCGAGGAGAAGCAGGGCCTCTTCGGTGAGGCGCGAATATGTGCGCGGGGTGCCGGGCATGGCTGTATAATGACCGATATTTCAGGCGTGAAGATAGATCAGACCGATAAATCGGTCAATCGGAGACGATTGCCGTTTTACCGGCCAGAAGTCTCCGGTCCTGGAGCCCGTCCGTTTCGGTTGGAATCGCCTCATCCGTTCTCTTCGTCATGGTCGGCCTCCGCCGACCATGACGAAGAGGAGCCCGCGACGCGGTTGACCCCAAGGCGGGGCAACAGCCGGGCGAACGGCGGGCCGCGAGCATTGCCGCAACCGCCCCACCCCGTTTTGCCATTGACACGACCTATAGCTGTCGCGAGCCTGAACCGTCCCGCGCGGGCGGGGCCGCGACGGGTTCCGGGCGATGGAGCTGAGGCAGCTTCGCTATTTCTGCAAGGTGGCCGAACACCGCAGCTTCACCGCCGCGGCGGCGGCGCTGAACGTCTCGCAGCCGACGCTGGGCGTGCAGATCAAGAAGCTCGAGGAAGAGCTCGGCCTCCGGCTCTTCCGGCGTCACTCGCGCGGCGTGGAGCTCACGGAAGCGGGCTCGATCTATTTCTCTCACATCCAGGACGTGCTCAGGCGCCTCGGGGTCGCCGGGCAGGCGGTCGATCACCTGCGGACCGCGCCGCGGCAGGCGCTCAGGATCGGCGTCATCCCGTCGATCGGCATCGCCATGATGTCGACCGTGCTGGAAGCCGCGGAATCGCTGGTTCCCGATCTCGAAATCTCGATCCTCGTGGAGTTTACCGAGAACCTGTCGCTCGCGCTCACCGCGGGCGAGATCGATTGCGCGCTCTCCTTCGCGCCGGTTCAGGACGAGCGCTTCGAGTCGACCCCGCTCTATCTCGACCGGATGCGCCTGATCGGCAGCCCGGCGCTGCTCGGCGACCTTCCGGACAGCGTCCCCTTCAGGGTGGCCGCTTCCCTGCCGCTCGCGCTCGACAAGTACAGCGTCGCGCCGCGCGCCGCCAAGGAGCTCGGCGTGCCGCTCACGCGGTCGCTGCAAATCCGCTCGATGCTGCTCCGCCAGGAGCTGGTCGCCAACGGGCAGCGGGGCTTCATCGGCCCCTATCTGTTCATGCACAAGCATATCGAGACGGGCGCGCTGCGCTGCCTCGACATCGACCGGCCCAGCATCTGGTGCCAGCTCTACCTGAATTCGAAGCGCGCGCAGACCCTCTCGGACGGGGAGCGGCGGATCTTCGGCCTGATCCGGCAGCACATCGACCGGTCGATCCGGTCGGGCGAGTATCGCTGGCTGCCGCCCAACGCGAAGGCGTTCTCGGCGTCCCGGGATATAGGCGAGGCCTATATGTTATATTAGCATTTCGTCATTTTCCCGTTCCCCGTTTGCGCCTACCACGCTACGCGGTCACGATCGCAACGCCGCAAAATAGGGAGGAATTCATGACTCTGATATCGACCAAGCCCAGTCGCCGCCGGATCGCCGGGGCGCTTCTGGTCATCGCGCCGCTGCTGGCGAGCGCGCCCGCGGCCGCCGAGGAGTTGTCGGTCGCCACCTTCATGCCGCCGCAGCACCACATCAACAAGAACCTGTTCGGCTGGTTCGGCAAGGAGATCGCCAAGCGCTCGGGCGGCACGCTTACGATGAAGCTCTTCCCCGCCGGCCAGCTCGGCGCCGGACCCGTCCAGCAGTGGAAGCGCGTCGTCGAGGGCGTCGCCGACATCACCTTCGGCGTCCAGGCCTACACCGCACCCCTGTTCCCGCGCTCGATGCTGATCATCCCGCCGGGCAAGTCGACGACGGCCGATGAGTCGACGAAGCGGATGTGGAAGGTCTACGACCGCTATCTCGCGCAGGAGTACAAGGCGGTCAAGGCGATGGGCGTGTTCACCGTCGCCGGCAGCCTGATCGCCGCGACCCGCGACGTCTCCACCATGGACGGGCTGCGCGGGGCGAAGCTCGTCCCCTACGCGGCGATGACGCGGCCGATCGTCCAGGCGATGGGCGCGGTGCCGGTGCAGATGCCGGTCACGCAGATGTACACCGGCCTCTCGACCGGCACGATCGACGCGACCTACGCCTCGTTCAACAACATCACCCCGCCGTGGAACTTCTGGGACGTCGCCAGGTTCGTCGTCGGCAACGTTCCGGTCCAGTTCGCGGCCACGTTCGTCGCGATGAACAAGGACCGCTACCAGGGGCTGTCGCGCGAGCACCGCAAGATCGTCGACGACATCTCGGGCCTCACCATGTCGCTCAAGGGCGCGGAGGCGTTCGACGGGGCCGACCGGCGCTCGGAGAAGATGATGAAGTCCTCGCCCAAGATGGCACGGGTCGAGTGGGTCCAGGTCTCCGCCGCCGAGCGGGCGAAGATGGATGCGGCGGTCAAGCGCGGGCTCGAGGCATTGTTCGCCGATTACGAGAAGCGCGGCATCGAGGACGCGCGCGAGATCTACGCGGCGATCAACGAGTAGAGACCCCCGCGCATGGACGCCGGCGACGGCCGGCCCGGCTGGCTCCGCCTGCTGGACCGGTGGGTTGAGCGGCTGACGTTCCTCGTCGGCGGGATCGGGCTCGCGGTCATGGTCCTGCTGACGAGCTGGAACGTGATCGTGATGCGCAAGGCGCTGAACGACCCGATCGTCGGCGCCGAGGATATCCTGATCCTCAACCTCGTCATCCTGGTCGCGGTCGCCATCCCCTATGGCGGCCGCTCGGGCGCGCATATCGAGATCGAGATCTTCGAGACCTGGATGTCGAAGATCTTCGCGCGCCGGTCGCTGGTCGCGATGAAGCTGCTCGCGATCCCCCTGGTCGCGATCCTCGCCTGGCGCCTGTTCAAATCGGGCGCGTCGGCCCGCGATTTCGGCGAGGCGACGCAGCAGCTGCTGATCTCCTACGAGCCGTTCTACTACGCCATGGGCGCGATGATCGCGCTCTACGCCGCGATCCTGATCGCCGATCTGATCCTGCTGCTCGCCGGCCGCATCCCCGCGCCGATGCCGGAGCCCGACGGGGAAGCGCGATGAGCATGTCGCTCATCGGGGTGATCGGGCTGCTCGTCCTGTTCGCGCTGCTGGCGCTCCGCTTCCCGGTCGCGCTGGCGATGATCCTGGTGGGCACGCTCGGCACGCTCTGCGCCCAGGCGAACCGCTTCATCGGGCTCGGCATGGCGAGCGACCAGGCCTGGGCGCGGGGCTGGAACACGGCGATGTCGAACCTGTCGGGCGAGGCGTTCGAGGTCGCGTCCAACTTCAACCTGCTGGTCATCCCGATGTTCGTGCTGATGGGCAATCTGGCGGGCGTCTCCGGCATGTCGCGCGACCTGTTCACCGCGGCGCACCGCTGGATCGGCCATTTCCGGGGCGGCCTCGCCTCGGCGACGATCTCGGCCTGCGCGGGGTTCGCGGCGCTGTCGGGATCCTCGCTCGCCTCCGCGGTCACGATGGGCCGCGTCGCGCTGCCCGAGATGAACCGGTTCAAGTACGCGCCCGAGCTTTCGACCGGCGCGGTCGCGGCCGGCGGCACGCTGGGGTTCCTGATCCCGCCCTCGGGCGGGATGATCATCTACGCGGTGCTGACCGACCAGTCGATCGGCCGGCTGTTCATGGCGGGCGTCGTGCCCGGCATCGTGCTCACGCTGCTGTTCATCGGCGCGGTGTGGCTCACCGTCCGGCTGCGGCCGGAGAAGGGGCCGGCCGGCGACCGCGCGACGCCCGGCGAGCGCCGCCGTTCGATCGGCGCCGCGGTGCCGATCGTCCTGGTGGTCGGGATCACCATCGGCGGGATGTACACCGGCTTCTTCACGCCCGTCGAGGCGTCCGCCGTAGGCGCGCTGCTCACCTTCCTGGTGGCGGCATGGCGGCGCGCGCTCGACGCCAGGCGGCTGCGCGCCGTGGTGCTGCAGACCATGAAGGCGACGGCGACCGTGTTCCTGATCATCGTGGGCGCGTTCGTCTTCATCCCCTTCATGTCGCTGACCGGGCTCGCCGGCGACATGGTGACGTTTCTCACCTCGCTGCCGATCGGCGAGATCGGCGTGCTGATCGTGGTCATCCTGATCTACATGTTTCTCGGGACCTTCCTGGAGGGCATCGCGATGCTGGTTCTCACCATCCCGGTGGTGATGGCGCTCGCGACCCAGCTCCAGTGGGACCTGATCTGGTTCGGGATCATCGTCGTGATCGTCCTGGAAATGGGCATGATTTCCCCGCCGGTCGGCATCAACGTCTTCGTCGTGAAGTCGATCGCGCCGGAGGTGCCGATGCGCACGATATTCCGGGGGATCTGGCCGTTCTGGTTCGCGATGGCGGCGATGATCGCGCTGCTGGTCGCGTTCCCCGAGATCGCGATGTTCTTGCCCAGCACGATGCTGGGCGCATGATGGTTCGAACGACAAGGGAGAGACCGGAATGAGCAGGCTTGACGGCAAGGTCGCGGTGGTCACCGGCGCCGCGCAGGGAATCGGCGAGACCTATGCGAAGGCGCTCGCGGCGGAGGGCGCGAGGGTGGTGGTTTCGGACATCGCCGATCCGTCCCGCGCGGTCGACGAGATAACCGAGGCGGGCGGCGAGGCGATCGCAAACGTCGCCGACGTGACCGACGACGCGGCGCTCGCCGCCCTCGTCGAAGCGGCGGAAGCGGCCTTCGGGCCGATCGAGATCCTGGTCAACAACGCGGCGCTCTTCGCCGAGCTGAGACTGACCCCGATCATGAAGATGTCGAACGAGGAATGGGACCGGGTGATGAAGGTGAACGTGCGCGGCACGTTGCAGACCACCAGGGCCGTCGTCCCCAGCATGCTCAGGAACGGGCGCGGCAAGATCGTCAACATCAGCTCGGGCACGTTCTATTATGGCGGGCCCGGCCTGGCGCACTATGTCTGCTCGAAGGGCGCGATCATCGCCTTTACGCGCTCGGCGTCGCGCGAGTTCGGCGACCAGAACATCATGGTGAACTGCATCGCGCCCGGCCTGACCGAGAGCGAAGGCGTCCGGAACCACCCCGACCTCCACGTCGCCCGCGCGCCGACCGTGCAGACCCGCGCCATCAAGCGGGACATGGTGCCGGAGGATCTGGTCGGGATGCTGCTGTTCCTGGCCAGCGACGACAGCGACTTCGTGACCGGACAGACCTTCAACGTCGACGGCGGCAAGTACAACCAGTAGGCCCGGGACGGACGGATACGTTCTAGCCGGCGGCCGCCGCGGCGCCGAAACGGGCCATCCACTCGCCGGGCCGGTCGCCGTGAAAGGTCAGCGTCATCTGGGTGACCCCGTCGGCGGCCAGCGCGCGGCACCGGTCGAGGCACTGCTCGACCGTGCCCGCCACGGCGTAGGCGGCAACGAACGCGTCGTCGAGCGCGTCCTCGGCCGCTTCGCCGGCGGCCAGGCGTTCGAGCGCGCGGGCGAACAGGCCGGGTTCGATGCCGTTGTCGCCGGCCATCGCGGCGAGCGCTGCGGGCGTGGTCTCGTAGGCCCGGAAATAGGCGCCGAGCATCGCGCCGATCGCCGGCTTGACCGCCCGGCGCGCCAGGGCCCCGTCCTCGCCCGCGACGCAGGGGACGTATTTGACGACGTTGGACGGCGTCGGCCGGCCGGCTTGCCTCGCCGCCTCCGCCATCGCGCCGATCGCCCGGCCGGTGAACGCCGGCGGGCACATGTTGCTGATCAGGAGGCCGTCGGCGCGCGCGCCGCACACCCGGAGCACCCGCTCGCCCATCGCCGCCAGGTAGATCGGCACCCGGTCGCGCACCGGCCGGTAGCTCAGCTTCACGCCCTCGGCCGAGAACATTTTCCCCGCGTGGCTGACCTCCTCGCCGGCGAGCAGCGGGCCGGCGATCGCAACCGCATCGTTCATCGCCTCGGCGACGTTCCGGAACGCGCCGATCCGTTCGATCGCGCGCGGCACGCCGGCGCCGATGCCGAGGATGGCGCGCCCGCCGGAGATCTCGTCGAGCGCGCCGAGCTCCATCGCCATCAGGGTCGGGTGTCGGTTGAACGGGTTGAAGACGCCGATGCCGATCTCGATGGTCTCGGTCGCCAGCGCGCAGGCGGTGGCGGCGGGCAGCACGCCGCGCTGGAACAGGTTCTCGGCGAACCAGACCGTGTCGAAACCGCACGCTTCCGCGTGCCGCGCGGCCTCGGCGCAGATCCGGGAATCCATGTCGCCGTGCATGCGCACCGCGAAGCGCGGCAGGCCGGTCACCGGACTATCCCCGCTCCTCCGGCCGCGGGCCGGTCCCGCGCGTCGAGATGTGGACGTGGACGCAGATCCATTCGCCGTTCTCGCGGCGGAACACCTCGGTCGAGCGCGACGGCCAGTCGTCGCCGGTCCAGTGCGGCTCGTCGTCGTCCGATTTCCAGCGCCCCGCCGCCATGCGTTCGCAGGTGATCACGGCGTAATCGCCGTTGCCGATCAGCCGGACATCGCTCGAGCGCCACGGCCCGGTGATCTCGACCCGGGGGCCGAAATAGTTCCACAGCCGGGCCCAGTCCTCGATCCCCTTGTAGTTGTACCCCGTCGAGTTGAACCAGACGCAGTGCGGATGCTCGCTCCAGACCTTCCTCAGCGCATCCACGTTCAGCCCCATCGAGTTGGCGTCGAGATAGCCCCGATGCAGCGCCAGCAGCGCCTCCCTGTCCTCCTCGCTGCCCTCGAACAGCGAGAACGCATGCTCGCTCAGCTCGACGACCGGCTCATCCATCGCGTCCCTCCTCCCGAAACAGCTCCTGGCGGCGGAGCGCGCGGCCCGGCCGCTCGCCGGTGGGCGCGCCGTCCCGCCACACCGGACGGCCGTTGACCAGCACCGTGTCGATGCCGGAAGCCGGCCGCGCGGGCTCGTCGAACGTGGCGCGGTCGAGAATCGTCTCGGGATCGAACACCACGATGTCGGCGAACCCGCCCGGCGCGAGCCTGCCGCGCCCGGTCAGCCCGAACCGCGCGGCGGGCAGCGCGGTCATCCGGCGCACCGCCTCCTCGATCGGAAACAGACCGGCATCGCGAGCGTAATGGCCGAGGACCCGCGGGAAGGTGCCCCACAACCGCGGGTGGGGGTGCCGGTCGTGCGGCAGGCCGTCCGAGCCGATCATGGTGTGGGGGAAGGCGAGGATCCGCCGCACGTCCTCCTCGTCCATCAGGAAATAGACCCCGCCCGCGGGCTTCAGCCGCTCGACCGCCGCCTCGGCCGGCACGCCCCATTCGGCGGCGATCTCCGCGAGGTCGCGCCCGGCCGCCTCCGGCACGCTTTGCGACCAGGTGACGATCACCCGTTCCGCGGTGCCGAACCTCCCGGCATCCAGCATCGAGGACGCTGCCACGTATGGGTAGGCGTCGAGCCCCACGGGCTGGCGTTCCATCGCCGCGGCGATCGCCGGCAGGGTCTCGCGCGACCGGCCGTGATTGGCCCTGCCGGCGACCTTGTGGTGGGAGATGACCAGGGGCACGCCGGCCCGTCGGGCGATATCGAAGCTCTCCTCGAGGCTCTCGTCGACCCGGTCGGTCTCATCGCGCATGTGGGTGGTGTAGACGCCGCCCGCTTCGCCCACCAGGGCGGCGAGCTCGGCGACCTCGCCGGCGGGCGCGGCGGCGGCCGGGGGATAGAACGTCCCGCTGGAGAGGCCGATCGCGCCGTCGTCGAGCGCCGCCCGAAGCCGTTCGCGCATCGCCGCCAGTTCCGCCTCGTTCGCCGGCCGGTCGAGGTCGTCCATCGCGCCGACGCGGAGCGTCGAGTGGCCGACCAGGCAGGCGGCGTTGACCGCGGCCGGCGCGGCGTCGAGCGCATCGAGATAGGCGCCGAATCCCGCGAACCGGTACGACCCGGCATCCCCGATCAGGTCGAGCGGCGGCGGCGGCTGAGCGTCGCCGAGGACCAGAGGCGCCAGGCTGACCCCGCAATTCCCGGCGATCACCGGGGTCACGCCCTGGCTGGTCTTCGCGGCCATGTCGGGAGCGATCAGCAGCGCCCGGTCGTCATGGGTATGGACGTCGATGAAGCCGGGGGCGATCGCCTGGCCGCGAACGTCGATCTCGACCGCGCCGCGCCCGGCGGGGATCCGCTCGACCGCTGCGATGCGGTCGCCGGCAACCGCCACGTCCGCGGCCGCCGGCGGGGTCCCGGATCCGTCGAACGCAAGGCCGTTCCGCAGAACCAGGTCGAATTGCATCGCGAGGAACCTCCTTTGCCGCCAAGGGCATCAGGTTTCGAGCGCATATGCAATCGCCGATCCCGCGGCCGCGCAAATCTTTAGGGGCTTATATAGATAACTTGACGGGCTGTCGGCTGGCC
>JAPPIT010000135.1 GCA_028820505.1 Defluviicoccus sp.
ACCGGGGGGGAGTGCCGGAGAATGCCCGTCCCGCCCGCCAAGCTACCCATACAAGCCCCTGGCGAAGGAAGAGCGGGCCTCACCCCGCCGGCGGGTCGAAGTCGGAGGGGAACGGATCGAGCGCCGCCAGCGCGTCGCGCACGAAGTCTCGGGCGAGGATCTCGTCCTGCGTCACTTCGCGGAGCGTCGGGTTGAGCTCGCGGAAGTCGGCGAATTGCGCATCCCAATGTCCCGCCGACATTTCGCCATTCACCGCGAAGCCGCCATTGTCGCGTTCCTGGCGCCAGATTCCTCCGATCTCGTCCGTGGACAGCTCGACGATCGCATTGCCGCGGAACACGCGCTCGAACGCTGCTCCGTCCGAATGGAGCGTCCGCGAGGCCCGGATCATCCCGCGCGTCACACGGGCGAGCGTGTCCGGGGCCGCCGCCTCGAACGCGTCGGTCGTGGAGAGCACCCCGTGCGGTTGCATCGGGACCAGCCGCTTCAGGTCGCCGAAGCCGAGCAGGGTGCGGAGCTTGTCCGGATGGCGCGCGCTCAGCGACAGCGCCTCCTCGACCCGAATCAGAGAGACGTCGATCGATCCGTCGAGCAGCGCCTCGATGCGCTCCGGCGGCGGGCCAAGCGCGCGCCATTCGATCTCGTCCTCGGAAATCCCCAGCGCGCGGACCGTGAGCCGCGCCATGTGGTGGCTGAGCGCGCCGAAACCGTCGAGCGCCCAGGAGCAGCCACGCAGCCGTTCGGGCTCCGCGATGCGGTTCTGGACCACGAGGTTCTGGGCGAGCGCCCGTGCCATCGAGACGACGATGCGGACCGGCGCGCCGCCGGCGCGGGCGGCGAGCGCCGGACCGAGCCCGCCATAGGCGACGTCCACCCTGCCGTCCATCAGAGCCTCGATCGCGCGCACCCCGCCATGGACCGGAGTCCAGGCGGGCTCCAGCCCTTCGTCGCGCCACAGCCCCAGATCGGTCGCGGCCGCGCAGGACAGGTCGTCGACACCGAAGGTCTCGCCGGAGCCGGCGGCGAGGCGGACGGGAATCGGATCGGTCATGTCAATCTCCTGTCGAGCGGCGGCGGACGAAGTGGAGGCTGGTGAGCGTCATCACCGTTTCTCCCTTCTGGTTGCGGGTCTCGTAGGTGATGCGGACCGCGTTGCGTCCGCCCCCCTCTCTGGCCGGGGAGACCTCGACGATTTCCGCGAAGACCTGCAGCGTGTCGCCTGCCTTCACGGGTTTCAACCAGCGCAGCCTGTCGATGCCGGGCGAGCCCATACCGCAGGCCCGAAACGTGCCGGTGTCGACGAACAGCCCGAAGGTGAGAGCGGCGGTCTGATAGCCGGGCGCGACGATGCCGCCGAACATGGACTTGGCCGCCGCCTCGGGATCGGTGTGATAGGGGAGGTCGGAATAGTTCTTCGCGAACGAGACGATCTCGTCCTCGCTCAGCGTCTTCTTCGCGCTCTCGATGATCTGGCCGACATGGAAATCCTCGAAATAGAGATCGCCGGTCACCCTAAACCTCCTCCGCCGCTATGGCGGCAAGCGTGTCGACCAGTTCGCGCACCCCGTCAAGCCGCCGCGCGGGGGAAGCCCAGCTCCGGCCTACGACGAGCCGGTGGTCGGGGCGGAGTTTCGTGCGCCCGAGATCGTCCTGGATGTAGCGGATCAGCCCCGCCGGATTGGCGAAGGCGTCGTCGCGAAAGGCGATGACCGCTCCTTTGGGGCCTGCGTCCAGCTTGTCGATCCCGGCCCGCCGGCATTGCTGCTTGACCGCGACGACATGGAGCAGCGTCTCGACCTCCTCCGGCAGCGGGCCGAAGCGGTCGATCATCTCGGCGGCGAAGGAATCGGTCTCGACCCGGTCGGAGAGCCGCGCGATCCGGCGATAGAGCCCGAGCCGCACGTCGAGGTCCGCGACGTAGCCGGTCGGAATCAGGACCGGCAGCCCCACCGCGATCTGCGGCACCCAGTCCGTGGCAATGGCGTCCGCCGTCCCACGCGCTTCGGCGACCGCCTCCTCCAGCATCTGCTGGTAGAGCTCGACTCCCACCTCGCGGATGTGCCCCGACTGGGCCTCGCCCAACAGGTTCCCCGCGCCCCTTATGTCGAGATCGTGGCTCGCGAGCGAGAACCCGGCCCCCAGCGTGTCGAGCGTCCGCATGACCTCCAGCCGCTTTTCCGCCGCGTCGGTCAGCACCCGGTCGGGAGGCAGGGTCAGATAGCAATAGCCGCGCAGCTTGGATCGCCCGATCCGGCCGCGAAGCTGGTAGAGCTGGGCGAGGCCAAATTGATCGGCGCGGTGGACGATCAGCGTGTTGGCGCGCGGAATGTCGAGCCCGGACTCGATGATCTGCGTGCTCAGAAGAACGTCGATCTTTCCTTCGTAGAAGGCGACCATCGTGTCTTCCAGCGCACGCGTCGGCATCCGGCCGTGGGCGATGCGAATCGTGACGTCGGGCACCAGCGCTTCGAGGCGTTCGGCCACCTCGTCGAGCTGGGAGATGCGCGGACAGACATAGAAGCTCTGCCCGCCGCGGAAGTGCTCGCGCATGATCGCCTCGCGGACGATCACCGGGTCGAAAGGCAGCACGTAGGTCCGCACCGCGAGCCGGTCGATCGGCGGTGTCGCGATGGTGCTCATCTCGCGCACACCGCTCAATGCCATTTGCAGCGTGCGCGGGATCGGGGTCGCGGTCATGGTCAGCACGTGGACGTTCGCCTTGAGCTGCTTGAGGCGTTCCTTGTGCGCGACGCCGAAATGCTGTTCCTCGTCGACCACCAGCAGCGCGAGGTTGCGGAACGCGATGCCCTTGGCGAGAAGAGCGTGGGTGCCGATCGCGATGTCGACCGTGCCGTCGGCCAGCCCCTTTTTCGTCGCGGCGGCGTCTTTCGCGGACACCAGGCGCGACAGCTGGCCGATATTGACCGCAAGCCCGGCGAAGCGCTCGGTGAAGGTGACGAAGTGCTGGCGCGACAGAAGCGTCGTCGGGACCACGACCGCGACCTGTCCGCCCGCGTGCACGACGTTGAACGCCGCCCTCAGGGCGATCTCCGTCTTGCCGAAACCCACGTCTCCGCAGATCAGCCGGTCCATCGGCTGACCGCGGCCGAGATCGGCCAGCGTCGCGTCGATCGCCTCGATCTGGTCGTCGGTCTCGGTGAAGGGAAAGCGCGCGCAAAACGCCTCATAGAGTCCCGGCTCCGCGGCGACCGGGTCCACCGCATGCAGTTTCCGGGCGGCGGCGACCGCGATCAGCGCGTCGGCCATTTCGAGCAGCCGCTTCCTGAGCCGTGCCTTGCGCTGCTGCCAGGCAGCCGTGCCGAGGCGGTCGAGCGCCGCGTCGGACTCGCTCGAGCCGTAGCGCGACAGTACTTCCAGGCTCTCTACCGGAACGTAGAGGCGGTCACCGCCCGCGTAGGTCAGGCGCAGGCAATCGTGCGGCGCACCGCCCGCAACGACCGTCTCCATCCCCTCGTAGCGGCCGATCCCGTGCTCGACATGAACGACGAGATCCTGCGGCGAGAGGTCCGAAGCGTCCGAGATGAAGTTCCTGGCGCGGCGGCGGCGCGGCCGGGCGAGGCGTTCCCCGAGAATGTCCTGTTCGCCGATCACCAGAAGGTCGGGCGTCTCGAAGCCCTGTTCGATGCCCAGCACCGCGAGCGCCGTCCGGTCGGGCGGCAGGGCCTCGACCTCGAGCCAGTTCCCGACCGGGACGAAGCCCGGGGCCCCGTGCTCCGCCAGCAGTTGCCCCAGGCGCTCCCGCGAGCCCGGAGACCATGCCGCGATCACGACGCGGGTTCCCTGTCTCCGGCGGGCTTCGACTGCCCTGCGGACACGGTCGAATACGTCCCCTTCCTCGCCGCCCGCTTCGGCGGCGGCGCCGGTAAAGGCCGGCGCGCGGCGCCCGCCGAAATTCGCCACCGAATCGAACGCGCCGCGGGGCATGTCCTCCGGCGCGTCGTAGGGCCGGAAGTAGCCGAGCCTGCGTTCGGCGAGCAGCCCGTCCCACTCCGCCGGGTCGAGATAGAGGCGGTCGGGCGGAAGCGGCCGGTAGGGGGGCGCACGGTCCGCTCCCGAACGCCCGGTCTCCAGGAACGCGCGCCGCGCGTCGTAGTAGTCGGCGATCATTTCCAGCCTTGCGTCGCGCGCCGCCTCGATTTGGTGTTCGAGCGTCACCATCGCGTCCGGCAGGTAGTCGAACACCGTCTCCAGCGTCTCGTGGAACAGCGGCAGCCAGTGCTCCATGCCGATCTGCTTGCGCCCCTCGCTGACGGCCTGGTAGAGCGGGTCCTCCGACACCGCGCCGAACAGTTCGCGGTAGGCGGCGCGGAACCGGCCGATGGAGGGCGGGTCGAGGGCGATCTCGCTGATCGGGGAGAGCGCGATCCGGTCCAGCGCGCCGGTCGTCCGCTGCGTTCCCGCGTCGAAGCTTCTGATTCCCTCCAGCGTGTCGCCGAACAGGTCGAGGCGGATCGGCCGGTCCGGTCCGGGCGGGAACAGGTCGACGATCCCGCCCCGGATGGCGAATTCCCCCGGCTCTCGCACCGTGCCCGCGCGCTGGTAGCCGTTGCGGACGAGAAATGCGGTGAGGCGGTCGAGATCGACGATCTCTCCCGGCGCGGCGTCGACCGATGCCTCGCGCCAGACCGCGCGCGGCGGCAGGCGTTGCAGCGCGGCGGACACGGTGGTCAGGACGACCGTCGGCCCTTCCGCCGCTGCGTCGCCGCCGGCGAGCCGTGCCATGGTGTCGACCCGCTCCGCGACGATCTCGCTTACCGGCGAGACCCGGTCGTAGGGCAGGCAGTCCCATGCCGGAAGCCGCAACACCCGCAGTTCCGGCGCGAAGAAGGCGAGCCCTTCCGCGAGCCGGGCGAGACGCGCGTCGTCGCGCGCGACATGGAGCACCCGTGCGCCGACGCCGCCGGTGGCGAGCCCGGCGATGACCTGCGCCTCCAGCGCCTCCGGCACGCCGGCGAGCAGCGCGCGGCCCGGCCCGCCGGCGGCGTCGAGCTCGTGCGGAAGGGCGGCAAGCGAGCTCAAAGCGCGCTCTTGTAGGCCTTGAGCATGGCCATCACGTCGGTGTCGAACTCCGGGGGCACCGGGCGGAGGCCGATTACCCAGCCCAGCAGCTCGGGATCGGGCCTGTCCAGCAACGCTTCGAGCGCGCCGAGTTGCGGCTCGTCGAGGTCCCTGAGCGCCGATCTGGCGAATCCCCCGATCACCAGGTCGCTTTCCTTGGTGCCCCGGCGCAGGCTGCGGAACAGTAATCGCTTGCGGCGTGCGTCCAGGCCTCGGTCCACGACGGGGCTCCCGTGGGGCGGAAGACTAGACCTCTCGCACAGCGCCGCCCTGCGGGCAAGGGAGGCAGAGCGGCTCGCGCCCGCTCGCTTGACGGCGGCACGCGGGCGCTGTCCGATGGCCCGACCGCGATTCTCAGGCACCGCCGATGCGCCCGGAAGTCCTGTTTCCCCTGTTCGCCGAGATCCGGACGCTGCCCGGCGTCGGACCGCGTATCGGCGCGGCGGTCGAGCGTCTTGCGGGTCCCCGGTTCGTCGACCTGCTCTGGCACCTGCCGACCGGGATCGTCGACCGCCGGTTCTCGCCCGCCATCGCGAGCGCGCCCGACAAGGCGGTCGTCACGGTTACGGTCGAGGTCGACCGCCATGTCCTGCCCCCCAACCGGCGCGTTCCCTACCGCGTGGTCTGCCACGACGGCACCGGGACCCTCGATCTCGTGTTCTTCCACGCCAAGGCAAGTTATCTGGAAACCGCCTTGCCGGTCGGCGAGAAGCGCGTGGTCAGCGGCCGCGTCGAACGCTACCGGGACCGGCTCCAGATGACCCACCCCGACCATATCGGCGCTCCGGGGGAGATCGACGCCGTCAAGAGGGTCGAGCCGGTCTACCCGCTGACCACGGGGCTGACGTCGAAGCCGCTCGGGCGGATTTTGGCCGAGGCGGTGAGCCGGGCGCCCGACCTGCCCGAGTGGCAGGACCCGGGATGGTTGGCGGGCAGGTCCTGGCCGGGCTGGCGCGAGGCGGTCGCCGAGGCGCACGCACCGGAGGAGGAGGCCGCGCTCCTGCCCTCGCACCCGGCGCGGCAACGCCTCGCCTACGACGAATTGCTGGCGAACCAGCTCACTCTCGCGCTGGTACGGCGGCACCGGCGTGCGCGGCCCGGCCGCGCCATCGCCGGCGACGGCTCCCTGCGGGAACGGGCGCTGGCCGATTTCGGCTTTCCGCTGACCGGTGCGCAGGAGACGGCGGTTGCCGAAATCGCCGCCGACATGGGCTCGCCCGAATGCATGATCCGCCTGCTTCAGGGCGACGTCGGCAGCGGCAAGACCGTGGTCGCATTCCTCGCGATGCTGACGGCGGTAGAGGCGGGGGCGCAGGCCGCGCTGATGGCGCCCACCGAGATCCTGGCGCGACAGCATTTCGCGACGATCGAGCCGGTCGCGAACAGCATCGGGGTGTCCGTCGCGCTCCTTACCGGACGCGAGCGCGGCGCGAACCGGCGGCGGATATATGCCGGTTTCGCAAGCGGCGCGACGTCGCTCGCCATCGGTACGCACGCATTGCAGCAGGAAGGCGTGGCCTTCGCCGATCTCGCATTCGCGGTGATCGACGAGCAGCACCGCTTCGGCGTCGACCAGCGCCTGGCCCTCGCCGGCAAGGGGCGCGCGGTGGACGTGCTGGTGATGACCGCGACGCCCATCCCGCGCACGCTGATGATGACGGCCTATGGCGACATCGACGTATCGCGGCTGCACGAGAAGCCGCCGGGCCGCCGCCCCGTCGATACCCGGGTCCTGCCGGTCGACCGGCTGAACGACGTGATCGCGCGCCTCAGACGAGCGATCGCAAATGGCGCGCGCATCTATTGGGTTTGTCCCGTGGTCGACGAGTCCGAGACCCTCGATCTGGCGGCGGCGACGGAGCGGCACGCGGCTCTGGAAACCCTGTTCGGCGATCGCGTAGGCCTCTTGCACGGGCGGATGAAGGGCGCCGAGAAGGACGCCGTAATGGCCCGTTTCGCCGAAGGCGGCATCGACATTCTGGTGGCGACCACGGTGATCGAGGTGGGCGTCGACGTCCCGGAAGCGTCCGTCGTGGTGGTGGAACGCGCCGAGCGTTTCGGGCTCGCCCAGTTGCACCAGCTGCGCGGGCGCGTCGGCCGCGGCGCGCGCTCTTCGTTCTGCCTGCTGCTCTACGGAAGCCCGTTGACCGAGACCGCCCGGGCGCGGCTCAACACGATGCGCGAGACCGACGACGGCTTCCTGATCGCCGAGGAGGATCTGCGTCTCAGAGGGGCAGGGGAGCTTCTGGGCACCCGGCAATCCGGCCTCCCCGATTTCCGCCTCGCCGACCTTTCCGCTCATGCCGACCTGCTCGACGTGGCGCGCGACGACGCGCGGCTGATCGTCGAGCGCGACGCCGGGCTGGCGACCCCCAGGGGAGAGGCGCTCAGGACGCTGCTCTATCTGTTCGAACGGGACGCTGCGGTCAGGACCGCGCGCTCAGGATGACTGGCGCTCGCGCAGGTCCTCGATTTCCGCCGATCCCGCGTCGCCTTCGTCATAGGGAATCGTCTGCGTGTCGCGTGCCGCCGGCGCGACCTTCCTGATCTTCTGCTCTTCGAGGCTCCGACGATCCTCCGGCGTCACGATGCCGCCGGAGACGACCATCTTGATCCCTTCTTCGACGGTCATGCTGAGCACGATCAGCTCCTTGCGCGGAACGAACAGAAGGTAACCGGAGGTCGGGTTCGGAGTGGTCGGCAGGAACACGTTCACCACCTCGTCGCTGGTGACGCTTTGAACCTCGCCGAGCGTTTTCCCCGTGATGAAGCCGATCGCCCAACTGCCGCGGCGCGGATACTCGAACAGGACGACCTGGCGAAACGCGGTCGATTGCTGCCTTAGGACGGTTTCGAAGATCTGCTTGGTCGCGCTGTAGACACTGCGGATGACAGGCATCCGGGCGAGCAGGCGCTCCGTCATTTTGACCCCGAAACGTCCGATCGCGCCCGCCGCCATCGCGCCGATCAGCGTGAGCAGCACAAATGAGATTATGAGCCCGAGGCCCGGGATGCCGAACGGCAGATAGGTCTCCGGGTTGTAGGCCGCCGGGATCAGCGGCGTGATCTTGCTGTCGATCCAGTTGATGATCAGCCAGGCGAGATAAAAGGTGATCGCGATAGGGGCGGTCACGAGGACGCCGGCGAAAAAATAGGCGCGGATATGCCGCACGATGCGCAACCGCATGCGGCGCCCGCGCCGCCGGCGGCGGCCCGTGTTCGGCTTCGCCCGGTCGGTCTTGTCCATCCCCGCTTCCCGCTCCTTCCAACCCCTTCCGCCCGCCGGAACGCGCAGACATGCCATCCACCCGGCATTCCGCCGCGCGTGGCACTCGTCTATTCGATAAATCGTATCGCGCCGTCCGGAATTCCAGTCCCCGGACCGCAACGTCCCCCGGGCGGGTTTTCAGGCGACGTTCAGGTAATGGAGGCTGAACATCCCGGCCGGGTCGGTCCATGCCTGGACCGGCTCGTAGTTCGCCTCACGGCACAATCCCTGGAACTGCTCGATGCTGTACTTGTAGGAGTTTTCGGTGTGAATGGTCTCGCCCGCGCGGAAGTCGAAGGACCGGTCGCCGATCGTCGCGGTCTGGTCTCGTTCGCTCACCAGGTGCATCTCGATCCGGCCGTGCTCGCGGTTATAGACCGCATCGTGGGAGAAGGCGGACAGGTCGAAATCGGCCTCCAGTTCCCGGTTGATGCGGGCCAGCAGGTTCTCGTTGAAGGCCGCGGTCACGCCTTCGCGGTCGTTGTACGCCGCGATCAGCGTCTCCTCGTCCTTCTTGAGGTCGACCCCGATCAGCATCGACCCGCCCGCGCCGATGGTTTCGGCGGAGCGTTCCAGAAATGCATGCGCCTCTTCCGGAGCGAAATTGCCGATGGTCGATCCCGGGAAGAAACCGAGCCTGCGGCCCGCATCGCCGTTCTCCCGCCCCATGCTGAGAGGCTGGGTGTAGTCCGCCCACACCGCCTCCACGTCGATCTCGGGGAATTCCTCGGCGAGCGCGCTGGTGGCGCCGATCAGATGGTCCCTGGAGATGTCGATCGCCGTGTAGGTCGCGGGCTCGTCCAGCTTGTCCAGCAGAAGTTTCACCTTGACGCTCGAACCGCTGCCGAACTCTATGACGTGGCAGGCGCGACCGCTGAGTTCGGCGAACTCCTCGCCGTGGCGCGCAAGGAGCGAGATTTCGGTGCGGGTCGGGTAATACTCGTCGAGCTCGCAGATGCGATCGAACAGGGCCGAGCCCGTCTTGTCGTAGAAGAACTTGCAGGGAAGCGTCTTGCGCTCCCGGGACAGGTTTTCGATGACTTCGGTCTTGAAGTCCTCGACTTCGGGTCCTTCGTCTCGGAACCGGATCCGCGCGCGCGGCTGGGTCTCTTGCATCGCGGGGCGGAAACTAGTCGGCGGCTCTCGGCGGCGCAAGCCGAGCGCCGCATTCGGGCCAGCCGGTCACGCGATCGCCATCACCCCCACCGTGCAGCCGACGGCGAAGTGCGGCACCGGGTCGTAATGCCAGATCTCGCCCTTCGCCCCGTCGACGGCGCCCGCAACGGCGATGAAGGTGCGGATTTCGAATCCGCCCTGGCCTCCGTCCCGGTACGTCTCCGCGTCCTTGTAGGAAAGCAGCGCATCCCGGTCGTTGGCGACGAGCCGGTCGAGAAACGCACGGTCCCATTCCTCGTTGATCTTTCCCGAGTCCGGCGTGGCCGGCCAGTGGGAGATCCCGCCGGTGCCGATCATGGCGATCCGTTCCGGCACCGCGTCGCAGGCGCGCCGCAACGCCTCGCCGAAGGCATAGGACCGATGGACCGGCGTCAGCGGCGGTCCCTGGCAGTTGATGTTGGCGGGGATCACCGGAAGGTCGTAGCGCGGGGTCAGGAAATGCAGCGGAACCATGATCCCGTGATCGAACTTCCACTCCTCCGCGTACGCGACGTCGACGTCTTCCAGCACCCGCTCGATCAGCCGGCGCGCGAGATCGGCGTTGCCCGGGATCGCGGTGCGCGGGATGGCAAGCCAATCCGGGTCCTCGATCGGGCCCTCGAAGCTGTCCGCCATCCCGATGCAGTAGGCCGGCATGTTGTCCATGAAGAAATTGGCGAAATGCTCCGCCCCGACGACCAGCAGGGTGTCCGGCTCGGCCGCTTCAATGGCCTCCCGCATCCGGCCGTAGGCCGCATGGAGGCGCGCGAGGCGTTCCGGTTCCACCCTGTCGGCGCGCCCGGTGATGCCCGGGGCGTGGCTGCACACGCCGGCGAAAACGAGGCTCATCGGTTGGATTCCTCCCCCACCATCGCATAAAGGCCCGCCCGCACCGGCCCGTGGCGCCGCACGCCATCGCGCATGGCCTCGAGATAGTCGTTCCACGGATAGCCCCTGAGCGCCGCGTAGTGCATCAGCAACTGCCCGTTCACGCCCAGCACGTAGAGAAGCCCGATGTCGGGTTCGCGGATCGCCCGGCTCTCCTCCTCCGTCATCGGGTATTCCAGCAGCAGCGCCTCGAAGTCCTCCTCGTAACGCTGCCGCGTGTGCGGATCGCGGTTGAGCTGGTAGATCAGCTTCTGGACCGAATAGAGGCTCATAGCACCTTTCGCTCCCTCAGCGTGTCGATCTCTCCTTCCGAATAGCCGAGATCGGCCAGGATGGCGTCGGTGTGCTCGCCCATTTCCGGGCATGCGTTGCGCAGCTGCCACGGGGTCCGGTGGAACCGCACCGGCTGGCCGACCAATTCCATGCTTCCCCGGGTCGGATGATCGACCGGCGCCGCCATCCCGATATGTCTGACCTGCGGGTCGGCGAAGGTCCCGTCGAGGCTGTAGACCGGGCCTGAGGGCACGCCGTGACCGTTCAGCCGGTCGACCCATTCCGCGGTCGTTCCGGTGCCGGTGACCGCGCCTATCGCCTCGCTCAACGCGCTCCGGTTCCTGCCCCTGGCGGGCCCGTCGGAAAAGCGCGGATCGTCGAGCAGCTCCTCGGTGCCGAGTGCCTTGCAGAGCCGCGCGAACATCTCGTCGCCGGACGCCGCGATGTTGATGCAGCCGTCCGACGTCTCGAACATTCCGGTCGGCATGTAGAGCGGGTGATCGTTGCCGGCCTGCGGCGCGACCTCGCGGTCGACCGTCCAGCGCGCGGCCTGGAAGTCCATCACCGCGATCTGCGCCGCGAGCAGCGATGAATCGACCCATTGGCCTTCGCCCGACACCTCGCGTTCGAGCAACGCCGCCATGATTCCCATCGCGCAATAGAGCCCCGCCGTGATGTCGGCGATCGCGGTGCCCGCGCGCACCGGCCCCTGTCCCGGAAGTCCGGTGACCGACATCAACCCGCCCATGCCCTGTGCCACCTGGTCGTAGCCCGGCCGGTCCGCATAGGGGCCGTCCTGGCCGAACCCCGAAATACTGCCGAGCACGATTGCCGAGTTGACCGACCTGAGCGAGCGGTAGTCGATGCCGAGGCGATCCTTGACCTTCGGCCGGTAGTTTTCCACCACCACATCGGCCGTCTCGACGAGCTTCAGGAAGATTTCCCGGCCCTCCGGCGCCTTCAGGTTCAGCGTCATGGAGCGCTTGTTGCGGTGCAGATTCTGGAAATCGGACGAATTGCGTCCGCCGTTGTCGCCGTCGGCTCCCGGCGCCTCGATCTTGATGACGTCCGCGCCCCAGTCGGCGAGCTGGCGGACGCAGGTCGGTCCCGACCGCGCACGCGTGAGGTCGAGCACCTTGAACCGCGACAAAGGCAAGGAGGTATCGGTCATCGCAAGAGAATCCGGCATCCGGTGTGGCGGCCGATTGTAATGCAGCGAGCGGGAGGGCGTCGAGTTGCCGGCCCTTCCACCTAGTCCCCCTCGCAGAGGATCTCACGTTGGGTTCGGCCCTTGTACTCGGTGCGCAGCAGGCCGCGGCGCTGCAGTTCCGGCACCACCAGATCGACGAACTCCTCGATGGCGCCGGGCGTGTGGGTGGGAGACAGCATGAAGCCGTCGCCGCCCACCTCTTCGACAAACGCCTCCATCCGGTCGGCGACCCCGGAGGGCGTGCCGACGAATTGCGGCAGCCCCACGCTCTGGCCGTGCCGCGCGGCCACTTCGGCGACGGTCATCGGCGTGCCGTCGGGTTTGCGAAAGCGGGTACGGAAACGATGGAGCTGGGGCTCAGGGCGCTCCGCCATGATCGCGTCCGGGGGCAGCTTCGAGAGATCGAAGTCGAGATGCGCGGACAGGATCGCCATGCCGCCTTCGAACGGCACCAGCGCGTTGTGTTCCTCCTGCTTCTCGCGCGCCTCGGCATCCGTCGCGCCGACGATCGGCTGCATCCCGTACAGGATCTTGCACTCGTTGGGATCGCGCCCGAGATCCGACATCAGGCCCTTGATCGAGACATAGTAGGCCGCCGCGTCCACGGCGCGCGGCTGGATCGCGAAGATCGCATCGGCGTATCTGGCCGCGAAGTCCCGGCCCTTGGGCGAAGTGCCGGCCTGCAGGATCGCGGGACCTCTTTGCGGCGACGGCGTGACGTTGAGGGGCCCGCGGGACTTGAAGAAGCGGCCTTCGTGCTCGATGCGGCGCACCCTGTCGGGATCGGCGAACATTGCGTTCTCCCGGTCGATTACCACCGCGTCCTCGTCCCACGAGTCCCATAGCTTGCGGCAGACCTCCATGAACTCGTGCGCCCGGTCATAGCGCGCGTCGGCGGGCTGGCGCTCCTCCCCGTAGTTCGCGGCCTGGTTGCTGTTGAGCGAAGTGACCACGTTCCAGCCCGCCCGGCCCCGGGTAAGATGGTCGAGCGTGGCCCACAGGCGCGCGGCGTAGAACGGATGGGCGTGGCTGACGGAGAAGGTGGAGGCGACGCCGATCCGCTCGGTGACGGCGGCGAGAAAGGGAAGGAGCGGGATGGGATCGTGCTCCGGCGCCTGCGCCGCGCTGCGGAGCGCGGGGCCGAGGCTGCCGGTATAGGTGTCGGCGATGTAGTTGAGGTCGGCGAAGAACACCATGTCGAAGCGGCCGCGCTCGCAGACCCGCGCAATGTGCTGGTAAAGCTCGGGGCGATCCCACGCGTAGCCCGCCCCGGCCGTTTTCGGGTGCCGCCACATGGCGAGGCTGTGATAGGTCGGCCCGTGCACCAGGAACTGCGCCAGGTGCATTTTCTTCTTTTTCGCCATCGCGGCGAAGTTTGCGGCCTCCCGGAGACGGCGGCAAGCTATCCAGCAACCCGGCGTCGCACCGTCACGAAGGTGGCGAGCGCCGCGAGCGCGAGAATTCCCGCGATCAGGAAGGTGAGCCGCGGCTCGCCCGCATCCAGGATCCAGCCGAACACCAGGGGCATGATCGCGGTGCCGACATGTCCGCCGGTGGAAACGAAGGCGAAGACCTTGCCGTGCGCCCCCGCCGGCGTCGCCGCGTAGACCATCAGGTCGCGCGTCCCCTGGACGATGCCGCGGAGAAAGCCGGCAAGGGTCAGCAGGCCCACGACCGCGGCCACGGGAAGCGAAACCTCGCCGAGGACGATCAGCAGCGCGCCCGCGCCGATCAGCCCGATCACCGCCGTCAGGCTGCGCGCGCCGAGGCGGTCGGCGAGCACGCCCCCGGCGAGAATTCCCACGGCCGAGCCGACGATGAATCCCGTGAGCGCGCCGTTCGCGGTGGCGAGCGGGACGGCGTACATCTCGACGAGTGCCGAGGGTGCGAACACACGGACCCCGACGAAGGCGGTGTTGAGGATGACGAAGAAGAAGAAGCAAAGGAGGATCGGCACCGACAGCAGCAGCGCCACCCCCGCTCGCAAGCTCGTGCCCGGGACGGAGCCGGACGCGGCGGGCGCCGCGCCGCCGTGCTTCGCGTCTTCCCCGCGCAGCAGCCCGCCGAACGGGATCAGGCCCAGCGCGACGGCGATCCCCGCGAGGCCGACGAGGAGGCAAGCCCCCCGCCAGTCCCAGAACGCGGCAAGACCGACCATCGCCATCGGCGCAACGGCCGTCCCGATGTTTCCGCTGAACGAGTGGAACGTGTAGGCGCGACCGAGCCTCCCTTCCGGCACGGCGCGGGACAGAATCGCATAGTCCGCCGGGTGATAGACAGAGTGCGCGAGACCCGCGACGGCGATGACGAGGACCAGTACCCAGTAGGACGGAACCGCCGCCACCGCCGCGATCGCCGCCGCCTGGACGAAGAGGCCGGCGATCAGCACCCTGCCGCCGCCGATACGGTCCACGACGAACCCCATCGGCACCTGACCCAGCACGGCCGCGACGCTGAACACGCTGACCAGCAGGCCGAGCGCGGTGTAGCTCACCTCGAAGTCGCGCGCGAGCAGGGGAAACAGCGGCGGCAGGGCGAGCTGGTAGACGTGGCTCATCAGGTGCGCCGCGCCGACCAGCGAGATCACGCGGGCGGAGTGGGCCGGACTTGCCGACGGCGCACTCATCCCGCGTAGCGCCCCTTGACGGTGGAGAAAGTCAGCAGCGCCATCGCCACGAACGCCGCGGCGACCCAGAAAATCCATCGCGGGTCGAAATTGTCCAGCATCCAGCCGAAGAGGATCGGCACCAGACCGCCCGCGAGGTTGGCCCCGCTGGAAGCGAAACCCATCGCCCGTCCCATCGCCCCGTCCGGCGTGACCGACCGCAGCAGCAGGTCGCGCGAGGGCATGAGAAAGCCGAGCGCGAAGCCGATCGCCGCCAGCACCGCCGTCAGCAGGATCAGCGGCATCGGCACCGCGCCCACCAGCACGATCAGCAGCGCCGCGGGGCCGAGCGTCAGCACGGCGGTGCCGATCCGGGGACCCACCCGGTCGGCGTAACCCGCGCCTGCCAGCGTGCCGATGGCGCTCCCGACCAGCAGCCCGAAAAGCGCCGTGTTGACCACCGCGAGCGGGGTGGAAAAGAGCTGGTCCAGCGCCGCGACGGTGAAGGAACGGAGCCCGCCCGCCCCGGCCATCTGGAGGACGAAGAAGGCGAAGCAGATGAGGATCGGGGCGCTCATCAGGAAGCGCAGCCCCGCCTTCGCGCCGACCGGCGCCGCCCCCTCGCCCGGCGTGCCGCGCCGGCGGTCCTGGCGCAGCAGGTCGCGGTAGAGGAACAACACCGCCGCAACCAGCACGCCGATCGCGCCGATCGCCGCGAACGCCGCGCGCCAGTCCCACAGCGCCGAGACGGTCACCATGAAGACCGGCGCGATGGCGAAGCCGAGATTGCCGGTGAAGGCGTGGACGCCGTAGGCCCGCCCCATCCGGCGGGGGTCCACGGTCGCGGTTAGGATGGCGTAGTCGGCGGGGTGGTAGACCGTGTGGGCGAGTCCGGCGATGCCCATGAGGACCATGATCTGCCAATAGGCATCGACGAAGCCGATCAGCCCGATGGCGGTGCCCTGGACGGCCATGCCGAGGATCAGAAGCGGGCGGCCGCCGATCCAGTCGACCAGGAAGCCGACCGGCAACTGGCCGAGACCCGCCGCGAGGCCGAATGCCGTCAGCGCCAGCCCGAGGTCGGTATAGCTGAGGTCGAGCGCGGCCTTGAGCAGCGGAAACAGCGTCGGCAGGACCAGGAAATAGGCATGGCTCATCATGTGGGGGACGCAGACCAGCGCGACCACCTTCGCATCGCGGCTTACTGCGGCATCCAACGTCGCCATGGGGGTCCTGTCGTCGCTGGGAGGGAACGGCGTCCGGCCACCTTACGACGCCCGCACGCCATCCGCCATGCGGAGGCAGCCGGCGGGAAAAGCGTTGCGCCGTCCCGGGGCAATCGCGAGGATGGCCGCCACCCCGACCAGGCGAGGCCGCGCGCGATGAAGTTCTCGTTTTTCATGATGCCCGTCCACCATCCGCGGGAGAACCCGACGCTCGCCTTCGAGCGCGACATCGGGTTGATCCATCTCGCCGACGAGCTGGATTACGACGAGTTCTTCATCGGCGAGCACCATTCGGGCGGATGGGAGACGATGCCGGCGCCCGAGATGGCGCTCGCCATGGCGGCGGCGAAGGCGCACCGCATCCGCCTCGGCACCTCGGTGATCAGCCTGCCGTTCCACCATCCGTTTCACGTCGCCGAGCGGATGGCGTTTCTCGACCATTTGACCCGCGGACGGGCGATCCTCGGCGTCGGGCCGTGCAACCTGGCGACCGACAAGAAGCTCTTCGCTCTCACCGACGACCGGCTCTACCCGATGATGTACGAGGCGATCGACGTGATCGTGCGGCTGCTCGAGTCGAGCGAGCCGGTCAGTCATCGCGGCGAGTTCTGGTCCTTCGACGATCTGCGCCTGCAGCTGCTGTCCTACCAGCAGCCCCGGATGCCGCTTGCCATCGCGACGTCCGGCACGGCGGCCAATCTGGAACTCGCCGGGCGGCACGACATGCTGCTGCTGCAGCCGGTCGGCAAGAACCTCGCCGCCCATTACGGTGATGCGAAGTCGCAATGGGCCCGGGTCGAGGCCGGTGCCGCCGCCGCCGGAAAGACCGCCGACCGCGGCAACTGGCGGCTCGCCACCGCGATCCACCTCGCCGAGACAAGCGACCGCGCCTGGGACGAGGCCGCCGAGGGACTCATGAGCGAGGCGGAATACTTCTCCGCCATCGGCCTCAAGCCGGCCTATGAGGAGTATCCCGGCCAGCCCTTCGAGCAGTTCACGCCCGAATCCTGCGTCGAGCGGCGCGACTTCGTCGTCGGAACGCCGGACGACATGATCGCCTGGATCGAGCGCAAGCAGGAGGAGACGGGCGGGTTCGGCGGGGTCATGCTGACCACCCACGAGTGGACCGATCACGAGAAATACCGCCGCACGCTCGACATGGTCGCGCGCTACGTGATGCCGCATTTCCGCGGCAGCAACCGGATCCTGCACGACGAGTGGGACGAAATCCGAAAGGAAGTCGGTGAGAGCGGCAAGATCGTTCTCGACCCGGCCAAGCCCAGCAACCTCGCCACCGTCGCGCGCTGAGCGCCGGAGATGACGCCGATGACGATCGACATCTACACCCACATCTTCCCCGGCGATTTCTACCGCCATATGTCGAAGGCCGCGCCCAGGCTGGAAAACATCGGCAAGCGGATGAGCCAGGTGAAGATGATCCACGACCTCGACATCCGCTTTCGGCTGATGGACGAGTTCGGCGAGTACGGGCAGGTGATCTCGCTCCCCAACCCGCCGCTCGAGGACATCACCGACCCGGCGACGGGAACGGAGCTCGCGCGCATCGCCAACGACGCGATGGCGGACCTGGTACGCCGGCACCCCGACCGGTTCGTCGCCTTCATCGCCGCGCTCGCCATGCACGACATGGATTCGGCGATGGACGAGCTGCACCGCTCCATCCGCGACCTCGGCGCCCGCGGCATCCAGATCTTCACCAATGTCGGCGGCAGGCCGCTCGACGAGCCCGAGTTCCAGCCCTTGTTCGCCGCGATGGCGGAGTACGACCTGCCGATCTGGATGCACCCGGCGCGCGGTGCCGACATGCCCGACTACAAGGGCGAGGACCGGTCGCGCTTCGAGATGTGGTGGTGTTTCGGCTGGCCCTACGAGACCTCCGTAGCGATGGCGCGGCTGGTGTTCTCCGGGCTGTTCGACCGGCATCCGGGGATCAAGATCGTCACCCACCACATGGGTGGCATGATCCCGTTCTTCGACGGCCGCATCGGCCCGGGCATGGCGGTGCTCGGCCAGCGCACCACCGACGAGGACCACTCCGAGGTCCTGTCCTCGCTGGAGAAGCCGCATCTCGACTATTTCAGGATGTTCTACGGCGATACCGCGATGTTCGGGTCCAATCTCGGGATCAAGTGCGGGCTCGAATTCTTCGGGATCGACCACGCGGTGTTCTCGACCGACTGCCCGTTCGCGCCGGTGCGCGAGACCTTCCGGTCGATCGAGGATCTCAGCCTCTCGGAAGAGGACGAGAAGAAGCTTTACGGCGGCAATGCAAGGCGGCTGATGCGCCTCGACGATGACTGAGCCGTTCGTCATTCGCGGCGGCACCGTCGTCGACGGCTCGGGCGCGCCCGGGCGGATCGCGGACGTCGTCGTCGAGAACGGCCGCATTCGGGCGATCGGCGACGACCTGACGACCGGCGGTGCCGCGGTCGTGGACGCCGCCCGAAGAGTCGTCGCGCCCGGCTTCATCGACATCAAGACCCATTCCGACTGGACGCTGCCGCTGATGCCGCTGTCGGAGAGCAAGGTGCGCCAGGGGGTGACCACCGAGGTCATCGGCCATTGCGGCTATTCCTGCGCGCCCGCCCTGCCGGGCAAGGCCGAAGCGCTGAAGCAGTATCTGAGCCCGAGCGCGCCGTGGCTCGATTTCGTCGAGACCAGCTTTGCGGATTACGTGCGGACCTATCCGGCGACCTCGGTCAACCGGGTGATGCTGGTTGGACACAACACGCTTCGCCTGATGACGATGGGGATGGACGACCGCCCGCCGGAGCCGCACGAGCTCGCCGAGATGACGATGCTGCTCGAGGAAGCGCTCGCCGCCGGCGCGCTCGGCATGTCGTCGGGCCTGTTCACCGCGCCCGGCTCGTATGCCGAGGGCGAGGAGCTCGTGGCTCTCGGCCGGGTGCTCAAGCGCCGCGGCGCGCGCTACTTCACCCATCTCCGCGACGAATCCGATTCGGTCTTCGATTCCGTCGAGGAGGCCATCGAATTCGCCGAACGGACCGGCGTTCATGTCCAGATCGTCCACATCAAGCTGTCCGGCATGGACAACTGGGGCGGGGCGGAACGCCTCCTGGAGCGGCTGGAGGATGCGCGGCGGCAAGGCGCGGAAATCGACTGCGACCAGTACCCCTACGAGGCCGCCAGCAACCCGCTGCGCAACCTGTTTCCGAGCTGGCTGCAGGAGGGGGGGATCGACGCCATGCTCGACCGCCTCGGCGGCGCCGATGTCCGCGCCCGCGTCCGTGCGGAGGTCGCGGCGGATGGGCTCAACAATTTCGGCCGGATTCCGTCATGGGATGCGGTGCGCATCTCGATATCTCCCGATCGCCCGCAATATGCGGGGCGCACCGTCGAGGACATCGCGGCGGAACAGGGGATCGACCCGTTCGAGGCGGCGCTCGACTACCTCGTCGCCGACCGCGGCCAGACCCGGGTGCTGGTCTCCTCGATTTCCGAGGACGACATCCGGACGCTGATCGCCTCGCCGAGCGTCATGGTGGGGTCCGACGGCAATGCGGTCGCGCCCTACGGCACCACGGGGCAGGGGAAGCCGCACCCTCGCTTTTACGGCACCTTCGCCCGCATTCTCGGCCGCTATGTCCGCGAGCTCGGCCTGATCCCGATCGAGACCGCGATCCACAAGATGACCGGCGCCTCGGCCCGCGCGCTCGGCATTTCCGGGCGCGGATTGCTGCGCGAGGGATTCGCCGCGGACGTGACGGTTTTCGACCCCGAGACCGTCGCGGAAACCGCGACCTACCGGGAGCCGCACAGCTACGCCGAAGGCGTCGACCGGGTCTGGGTCAACGGCGTGCCGGTGTTCGAAGACGGCGAGCACACCGGCGCCACGCCCGGCACGGTCCTTATATAGATTACCTGACGAGGCGGGAGGCCCGCGACGCGACACGTCTTCCGTCATGCCCGGACTCGTTCCGCTGCTGTCCGGTTTAATTCCGGCCGGCCGGGCGAATGGCCTGCGTACCGGGGGGCTTCCGACGGATCGGCCGGCTCGGGACACGAATTCCGGCGCATCGCCATCTCCCCCGTCTCCGCCCCCCGCC
>JAPPIT010000170.1 GCA_028820505.1 Defluviicoccus sp.
CTCGCACCGCGATGCCGCAAGACGTGGATGCCCGGAACAAGTCCGGGCATGACGGGGTGGGGACAGGCATCGCGAAGAGCGGTTCGATCCGAAACGGGCGGATTCCGGCGCCATCCCGGCCTCACCCGAACAGGCCGAGCAGCGACCACCAGGCCCAGGTGAGGGGGAGGATCGCGATCCATGCGGCCGCGGTCATGGCGATCAGCACGCGGACCAGCGCGCCGGACGAGACCCCCCCGATATGGATCGCGAGCAACAGCGGCGGCAGCTGGTAGGGGAAGATTGCCATCGTCCAGGTGAGCACCTGCGCCTGGACGGCGGTCGCGAGCGGCCATCCGGTGGCGGCGGCGATCTCGGTCGCCAGCGGAGTCATGATCGCCGGCTGACCCGGCACGCCGGCCAGCAGGCTCATCACCATGCCGATGGCGCCGACGATGGCGAGGTTCAGCAGGTCCGCGCCCTCGACGAAGGTCACCGCGGAGAACAGGCGGTCGGAGACGATGCCGCCCAGCCCCGACCTGGAGACGATGGCGCCGATCGCGACCACCGCCACGATGAAGAACCAGGGCCCGAAATTGATGCGGGATATCAGGGCGGAAGGCGCTTCGACCCCGATGCGGGGCATCAGGCAGAGCAGCCCCACCCCGAGCGCGACCCAGCCCGGCGCCACGCCGTGCGCGAAGTCGGTCATCCACAGCACCAGGGCGAGCACCAGCAGCCCGGACAGGGTGACCTGACCGCGGTTCCACGGGGCGGGGGGCGCCGCGGCCTCGACCGCGCGCGGCCGGTCCGGGAACAGCGCCCGCAGGATGAGCGGCAGCCCGGCGACGGTCACCAGCCCCAGCACCGGGAAATGCATGAAGCCGTATTCGGCGAACCTGATGCCGACGCCGTAAATGCTCTCCGCCGCGCCGACCATGATCAGGTTCGGGACCGCCGCCGGGAGGACGCCGAATCCGGCATAGAGGGTGCCGCAGGCGGCGGCGAGCACCAGCGCCGCGCGGCCGTTGGATCCCCGCTCGAACCCCAGCCGGCCCGCCAGCGCCGCCACGATGGGAACGAGGATCGCCACGCGGCCCGAATTGGACGGCACCAGGAAGCCCATCGCCGCCGCGGCCGCCACGATGCCGGCCAGGATCGGCAGGTAGCCGGTCCCGATACGGGGGATGATCACGGCGGCGACCCGCGCGCCGAGCCCGGTGGTCTCGACGGCGTGGCCGATCACCAGCCCGCCGAAGATCAGCCACGCCGCGGTCGAATGAAACCCCGAGAAGGCGAGGTCGGGCGCGATCCCGCCGACCGTGACCGCCAGCAGGAGGAAGACCAGCGCCGTGAAATATTCCGGCAGAACCGCCGTCGCCCAGAGGCCGATGGCGATGACGACGACCGCGCAGGCATGCCACACGCCTTCCGGCCCGCCCGCCGGATCGGGCAGGAACCAGATCGCGACGCCCGCGACGACGACGAGCGCCGAGACGATCGTTCGCGGGCGCATGGCGGGGCTACTGCATGTCCCTCGCCGGGAGGGACTCGATCTCGCCGATCCAGGCCTGCGCGGAGCGCTTCCAGATCTGCGACCGGGGCTTGAGTTCGTCGCGCTGGTCGATGGTCCCGGTCCGCAGGTTGAAGACCCTGGGGCCGCCGCCGTCCGCCGCGGTCGCGTAGATCTGCGAGCCGCAGTCCGGGCAGAACACCTGCGCCCGCCGGGCGCCGTTCTCGCCGATCTTGACGTAGGTCTTCGGCGCGCCCGAGAGCAGGGTGAAATTTTCCTCCGGCGTGCCGACGGATACCCGGAACGCCGTGGCCGACAGACGCTGGCAGTCGGTGCAGTGGCAGATCCGCACCTTTTCCGGGTCGATTTCGGCCTCGTAGGCGATGCTGCCGCAATGGCATCGGCCGTCGATCTTCATGGGGGTGCTCCTTCGCCGGGACGCCGCGCGCGCCTACAATAGTCGCGCGGCCGGCATTGGCGAGAGGCGATGCGGCGGCGCGTGAGTTCGCGGACAAGGGGAGCGCGATGTCGGAAGAGGTGAAACGGGGCGACCGTTTGGCGGGCAAGGTCGCGCTGGTGACCGGCGCGGGCGCGGTCGGGCCGGGCTGGGGCAACGGCAAGGCGACGGCGGTGGTCTACGGGCGCGAGGGCGCGAAGGTCTTCGCCGTCGACATCAATATCGAGGCCGCCGAGGAGACCGCCGGAATCGTCGAATCCGAGGGTGGAGAGGCGACTGCGTGGGCGGCCGACGTGACGAAGCCGGATTCGGTGGCGGCGACGGTCGAGGCGTGCATGGCGGCCTATGGGCGCATCGACGTGCTGCACAACAATGTCGGCGGGGTCGGGCCGGGCCGCGCGCTGCCGACGGTCACGGTCGAGGACTGGTACGACACGTTCGACATCAACGTGACGTCGGCCTTTCTCACCTGCAAGGCGGTGATCCCCATCATGGAGGACCAGGGCGGCGGCTCCATCGTCAACATCTCCTCGATCGGCGGCATCCGGCATCTCAACGTGCCGATGACGACCTACGCCACGGGCAAGGGCGCGCTCAACGAGTTCACCCGGAACATCGCGCTGCAATACGCCTCCAAGCGGATCCGCGCCAACTGCGTGCTGCCGGGCTATATGGACACCCCGTTCACCCGGCGCGACATCAAGGGCAAGCCGTCCTACGCCTACAAGGGCTACACCTCGGCCGAGGAGTACGGCAGGGCGCGCGACGCCATCGTGCCGCTCGGGCGGATGGGGACGGGGTGGGACGTGGCCTACGCCTCGCTCTATCTGGCGTCGGACGAATCCTCCTACGTCACCGGCCAGACCCTGGTGGTGGACGGCGGCGTCACCTCGACCTGCCCGGGGGTGTAGGGACGGCCTACGCCCCGAACGCAGGAATCCCGATCCCCAACCGCGCGCATTGGAGCAGGCTGTCGGCGGTGATGGCGGAGGTCTTGGGGTTGTCCGGGGACGCTTTGGCGAGGCATTCGAAGCGGAATTCGCCGAACGCGCCGGAGGCCTCGATGACGCCGAGCGGGTCGTCCACCTTCCTGGACGAGATCAGCCGCACCCGCGTCTCGTCGAGCCCGAGCCCGGCGATGGAGACCGCGGCCCCGACATTGGCGTTCTGCGGATAGTGCAGCGCCGCCTCGCGTGCGCTGCCGGTGAAGAAGACGATTTCCTCCTCCGCGTGGTCGAGGTCGACGACCCGTTCGGCGCGCGTGCCGCGCCAGGCATGCGGCGGCTTGTAGGACGAGTAGGTGACACGCTCCAGCCCGGCGGTGCGCGCCGCCACCAGCCCATCGAGCCCGGCCACCGCGCCCGGCGGCACGATCACCCTGGCCCCGTCGCGCGCGGCCTCGCGCAGTTCGGCGGCGAACGCGTCGTCGGCGAGCGCGCCCACCGCGGCGACGATCAAATCGGCGCCCGAGGCGACGACCGCGGGGCCGATCGCGCTCAGCGCCTCGTGCCCCGCCGCCTCGATCACGATGTCGGGCTCGACGGCGAGCATCTCACGGGTTTCGTACCACACGGGCACGCCCGGGTCGGCCTCGAGCCGGGAGCGCGCCAGGATGCCGTCGAGCCGGTCGAGCTCGCCCAATTCGCGCAGGCGAGCAACGATCGCCTGCCCGATCGCGCCGTAGCCGATCAGCGCGAGCCGTTCGTCCATTACTCCTCCGCGTCCATCGCGTCGCCGAGACGGCAGATGCCGTTGAAATAGGTCTCCCACACCACGAGGTTGCGGCGGCAGGCCTCCACCACCTCGTCCTCCAGGCCGAGCTCCTCAGCGTACTCGGCGACCGTGTTCCAGCCGAGGTCGGAGTGCTCGCGGTCGGCCTCGGTGTGGAGGGTGAAGAAGCGCACGTCGTCTTCGCTCAGGTCCCAGATCTCGCGCCAGCGTTCGCCCACCATCGCGTTCCAGCCGCGCTCGCGCGCCTCGCCCGTGCCGTAGCCCGGCACGTTGACCCGTTCCGAGCAGGTATTGGCGATCAGCCCCAGCAGCCAGTGGCAGTTCGCCATCAGGCCCATCCAGGCGTCCCAGCAGAGCTGGGTGGTGGGGGTCGGTGTGGCCGCCTGGATCTCGTCCCGGTCCATGCCGATGCGCACGCCGAGATCCTCCAGGATCTGCCAGTGCGGCTCGCCGCCGCCGAACTCGTGGTCGGCGACGATCTCCTGCGAGCAGGCGTGGATGATGTCGAGCTTGATCTCCCACACCGGGCAGTTGGTCGCGGTCTTGAGCTTGAGCACCGAGTTGCGCTGGCGCGAGTTCAGCCGGTGCTGCAGCACCCAGGCGCGGCAGCGGTTGGGCGTCCAGGCGTCGTGGGGAAAGATCAGACAGCGCCCGACGAAATCCTCGACCTCGGCATCGAGCCGTTCGATCACCGTTTCCCTCGACATGCCTTGCCTCCTCCGCGCCGCGACGCCCCAATGTGCCGCAACGCCGGGCCGGTGTGAACGCAGACGAATCGTCGTCATCCCGGAATGTTAAGCCAAAATTGACCGATTGTAGCCAGAAGGATACATTTGGTGTATGATCGAGGTTCGCAAGACGGAGGTCTACGCCAGATGGCTGGACAGTCTGCGGGACGTTCGCGCCCGCGCTCGTGTGCTCGTCCGCATCGAACGACTGGCCGCCGGAAACCCGGGAGATGTCAGACCCGTAGGCGAGGGCGTTTCGGAAATGCGGATCGACTACGGGCCGGGCTACCGGGTGTATTTCAAGAAGCAACACCGCACGGTCGTCGTTCTGCTGGCCGGCGGCGACAAGCGGTCTCAGAGCCGGGACATCGAGACGGCCCTGAACCTCGCACGAAACCTCTAGGTGGAGATCATGACCAGGACCGTTACTTCACCCTATGACGTCGCCGAACATCTTCGCACGCCGGAGGAAATGGCGGCGTATCTGGAAGCCGCCATGGAGGAGGCCGATGGCGATGCCGGATTCATTGCCAAGGCGCTGGGCGACATCGCCCGCGCCAAGGGCATGTCGCAAGTTGCGAGCGACGCCGGTCTGTCTCGCGAAAGCCTCTACAAGGCGCTTTCGGGAGAACGCAATCCCAGTCTGGATACGGTCCTGAAGGTCGTCGGCGCTCTGGGCCTGAAGTTGCGCGCCGAAGCGACCCTCGATCCGCATACGGGCGCGGACAGGACGCATTGAGGAGCCTGTCGATGCCGTCCGTGATTTGAAGACAGGGCAGCGGCTGCACCGCCTTCCACCGGTCCCTATGGTTCGTCAGAATGCCGCCGGTCGGGCAAGATCGAAAACGGAGGTCCGCCATGGCGTTTCCCGTCGAACCGCCGTTTCGCGCCGAGCATATCGGAAGCCTGATCCGGCCCCCGGCGGTGCTTGCCGCGCGGGAGGATCGCGAGGCCGGGCGGATCGACGCCGCCGGGTTGCGCGCGGTCGAGGACGCGGAGATCGCGAAATCCGTCGCCGCGCAGGCCGCGCTCGGCTTCCGCACCGTCTCCGACGGGGAGTTCCGCCGCCACAGCTACACCGACAGTTTCGGCGTCGCGGTCTTCGGGGGGCTCAGGACCGCGCGCAGCGACGATCCCGACTGGCGCTACACCAACCGGGCGGGTGAGACGTCCGGCGCCAACGTCTCGGTCGTCGAGGACCGGCTGGTCTGGGAGGGCCCGGCCAATGTCGACGATTTCGCCTACCTCGCGTCGGTCGCGCCGGAAGGATGCGTGCCCAAGATGACGCTGCCGGGGCCGTGCCACATCCATTTCCGCGCCGGGCGGGAGAATATCGACCGCGCGGTCTATCCCGACCTCGACGCCTTCTGGGCCGACACGATCGACGCCTACGAGAAGGAGATCGCCGCGCTGCACGCGGCCGGGTGCCGCTATATCCAGCTCGACGAGACCTCGATCGCCAAGTTCGGCGACCCGAAGATCAGGCGCGGGCTGGAGGCGCGGGGCGACGACTGGCGCGACCTGCTCGACCTCTATGTCGAAATCATCCGGGAGGTCGCGGAGCGGACGCCGGACGACATCGCGCTCGGCCTCCATCTCTGCCGCGGCAACAAGGCGGGCGCCTGGCAGGCCGAGGGCGGCTACGACGACGTCGCCGCGAGGCTCTTCCGCGACCTGCCGATCCGGTTCTATTTCCTGGAATACGATTCGCCGCGCGCCGGCGGTTTCGAGCCGCTGGCCGAAGTGCCGGACGACAAGACGGTGGTGCTTGGGCTGGTCTCGACCAAGGTTCCGGCGCTGGAAGACGCGGGCGAACTCGAACGCCGGATCGAGGCGGCGAGCCGCTACGTCCCCGTGGAGCGTCTCTGCCTGTCGCCGCAATGCGGTTTCGCGGGCGACATCGGCGGCACGGGGCTGAGCGCGGCCGACCAGGCGGCCAAGCTCTCCCTGGTGGTGGACGTCGTCAGGCGGGTGTGGGGGTGATCCTTCGATACGGCGCTGGCGCGCCTACTCAGGATGAGGAGTCATGAGAAAACCCTCACCCTGAGTAGCCCCGGACTTGTTCCGGGGCGTATCGAAGGGCCGACCCTAATCGTCCACCATGACGTTGAGGATCGCCGTCTTGCCGTCGCGCGTCGCGGCGAGGCCGGCTTCGAGGGCCGCCGGGAGCTCGGCGGGATCCTCGACGCGCCGCCCGAAGCCGTCGAAGGGACGGACCAGCTCGGCATAGTCGAGGTCGGTGATCATCCTTCCGTAGAACAGATCGTGCTCCGCCGCCACCCCGTCGGGATAGAACGCGCGGTGCTCCTTCGCCATCGCCGAATAGCCCGTGTTGTTGACCACGACGATCAGGATCGGCAGGTCCTCGTGCGCCGAAAGGGCGAGGCTCTGGGTGATCGGGTTGTACATGAAGGACCCGTCGCCGATCACCGACACGACCGTCCGCTCCTTTGCGGCCAGCTTGAGGCCGAGCGCCACGCCTAACCCTTGGCCGAGCCCGCCGGCCACCCGGTAATAGCTCTGCGCGCCCTTGTAGGGGCGGTGGCGCAACAGGCGCTGGCGGTGGGTGATGGTCTCGTCGGCGTAGATCGCATCGTCCGGCATCGCCACGCCGAGCGCGTCGAACAGCGCGATCGGGTCGATGGACTTCTTCCGGCGGACGTTCCTGACGATCTTGCGGTTCGCCGCGGCCAGACCCTTGTGCGCCTTCGCCCAATGCGCCGCGCGTTCCCCGACCGCGCCGTTCTTCGGGCCGGAAGCGGCGACCGCCTCGCCGAGCAGGCGGAGCGTCGCCGCGCAGTCGCCTTCGAGGAACCGGTCGGCCTGGATGTTCTGGTAGACCATCTCGGTGCGGAACGGCGTCTCGCCGACGGCGACGATATGCGCGCGCCTGGGCCGCCGGCCGGGCGGACTCCAGGGCGCGCGGGCCGAGAGCGTCAGCACCAGGTCGGCCTCGTCGAGCCAGTCCGGCTGGCCCACCCCCTGGAACAAATCGTGGTCGCCCGGGAAGTTGCTGTAATCCGACCACGGCGCGTCGACCACCGGGATCGCCAGCATCTCGGCGAGCGCGACCAGGGCGTCATAGGCATCCGGGTCGCGCCCCGAGCACTCCGCGACGATGGCCGGGCGCTCCGCTGCTACCAGCAGGTCGGCGACGGCCTCGATGTCGGAGGCCGGCGGCTGTGTTTTCGGGGCCCCGGGGACGTCGCGGATCCGGTCGGGCGGCGTCCAGTCGGCGAGTTGGGTCTCGATGGGGACCGTCATGAAGGTCGGCCCGGACGGCGTCCGCTGCGCCATCTCGCCGGCCCGGATGAGCTGCTCGAAGAGCGTCGCCGGGCTCGAGGCCTGGTTCGACCACTTGACCAGCGGCTTGGCAAGGGTGTGAGGTCCGCCGACCACGCTCAGGCTCGACAGCCATTGCGGGCCGGGGTGGAACCCTTCCTGCTCGCCGTAGGTCAGCGCCTCGCCGGCGACGACCACCATCGGGATTCCCTGGCGCTGGGCCGCGTCGATCCCCATCGAGCCCTGCAGCAGCCCGACGCCGGTATGCAGCATCACGCCCTGCATGCGCCCGGTATAGCCGGTGTAGCCGATGGCGAGATCGACCGCGAGGGTCTCGTGCGCGCAGCTGAAATAGACCGGGCCGGGCGTATTGGACACCTTCTGGCGGGCAAACGCCTCCCACACCGCGCCCCATTCGGAGCCCGGCGAGGCCATCACATAGTCCATGTCCAGGCAGCGGAACGCCTGCACCACCGCCTCGCCGCCGTCCAGCTTGTTTCTCATCGCTCCGTGTCCCCCCGATCGCCGGGTCGCAGCATGGCCACTGTGGACGGCGGGCGTCAATCGCTACACTCCGCCGCCGGAAGGGGTTCGGCTCATGCCGCGTGCGAGGCTCGCCGCCGATGTCGGCGGCACGTTCACCGATATCGCCGTCGAGTGGGGCGGCAGGCTCGCCACGACCAAGGTGCTGACCGTGCCGCGGGCCCCGGAGAAGGGCGTGCTCGCCGGAATCGAGCGCGCGCTGGCGACGGCCGGCCTCTCTCCCGATGCGTTCGAGCTCGTCATCCACGGCACCACGCTCGCCACCAACGCGATCATCGAGCGGCGCGGCGCCAGGACCGCGCTGCTGGTGACCGAGGGCTTCCGCGACGTGGTCGCGATGGCCTTCGAGAACCGTTTCGAGCAATACGACATCTACATGGACCGGCCCGAGCCGCTGGTGCCCCGCCATCTGCGGATCGGCGTCAGGGAGCGGATCGACGCGCGCGGCAACGTGCTCATGCCTCTGGACGAGAGCAGCCTCGATCCCGTCGTCGCGGCGTTGAAGGAGGAGGGCGTCGAGGCGGTGGCCGTGGGCTTCCTCCACGCCTATGTCGACGGGCGCCACGAGCGCGCGGTGCGCGAGCTTCTGGCCGAGGCGATGCCGGGGCTCCCGGTCACGCTGTCGTCGGAGGTCTCGCCCGAGATCCGCGAATACGAGCGCTGGTCGACGGCGGCGGCGAACGCCTACGTCCAGCCGCTCATGGCGGGCTATATCGGGCGGCTGGAAGAGGCGCTGGCCGCGCTCGGATTCGCCTGTCCGCTCTATCTGATGACCTCGGGCGGCGGGCTCGCCCGGCCGGAGACCGGGCGGCGCTTCCCGATCCGGCTCGTCGAATCGGGACCCGCCGGCGGCGCGATCCTCGCCGCCCACATCGCCCGGCAATGCGGGCTCGACCGGGTGCTCTCGTTCGACATGGGCGGGACCACCGCCAAGATCTGCCTGATCGACGACGGCGAGCCGCAGGCCTCGCGGAGCTTCGAGGTGGCGCGCGAGTATCGCTTCCTCAAGGGGAGCGGCCTGCCGCTCCGCATCCCCGTAATCGAGATGGTCGAGATCGGCGCGGGCGGCGGTTCCATCGCCCGCGTCGACGCCATGAAGCGCCTCGCGGTCGGCCCCGACAGCGCCGGCGCCGATCCGGGCCCGGCCTGCTATTCCCGCGGCGGCACGGATGCGACCGTGACCGATGCCGACGTGGCGCTCGGCTGGATCGATCCGGACGGGTTCGCGGGCGGCACCATCCCGCTCGATTTCCGGGCGGCGGAAACGGCGATCGAGACGGGGCCGGGCGCGGCGCTCGGTCTCGCCGCGTCGGATGGCGCGCACGGGATCGCCGAGGTCGTGGTCGAGAACATGGCGAACGCGGCCCGGGTGCACGCGGTCGAGCGCGGCAAGACGCTCGGCGACCGGACCCTGATCGCGTTCGGCGGCGCGGCGCCGGTGCACGCCGTCCGCCTCGCCGAGAAGCTCGGGATCGAGCGCATCCTCGTTCCCGGCGCGGCGGGCGTGGGCTCGGCGGTCGGGTTCCTGCGCGCGCCGGTCGCCTACGAGGTGGTGAGGAGCCTCTATTCGGCGCTCGACGAGACCTTCGATCCGGCGGCGATCGACGCGCTGCTGGAAGGGATGCGGGAAGAGGCGGACGCCGTCGTCGCGGCGGCCGCGCCCGGCGCGCCGCTCGTCCGGACGCTCGCCGCCGACATGCGCTATCACGGCCAGGGGCACGAGCTGACGGTGAGCGTGCCGGACGCGCCGCTCGCCCCGGACTCGCGCGAGGCCCTGATCGAGGCGTTCGAAGCGGATTACGCCAGGACCTATTCGCGGACGATCCCCGGCCTTGTCGTGGAGGTCATGAACTGGACCCTTCGCGTGGCGGCCCGGAGCGATCCGCCTTCGCCCTGCCCGCCGATGCCTCCGTCGGCCGCCGCCCCGCCCGCCGGCGAACGCGCGGTCTGCGATCCTGCGACGGCGGCGACGGTGCGGGCGCCGGTCTACCGCCGCGACGATCTCGCCCCCGGCGCGACGATCCCCGGCCCCGCCGCGATCGCGGAAGACGAGACCACCACCGTCGTGCTTCAATCCTTCACCGCATCGATCGATGCGCTCGGCAATATCCTGATCGCGAGGAAGCCGCGATGACCCGCTCGAACGCGTTCTCGCCCATCGGCCTCCAGCTCATGTGGGACCGCCTGATCGCGGTGGTCGAAGAGCAGGCCCAGTCGCTCATCCGTACCGGCTTCTCCACCTCGACCCGCGAGGCGGGCGACCTGTCGGCCGGCGTGTTCGACGCGGAGGGGCGGATGCTCGCCCAGGCGGTCACCGGCACGCCGGGGCATGTCAACTCGATGGCGCGCTCGGTCGGGCATTTCCTGGAGCGATTTCCCGTCGAGACGATGAAGGAAGGCGACGTGTTCCTGACCAACGATCCGTGGAAGGGGACCGGACACCTGCACGACTTCACCTTCGTCACCCCCGCCTTCCGCGACGGCCGCGCGGTGGCGCTGTTCGCGAGCACCAGCCATGTCGTGGACATCGGCGGGCGCGGGCTGACGTCGGACGGGCGGAACGTCTTCGAGGAAGGGATCTACGTCCCGATCATGCGCTTCGCCGAGCGCGGGGAGGTCGACCGGACGCTGGTCGACATCGTCGCCGCCAACGTGCGCGAGCCGGTGCAGGTGGTGGGCGACCTCCATTCGCTCGCCTCCTGCAACGACGTGGGCTGCCGCCGGCTGGTCGAGATGATGGACGAGTTCGGCATCGACGATCTGGACGCGCTCGGCCGGCACATCATCGAGCGGTCGGAGGAAGCGACGCTGGAGGCGATCCGCGCGCTCCGGCCCGGCACCTACCGCAACGCGATGCGGATCGACGGTCTGGAGAAGCCGGTCGATCTGGTGGCGGCGATGACGGTGGGCGCGGACGGAATCGACGTCGACTTCGCCGGGACCAGCGGGGCCTCGTCCTACGGGATCAACGTGCCGCTCTGCTACACCGAGGCCTATACCTCCTTCGGCGTCCGCTGCATCGTTGCCCCCCGTGTCCCCAACAACGCGGGATCGCTCGCGCCGATCCGGGTAACCGCGCCGCCCGGCACGATCCTCAACGCCGAGTATCCGGCGCCGGTCGCGGTTCGCCACGTGACCGGCCAGATGCTGCCCGACGCGGTGTTCGGGTGCCTTGCCCAGGCGATCGACGGAGCGGTTCCGGCCGAGGGCACGTCGTGCCTCTGGAACGTCTACGCGTTCGGCGGGCCCGGCCGGGTCGAGTGCGACCCCGCCGAGGTGGCCGACGCCGAGCCGTTCACGGTGCTCAGCTTCCATTCCGGCGGCGCCGGCGCGCGGCCGGGCAAGGACGGTCTGTCGGCCACCGGCTTCCCGAGCGGGGTGCGGAGCGTGCCGGTGGAGGTGACCGAGGCGATCTCCCCCGTGGTGTTCTGGCGCAAGGAGTTTCGCACCGATTCCGGCGGTGCCGGGGCCAACCGCGGCGGGTTCGGGCAGGTGATGGAGCTCGGCATCCTCGACGACGCGCCGTTCGCCTTCAGCGCGCTGTTCGACCGCATCGACCATCCGCCGCGCGGGCGGGATGGCGGAGACGACGGGTCGGGCGGCCGGGTCGGGCTCGCATCCGGCGCGGCGCTCGACGGCAAGGGCACCCAGACCGTTCCCCCGGGCGACCGGGTGGTGATCGAGATGCCGGGCGGCGGCGGGCTCGGCGATCCCGGGACGCGGGACCCCGAAGCGGTCGCGCGGGACTGCCGGGCGGGGCTGGTCTCGCCCGGGGCGGCGCGCCGCCGCTATGCTGTGGCGCTGGACGGGAACGGCGCGGTCGACGCGGACGCGACGGCGCGGCTGAGGACGCGGGAGGTCGAGCATGCGGGTTAGCGTCGGTCTGCCCACCGGGATGGAAGGGCTCACCTACCCCATCCCGTTTTCCGATCCCGAGGCGGTGATCCGCATCGCCCGGCACGCGGAGGCGCTCGGCTATCACTCGGTCTGGGGCAACGACCACATGACGACGCAGCACTATGTGCGCGCCGAGTTCCCGACGCCGCCGCGGTTCTGGGAGCCGCTGATAACCTATTCCTTCGTCGCCTCCGAGACGACGACGCTCCGCTTCGGCACCGGGATCCTGGTGCTGCCGATGCGCCGCGACATCGTGGTGACGGCGAAGCAGATCGCGACGCTCGACCACTTCTCCGGCGGCCGGCTCGAGATCGGCGTCGGCATCGGCGCGTACCGCGAGGAGTTCGAGGCGCTCCAGCCCGACGGCAGGGTCGCGCGCGGCCGGATCGTCGACGAGGGGCTGGAGGCACTCGGGCTCTTGTTCGGCGAGCGCACGGCCAGCTATGACGGCGCGTATTACAGGTTTCGCGATGTCGAGCTCTGGCCCAAGCCGAAGCAGGACCGGATCCCGCTCTATGTCGGCGGCAACAACGCCAACAATCTGCGCCGCACGGTGGAACACGCCGACGGCTGGCTGCCCGCGGCGGTCCCGCTGGAGAGGATCGCGGCCGACGTGAAAGAGCTTCATCGCCTGGCCGGGGAGGCGGGGCGCGATCCGGCGTCGATCGAGGTGGCGCCGCAATACATCGTCCATATCGGCAAGACCCGCGACGCCGCGCTGGCCCGTTTCGAGAAGACCCAGATGTGCGCGCACCTCACCTCCCTCCGCAAATCGACTCTGAAGGAGCAGGGCGCGCTCGGGCACGAGGACATCAACCTGATCGGCACCGTCGACGACGTCGTGGAACGCGCCAACCGGCTCGGCGAGGCCGGCGTCACCCACCTTCTCGGCCTCTACTTCGCCGCCAACGATCTGCAGGAACTGCTCGACCAGATGCAGGTCTTCGCCGAAGAAGTCGTGCCCCGGATCGGCTGAATGACGGGCGGGAACGGCAATTCCTGGGACCGCGAGGTCGACCTGCTGGTCGCCGGCGCGGGGCCGGGCGGGATGACCGCCGGGCTCGTGGCGGCTCTGGAAGGGCTCGACGTGCTGATCTGCGAGAAGTCGCAGCAGGTCGGCGGCACCGGCGCGACGTCTGCCGGCACGCTCTGGATTCCCGGCAACAGCCAGAACCGCGAGGCCGGGTTCGTCGACCGCGCCGACGACGCGGCGCGGTATCTCGACGCGCTGATCGGCGATAACGGGGCGGATACGCGCCGCGCGGTCTATCTGGAGGACGGGCCCGGGGTGATCGACGATCTGGTCGCGCGGACCGAGCTCGGCTTCGTCGCCTGCGGGCGCCATCCCGATTACCGCAGCAACCTGCCCGGCGCGGCGGTCGAAGGGCGCGCGATCGTCCCCGAGACCTTCGACGGCAGGAAGCTCGGCGCCGATTTCGCCCGGGTTCGCCCGCCGATCCCCGAATATCTCCTGTTCGGCGGCATGATGGTCGGCAAGGTCGACCTGGTACGGATGCTGGGCCGCTACCGCTCGGTCGGCAATTTCGCGCATACCGTCGGGCTGGTGCTGCGCTATTTCATGGATCGGCTGAGGTTCCGGCGGGGCACCCGGCTGACGATGGGGAACGCGCTGGTCGGCCGGCTCTTCTACAGCCTCAAGCGGAACGGCGTTCCGGTCGAGTTCGGCGCCGCGCTCGCGGAGGTCGTGGAGGAGGAGGGCCGCGCCGCCGGCGCGGTGCTGGAGACCGGGAACGGGCGGATCAGGGTCAGGGCGCGGCGCGGCGTCGTGCTGGCGACCGGCGGGGTGGCGCATAACGCGGCGTTCCGCGCCGCCTTCATGCCGCGCGCCGAGCCCAAATATTCGCTCGCGGTCGAGGAGAACACCGGCGACGGGCTTGCCGCCGGCGAGCGGTTCGGCGGCAGGATCGAGAGCAGCGGCGAAGCCGGTCTGTGGACCCCGGTGTCCCTCAACCCACGCAAGGGGGGCGGCACCGGGCTCTACCCCCACATCCTGCTCGACCGGGCCAAGCCCGGGCTGATCGCGGTGAACGCGGCGGGGCGGCGCTTCGTCAACGAGGCGGTGTCCTATCACGACTTCGTCGAAGGCATGTTCCGGGCGCACGAGGTCGGCCCGTCGATACCGGCCTGGCTGATCTGCGACGCCGGTTTCGTCCGCAAATACGGGCTCGGCGACATCCACCCGGAAACCGGGAACCTCGCGCGGTTCGAGAAAGCGGGCTACGTGACCCTCGGCGCGACGGCGGCCGAACTGGCCGGGAAGATCGGCGTCGACCCCGAGGGGCTGGCGGACACGATCGCCCGCCACAACCGCTTCGCCGAGGCGGGAACGGACGCCGATTTCGGCAAGGGCGACACCGAGCTCAACCGGTTCAACGGCGATCCCGGCAACCGTCCCAACCCCTGCCTCGCCCCGATAAGCGGAACGCCGCTGGTGGCGATGGCGGTGTGGCCGGCCGAGCTCGCCTGCAGCGCCGGCCTCGCGGCCACCGCCGACGGGCAGGTTCTGGGCGAGGACGACGCCCCGATCCCCGGCCTCTACGCCTGCGGCAACGACATGGGCTCGATCATGGCCGGCACCTATCCCGGGCCGGGAACCACGCTCGGCCCCGCGATGGTGTTCGGCTACCGCGCGGCGATGCACGCGGCCCGGTCCGGCTGACCGCGTATCGGCTTGCGGCGGGAACCGGCTTTGCGTTAGGGTCCGCGCCGCCTCCGGAGCGGGGCCTGCGCGCGGAGGGGTGCCGGAGCGGTCGAACGGGGCGGTCTCGAAAACCGTTGTGCGCTATGCGTACCGTGGGTTCGAATCCCACCCCCTCCGCCATTTGCCTTTTTCATCGGTCATAGTTTTGACATGGTAAGGAAAATTCCTTACGGTTGCGCGCTGCACGGAAGGAGCGTCGATCATATCGATCATCCACGAAATCGCCACGATGACCGCGAAGGGCCAGATCACCCTGCCCAAGTCGATCCGTCAGGCGCTCGGGGTCGATGTCGGCGCCAAGGTGGCATTCGAACTTCACGAGGATGGGCAGGTCGTCGTCAGCCGTGCCGACGCCGAGCATGAAGATCCGGCGATCGGTGGGTTTCTGGATCTGCTCGCCGGCGATATCCGGGCCGGCCGGCATGTTCGGGCGATCCCGGACGATCTGGCACAGGACATGCTCGAACAGGCGCAGCGTGAAGCGGGGCCGGACGAGGATATCGACGGCGACGTCGACCTCTGATGCGGCGCCACGGATGGACGCTGCTGTTCCACGATTGCCTCATCGACCAGCTGCGCAAGCTCCACCACGCAGCCCAACGCGCGCAACGAAGCGATCCGGCAGGGTTCGCATCCAATGCGAACGTCAAGCTGTTCCACGCACTGAGCCGGTGGATGCTGGAGATCATCCCGCAGGACCCGTCCCGGGACGCGTACCGCCAGGGCGGCACGCTGGGTGCGCGCCACCGCCATTGGCGGCGCACCAGGATCGGCAGGCGGTTCCGATTGTTCTTCCGCTACGATTCCAGGGCGAAGGTGATCGTCTACGCATGGGTCAACGACCGATCCGCGCTGCGCGCCTCCGGGAGCAAAACCGATCCGTACACGGTCTTCGCCAGGATGCTCGCGCGGGGAAATCCGCCCGACGACTGGGCCTCGTTGACGAAGGCTTCAAGACAGGACTGGCAGGCGGGGAAGTAACCGCGGCGATTCCGACCGGGGCAGTCCGGGAATGCGTGCGGCCTCGATCCGTTCCCGGCCCTTTCGTTGCCATGTTACTATCGATTTCATGACTTCGATCGTCACGCTTGACGAACGCAAGGCGCACGCCCTCTCGGCGCGCAAGGCGGCGCTGGCGCAACTCGAAGCCCGTCTTGCATTAGCGGCGGTGCGATATGGCGGGCCGTCCTGATCGGATCGCCGTTGCAACCCGTTAGGGGCCGAGCCTTGCGCCGACCGACGCATGACCGCTCGGAGAACGGAGCCGCGATCCGATGACCGGCCGGCCGCAGACCCGGTTCCGCCGCATCCTGGTTGCGAACCGGAGCGAGATCGCCATCCGGGCGCTGCGCGCCGCGGTCGAGCTCGGCATCAGGACCATCGCGATCTATTCCCAGGAGGACCGGTTCGCGCTGCACCGGTTCAAGGCCGACGAAGCCTATCTCATCGGTCGCGGCATGGGTCCCATCGAGGCCTATCTCAGCATCGACGAGGTGCTTCGGGTGGCGCGCGAGAACGGGGCCGACGCCATCCATCCCGGATACGGGTTCCTGTCGGAGAACCCCGAATTCGCCGAGGCCTGCGCCGACGCGGGCATCGCCTTCGTCGGCCCCCGTCCCGAAATCATGCGCCAGCTGGGCAACAAGGTGGCGGCGCGGGAAATTGCGCAATCCGCCGGCGTCCCGGTCGTCCCGGCGACCGGCCCTCTGCCGCGCGACGCGGACGAGGCTGCGCGGCTTGCCCGGGAGGTCGGTTTCCCGGTCATGCTCAAGGCGAGCTGGGGCGGCGGCGGGCGGGGCATGCGCGAGATCGGGGAGGAGTCCGAGCTCGCCGACCAGGTCGAGGCCGCGCGGCGCGAATGCCTGGCCGCGTTCGGCAACGACGAGGTCTATCTGGAGAAGCTGATCCGCCGCGCGCGCCATGTCGAGGTCCAGATCCTGGGCGACGGTCACGGCAATCTCGTCCACCTGCACGAGCGCGACTGCTCGGTGCAGCGGCGCAACCAGAAGATCGTCGAGCGCGCGCCGGCGCATTCGCTCGATCCGGCGACGCGCGCCGCGATGCACGAGGACGCGCTCAAGCTCGGCCGCGCGGTCGGCTACGACAACGCGGGGACGGTCGAGTTTCTCGTGGATGCCGACACCGGCGCGTTCTATTTCATCGAGGTCAATCCGCGCATCCAGGTCGAGCACACCGTCACCGAGGTGGTGACGGGGGTCGATTTGGTGAAGGCCCAGATCCGGATCGCGGACGGCGCCCGGATCGGCACGCCGGAAAGCGGCGTCCCGCCGCAGGACGAGATCCGGGTCAACGGCCACGCCCTGCAATGCCGGGTCACCACCGAGGACCCGGAAAACGCCTTCATTCCGGACTACGGCGTTCTCACCGCCTATCGCGGCGCGACCGGCTTCGGCGTGCGCCTCGACGGCGGCACCGCCTATTCCGGCGCGCGCATCACGCCGTTCTACGATTCGCTCCTCGAAAAGGTGACGACTTGGGCGCCGACGCCCGACGAGGCCATCCGGCGGATGGACCGGGCGCTGCGCGAGTTCCGCATCCGGGGCGTCGCCACCAACCTCGCCTTCCTCGAGAACGTCATCGGCCATCCCGAGTTCCTGGACGGCTCCTATACGACGCGCTTCGTGGACGAAACGCCGGCGCTGTTCGATTTCGTCGAGCGCCAGGACCGCGCGACCCGGCTGCTGCGCTATGTCGGCGAGGTCGTCGTCAACGGAAACGCCGCCGTGGAGGGCCGCGCCGAACCGCCCACGCGCCAGGCGCCGGCGGTGCCGGAGGTCGGGCTCGCCGATATTCCGGACGGATCGCGCCAGCGCCTCGATTCGCTCGGCCCCGAGGGCTTCGCCCGGTGGATGCTCGAGCAGGGCCGGGTGCTGATGACCGACACCACGTTCCGCGACGCGCACCAGTCGCTGCTGGCGACGCGGGTGCGCACGCACGACCTGGCGGCGATCGCCCCGGCTTATGCGCGTGTCCTTCCGGGGCTCCTCTCGGTGGAGTGCTGGGGCGGCGCGACGTTCGACGTGGCGATGCGGTTTCTCGACGAGTGCCCGTGGGACCGCCTCGAACGGCTGCGCTCTTCGATGCCCAACCTGCTTACGCAGATGCTGCTCCGCGCATCGAACGGCGTCGGCTACACCACCTATCCCGACAACGTCGTCCGCTATTTCGTGCGGCAGTCGGCGGAGAGCGGGATCGACCTGTTCCGGATCTTCGATTCGCTCAACTGGGTCGAGAACATGCGCCCGGCGATGGACGCCGTGCTGGAGACCGGCCGGCTCTGCGAGGCGGCGATCTGCTACACGGGCGACATGACCGATCCCGCCCGCCCGAAATACGACCTGAAATATTACGTCGCGCTCGCCCGGGAGCTGGAAGCGGCGGGCGCGCACATATTGTGCATCAAGGACATGGCGGGGCTCTGCAAGCCGGCCGCCGCGCGGACCCTGGTGGCCGAGCTGAAGCGGGAGATCGGCATCCCGATCCACTTCCACACCCACGACACGAGCGGCATCTCGGCGGCGAGCGTGCTGGCGGCGGTCGAGGCGGGGGTGGACGCGGTCGACGCCGCGATGGATTCGATGAGCGGGCTCACCTCCCAGCCCAGCTTCGGCTCGATCGTGGCGGCGCTTCGCCACTCCGAACGCGACCCCGGCATCGACCCGGATACGGTGATGATGCTGTCCACCTACTGGGAGCAGGTGCGCAACGGCTACCGCGCCTTCGAGAGCGATTTCCGGGCCGGCACGTCGGATGTCTACAACCACGAGATACCGGGCGGCCAGTACACCAACCTGCGCGAACAGGCGCGCGCGCTCGGCATCGACGATCAGCGCTGGCCCGAGGTCTCGCGCACCTATGCCGAGGTCAACCGCATGTTCGGCGACATCGTCAAGGTGACGCCGTCGTCGAAGGTGGTGGGCGACATGGCGCTGATGATGGTCACCAGCGGGCTGACGCCGGACGACGTCGCCAATCCGGACCGCGAGATCGCCTTTCCGGAGTCGGTGGTCTCGCTGTTCGCCGGTGAGCTCGGACAGCCGCACGGCGGATTCCCGCGCGCCCTGCAGGAGAAGATCCTGAAGGGGCGGGAGCCGATCACCGTGCGGCCCGGCTCGGCGATGCCGGATGCCGACCTCGATGCCGACCGGAAGGAGGCCGAGAAGGCGGCCGCGCGTGCGATCAGCGACGCCGAGTTCGCCTCCTGGCTGATGTATCCGCAGGTCTTCGGCGAATACGCCGCCCGGCAGCGGGACTACGGAGACGTCAGCGTCCTGCCCACGCCGGTCTATTTCTACGGCATGGAGCCCGGCGAGGAGATCGCGGTCGACATCGAGCGGGGCCGCACCCTGATCGTCCGCTATCTCGCGCGGAGCGAGCCCGACCGGAAGGGCGAATGCACGGTCTTCTTCGAGCTCAACGGCCAGCCGCGCACCGTCCGCGTGGCCGACCGCAGCGCCGCGGCGGCCGGCGCCGCGCTGCCCAAGGCCGAGGAGGGGAATGCCGGCCATGTCGGCGCGCCGATGCCGGGGATGGTGGTCAAGATGTTCTTCAACGAGGGCGAGGCGGTCGAGGAGGGCGACGTGGTCGCCGCCATCGAAGCGATGAAGATGGAGACCGTGATCCGCGCCGGGCGGGGCGGCGTGGTCTCGCAGATCGTCGCCCCCGCCGGCACGACCGTGGAGACCAAGGACCTCCTGGTCGTCGTGGGGGACGGCTGAGGCCCGCCCTTCGATAGGGCATTATGAAGACTACTCGATGCGCGGGCTCGGGACGTGGATTTCGGCGCGCCGGCGTCTGCCCGTCGCCGTTCCTTCTGTCGCCCCGCTTTCCCCCGCCGTCATGCCCGGACTTGTTCCGGGCATCCACGCCCCTCCGCCGCCTCGCCCGTG
>JAPPIT010000007.1:0-86778 GCA_028820505.1 Defluviicoccus sp.
GGGCCGGGCGGCGGGGCGCGGCGCGGATGCGGGCTTCGGCGCGCGGCCGAACAGGTCGGGTCCCTGGGGCCAGGAGACCGGCAGGCGGGCCGGCACGGCGGCGGCGATGGCGGCGAGGAGCCCGGCCGCGTCGGCGACCTTCTCGGGGACGTCGCCGATCGGGCGGTGATCGGTCTCGGCGGTGCGGTCGAGCACGGTGAGCCGGGTCTCGAAGCCGGTGCCCCGCCTTGCGTAGGCGCGCCCGTCGATGGCGGTGGTGAACACCGCGCGGGCGGGCGGATCGAGCGCGGCGAAGGTGTCGGACCAGTGCCGCGAGGAGGGATGGCAGTTGGACGAGGAAATCGCCACCAGCCGGCCGCCCTCCGGCAGCATCGAGGCGGCGGAGCGGATGTGGGCGAGATCGGCACCGGCGCGTCTCGCGTCGATGCCGGGGGTAATCGAGAAGGGCGGGTTCATCAGCGCGACCGTGGGGCGGACGCCCGCCAGCCGGTCGGCGATCGTCTCGGCGTCGAGGGCGGTGACCGCGGCGTCGGGGAACAGGCGGACGAGGAGCCCCGCCCGGGTGCGGGCGATCTCGTTGAGGTGGAGCCTGCCGGCGGCCTCGTCCCCGAGCGCGAGGCGGGCCATGACGGCGAGCATGCCGGTTCCGGCGGAGGGTTCGAGGACGGTATCGCCGGCGCCGACGCGGGCGGCCTGGAGGGCGGCGTAGGCGAGCGGCAGCGGGGTGGAGAACTGCTGCAGGCGGAGCTGGTCCTCCGAGCGCCGGGTCTGGGAGGGTTCGAGCGCGGCGATCTTCTCGATCATGGCGAGCATGGCGGCCGGCCCGTCCCTGCCGGCCCCCGCCCGGCGGCGCATCGCGGTGCCGTAGCGCAGCATGAACATCGCGACCGCGGTCTCGGCCGCCTCGTAGGCGTCCTTCCATGACCAGTAGCCCACGACGTCCGAGCCGCCGGCGGCGCGGGTCATGACGTCGCGCAGGAGATCGGCGTCGAGCGGCCGGCCGGCCTCGAGGACGGGGAGCAGCTCGCGGGCGGCGGCGGAGAGGGCGTCGGCGTCGGGGCCGCGTTCGAAGGCAAGGGCGGGTTGCGGCGCGGGCGCGGCGGCGGGCGCCGGGGAGGCGTCGGGCATGGGGAACTCCGCTGGGATGGGACGGAATGGAAACCGGGCCCCGATCCGGGGCGGCCGGAACCGGTCCGCTACCTCCAGGCGGCGCGGGGCGCGGGCGGGGCGTGCGGAGGGGAAGGGCGGCGTGAACGCGGGAGCGGTCGGCGGGGGAGGGATTGTCCCGGAGGAGCGTTCCGGGCAGGCCGCTGGGCGGATTGGCGGAAGGGGATGCCGTCCGCGGCGAAGGTCAGGTCAGGGCCGGTCCCGACCGGGGTGTCGCCGGAACCGGTCGGCGCGGCGTCCGGGGGTTGACCGGGCGGGGGCGCCGTAGGCGAGCGGCTGGCGCCGGAACGCGCCGGTCGACGGCTTCCCCGGCTCCGTTGCCGGCTTCGTCAGGAAAGAGCGATCGCCGGACGGATGCCGGGGGGGCGCCTTCAGCCGAACTCGGGCGGCGGGCGCATCGGGGTACGCTCGGGCAGTTCGCGCTCGACGCCGCCGAGGGCGGCGAAGCGCGCGTGTATGGCGCGGCGCGGGATGTGGCGGGCGTCCTCTTCCATCGAGCGGCCGTTCGGGGTCGGTTCGTTCATTCGCTCGATCGCCATGGCTCCGAAGGAGGATCCCTGCGCTCGTGGGCAAGGATGAGGAGGATGGGGAAGTCGGTGTCGAAATAGCGCATCGGAATCGTCCGCCGATCTCAATACCGCTCGTCCCGGATCTCGCGCAGCAGCTCGGCGGAGGGACGGCGTAGCTTGGGCATGGTCGCCCGAAACTCCGCCAGCTCCCGCAGGGGTAGCGGTTTCCTGGGCCGGTCGGCGGGGGTCAGGTGGGCCACGGGCTTGCCGCGGCGGGTGATGAGGACCTCCTGACCGGCCTCTACCCTGTCGAGGAGTTCGCTGAGACAGGCCTTGGCTTGAGCCAGATTGACGGTAAGCATGGCAGCCTCACATGGTCATGAAACCGGTCATAGGATAGCCGGTTTCGGATGACCCGGAGAGCATCGTATCGAGGCGAAACAATGCGGTTGCGGCACGACGGCGATCGTGCGAATGGGGGCCGTCTTCGGGTCAGGCGGCGGTGGTCGAGCGCAACGGTAGGGCCTCGGTTTCGAGAGTCGACAGATCGACGCGGCGCGAGGCATGGTCGATGTCGAATCCGATGACATTTCCCTGGGCGTCGAGATCGACATTGAGGCCATCGGATATCTCGCGGGTTTCGGCGCCGGGGCCGGACTTGAACTCGACGTAGAGGCTGTCGGTGTCGGGATAGTAGTGAAGTTTCATTGCCGGTCTCTCTTGAAGCCGCGGTCGAAGAAGGCGTTGTGTACGGTCTCGCCGTCGGCCAGGGTGAGGACACGGAGGATGCGCGGTTCGCGCTCGCCGGTGCCGGCGATTTCGCCCCAATATCGTATTCGGCCGTTGGGCTGAATAGCGCGACGGAGCGGAGCGGCGATGACCTGGGCGCACCATGCCGGGTCGATATAGGGGCGCTTGGGCCGTACCCGTTCCTCGAAATAGCGTGTGGTCTTCATCGGGTCGAATCGTACGACGTCGTGGGGGGCGATGGCGATTGGCTGTGATTTCGTAGCCGAGCCCTGGGGCGCTTTCGGTCATTGCCGATTGCTTTGAGGTTAGAGGGGGATGGGGAGATTCGTCCAGCGTTGGAGAGAAGGGCTGCTCAGAGGAGCCCGTGGGCGCGGAACGAGAAGGTTGCGGACGGGGTGACGACGATGTGGTCGTGGAGCGCGACGCCGATCGTCTTCAGCGCGGCGGCGATGCGGTCGGTTGTGTCGCGGTCGGCCTTGGACGGCGTTGGGTCGTTCGAGGGGTGGTTGTGGATGGCGATCAGCGAGGCGGCGTCGGTCTCGAGCGCGCGGATGCAGATCTCGCGCGGATAGGCCGGGGTATGGGCGAGGGTTCCGCGCTGGTGCAGCTCGTCGCGGATCAGCCGGTTGCGGTGGTCGAGGAAGAGCAGGCGGAACTCCTCGGCCGGGCGGTGTCCGGAGAGCGCGCGGCAGTAGCGGATGACCTTCTCGTAGGAGTCGAGCACGGGGAGGATGCGGTCGGGCAGCGCGGCGCGGGCGAGCCCGATGCCGAGGGTCTCGGCGGCCTTGATGGCGGCGACGGAGGCCTCGCCGAGGCCGGGGACGGCGATCAGCCTCCCGGGCGGGGCGGCGAGCACGCGGGCGGGGGTGGCGAAGCGGTCCAAGAGGGCGTGGGCGAGCTGGCGGGCGCGGGTCGGCGGATGGAAGGGGGCGATGACGAGCTGGAGCAGGTCGGCGTCGTCGAGCGCCTCGCCGCCGGCGTCGAGCAGGCGGGCGGCGAGGGTCTCGGCGGGTGGCGGCCGGGCGGGATCGGAGACGCGCGGGAGCGGTTGCGATGCGTGCATGGCGAATTCCGGAACGGGGGTTGGGGACGGGTGCCGGCGGGACGCGTCCGGACCGGCCCGCCCCGCCTCGCGGCGGCGCGGAGCGGGACGGGGCGGAAATCGCGCTCAGGGGGCGTCCCAGCCGATGACGACGATGCGGGCGCGGCCGCCCCGGACCGAGATGTCGGGGGTGCCGTCGGAACGGCGGGAGACGGTGACGGTGGGCTTGTTGCCGGGAGGCGGGGGCGGGTCGGTGAGCTCGGTCTCGACGGCGCGTTCGGTCGTCTCGAAGCGGATGCGGAGCACGCCGCCCTCGAGCCGCATCGCGCGCGGCGGGGTGTCGGCGAACAGGGTGAGCACGGGCGGCGGGCCGTGCTCGCTGTATTCGTCGGGGACCGGGATGGGAGAGACCGGGTGCTCCCACGGCCTCCCGTCCCTGCCCTCGACGATGGCGAGCACGCAGGAATCGGAGACGTGGTCAGTCGAGCGCCAAGCCTCCCTCTCGTCGGCTTCGTCGATGGCGAGGCGGCAGGCCTCCTCGACGGTGCCGGCCTCGACCGAGACGGTGGCGCCGTAATGGAGGGCGTAGCCGAGCTGGAGCGTGTAGGCGGTCATGCCGCCTTCTCCGAGGGTGTGAACTCGACATCGATCGCGCCGCCGTCATAGACGATCGAGACCTTGCGGTCGCGTGGCACGATCCAGCCGATCTCGCGGCGCACCGCCTCGGCGATGGTGTGGCGCCGCGCCTCGTCCTCGGAGGCGAGCAGGCGGAGCGCGGCGTGCATCGCGTCCTCGTCGAAGCGGTCGCGCTGGGTCTCCCAGCTGTCGGAATCGGCGTCGTCGGAGGGCGAGAAATAGGCCCGGCGCATGAGGACGGCGAGCTCGTGCGGCTGCACCGCGCTGCCGGCGGCGACGATCGGGTCGATGTCGCGGACGTAGCTTGAGGGCTCGCCGGCGAAGACGATATCGGTGGGGAGGGTCTCGCCGGTGACCGTGCCGTCGGCCGCGGCGATCCGGAGGGCGATGTCGATGGCGTCGGGCGCGCGCGGCAGCTCGGCGCCGTTCGCGCTGCCGCGCGGTCCCCTCGCGGCGCGCAGCGCATCGAGGGTGATGCTGGCGGAGCCGGTGGCGATGACCGTGTCCATGTCGGTGACCCGGGCGAGCGCGTCGTACCAGGCGTAGCCCTCGAGGCGGGTGTCGGGCTCGAGCAGGCGGGCGTCGATGCCGGCGCGCTCGGCGGCGCGGTACATCGCCTGCTGGTCGGGCGGGTCGCGGTCCCAGGCGACGATGAGGTCGCCGGCGCCGACCGGGACCGGGGCCGGGGCGTCGCGCCAGTCGTCGCTGTCGGCGATGTCGGGGCGCCAGGGGCGGAGCCGGGGCTCGGGAACTGGCAAGTCGATGCCGGCCGCGGCGGCCGCGCGGTTGTCGGCGAAGGCGACCGAGACCGGCTTCTCCGCCGCTTCCATGGCGTGGAAGATCGCGCGCCTGGCGGCGTCGCGCATCTCTTCGAGGAAGGGCGTCTCGACCGGCTCCTTGCGGGCGGGCAGCACCAGCTCGAGGTCGGGGCAGGATTCGATGTCGGCGCGGACCGACCAGGTGCGGCCGTGGAGATCGTTGACGGTGGGCATCGCGGCCCGGAGGGTGAGCCCGTGGAAGTTGAGGTCGGGCTCTCCGTAGGCCGGGTAGCGCGCGTTGAAGACCCCGAAACGGACCCCGTTCCAGGGCTCGATGTGCGCCGCGCCGTCGGTGAAGGGCTGGCGCGGAAGCTCGACGCCCGCGAAGGAGACGGCGATGGGGCAGTACCGCGCGGCCTCGGACAGCGCCTGTTCGAGACGCTCGGGGGAGGACTCGGAGACGAAGGACACCGCGGTGCCGTGTGGGCACGGCGCGCCGTCGTCGGGCAGGATCGGGGCCTCGTCGCGGCCGAGGAAGGTGTCCGGGGTGAGCTGGACGCGCCAGCCCGGGCCGCCGGTTCCGTCCGCCATGCGGGGGCGCGAGGCGACGGCGCAGCCGCGCCGCGACAGGGCGTAGACGCCGATCCCGGCCGGGTCCTCGGCGGCGGCGACGGTCTCGTCCCAGCCGCTCTCGCCGAAGGCGAGCAGCACGGCCGGGTCGGAGATGCCGAGGCCGTTGTCGGTACAGGCGACGAACAGGCCGCCGTGCCGGAGGGGGGTGACGGCGACGTCGAAGGCGGTGGCGCCGCCGCGGCGCGCGTTCTGCAGGAGCTCGGCGAAGGCGTCGTCCTCGGTCGCGTTGAAGAACCGGGTGACGCGGTCGATCGCGCTGTCGGAGACCCGGGCGCGGATCGCGGTGGGCATGTCGGCGTGCATGGGATCCTCGTCGTGGGGTGGAACGGAAATCGCCCCGGGCCCCCGGAGCGTGTCCGGGAGCGCCGGGGCGGCGATGCGGGAGGCGGTCCCGCGCGGGTCAGGTGCGGCGGAGGAACTCGGGGATGTCGAAGGCGTCGCCCGAGCCGTCATGGCCGTTGGCGTGGATGCCGGGCGCCACCGCGTCCGGGACCGGGGGCGCGTCCGGGAGGGGGTCCTCCTCCGGACCGGCCTCGTCCGCCGCCGCGCCGACCGCCTCCTCCCGGGGCTCGAATCCGGCGGTGGCGACGATGACGCGCGGCCCGCCGTCCGCGGTCGGCACCGCGTTCATGGCGTCGATCGCATCGGCGACGTCGCCGCCCGCGGGTTCGGCGCCGGCCCGGCCGTCACGGGAGGGGGTCTCCGGGGCGGTCTCGGTGGCGGCGGAGTCGCCGGTCTCGGCGTCCGCGTCCCCGATCGCGGCGGTGTCGAAGGCGCGGAAGCCGGGAAGCGTCCAGGCGAGGGCGGCGGCGCGCATGTCGGCGGTGACGCCGGCGGGCGAGGCGCCGTCGGCGGCGAAGGCGCGCTCCATGGAATCGGCCAGGACCGCCTTCTTGTCCTTCGAGTGCCCGGCGGCCCACTCGACCCCGAGCACCTCGCGCGCGGCCCGGATCGCGTGCGACTTGTTGATGCGCGACCAGTACAGGTCGGCGGTCGGCCGCACGTGGGTCTCGAACGGGATGTCGAGCCGGGCGACGGTGGCCTCGGTCTCGCCCCTGGCGCCGTGCTCGAAGGCGAGCTGGCCCTTCAGCGTGCGCGCGACCGCCGCGGCGAACAGCGCCTGCCTGTCGCTCTCCGCGAGGTGGCGGAAGAGGTTGAAGGCCTCGCCCGAATCCTCGACCGCGAGCCAGTCGAGGCGGAGATGGGAGAGGTCGGCCAGCATCGCCTCGCCGGGGTTCGGGAAGTCCTTGTCGTTCGCGCGGACGCCGGGCCGGTCGGGGGTCTCGCGGACGGCGATGTCGAGCGCGCTGTCGACATAGCCCTGGCCGAACACCGAGCGGCAGATGTCGAAGGCGGCGAGGTCGAACGCCGCCGCGAAATCGCCCGCGAGGTGCGCCTTGACCAGCGCGGTGCGGATCGAGCGCATGTCGTCGGCGAGACCGATGCCGACGCCGGCGCGCTTCCTGGCCTCGGCCGCCGGATCGGCGCGCTCGGAGCGGGACGCGAAGCGGGGCGGGTCGATGACGCCGGCCTCGGAAGCCCGGCCCGGCGCCGCGCCGGCGGCCGCGCCGGTTCCGGTGCGGGCGGGGATCCTCGCGGGGATGTCGTCCGCGCGCACCAGCCCGGGGACGGTCTCGACCTCGCCGTCGTTGCCGACGGTGACGATGCAGCCGGCGACCGCGCGGTCCTCGTCGCGCCAGGTGGCGCGCGCCGCGACGGCGGCCTCGATCACGGCGAGCCGGCTCTCGATGGCCTCGCCCTCGACCTCGAGCTCAGCCGTCCAGTCCTCCTCGTCGGTGTTGACGAGCTCGTCGTGGCGGGTGTGGAGCCGGTCGATCTCGGCCTTCTCCTCGTCGGTCGGATCGGCCGGGACGGCGTGGACGCGGCCGTAGCCGCCGAGCTCGGTCCACGAGATCTCGGGGCGCGCCTCGACCCAATTCCAGTCGCCGGCGATCGCGTCGGCGGCGGCCTGGAGCCTGTCGGCGGCGAGCTTCTCGAGCAGCGCGGGGTCGGCGAACCAGGCGCCGTCCTCGTACTGGTCCGCGAACAGGTCGCGGTCGACCTGCCCGCCGGCGGCCTCGTAGGCCTCGGCGCCGACGAAGATCGCGAGCGCGGCCGACGCCGGAACCCGGCCCTCGGTGAGCAGGCGCCGGATCTGCCACGCGGACGGGCGGTAGCCCTGTTGGGAGACCTGGTCCCACGCGGCCTGCTGGCGCGCGGCGTCGGCGGTGACGGTGAACGCCTTGAGCGTCTCGAGGTCGATCTCGCCCGCGCGGTAGGCTTCCAGCAGCGCGGGCGCGGCGTCGCCGAGGCGGAGGCGCTGCTCGACGGTGCGCTCGGAGACGCCGAAGCGGGCGGCGATCTGGGCCCCGGTCGCGCCGTTGCGCGCGAGCAGCGCGAAGGCCTCGACCTGATCGGCCGGGTGCATGGCGATCCGGACCGTGTTCTCGGCGAGCGAGATCTCGCCCGCGTCGGCGCCGGCGTCGATCGCCAGGCAGGGGATGGGCGCGTCGGGGGCGATGCTTCCCGACGCGGCGAGTTCGCGCAGCGCCGCGAGGCGGCGGCCGCCGGCGACCACGAGGAAGCGTTCGTCGGTCGCGGGATCGGGGACGACGACGAGGTTCTCGAGCAGGCCGTGCGCCTCGATCGAGGCGCGCAGCTCGGCCGCGGCGGCCTCGCCGGGGTCGGTCCTGCGCACGTTGGCCGGCGACAGGTCGAGCCGGTCGAGCGGGATCGCGCGGACGGGATCCGCGCCGGAAACGGTGGCGTTCATCTGTGGCTCCGTTCGGGGTGGGACAGCCGGGACGCTGGACCCGGCCGGTTCGCCCGGCCTGCGGCCATCCCCGCTCCTCGCGGCGGATCGCGGGGGCGCGAAACGGTCGCGCGTGGGCGACGCCGGGACGGGGTCCGGCGGTGGGGGTCGGGATGCGGGAGGTTTGAGAGGCCGGGAGGGTGGGGTGGGGTTGGTAGCGGGTAGGTGAGGTTGGGGGGGTGGCCAGGGAACGCGGGAAGACGGTCACTCCGGCTTGGCGGTGTCCCGTACGGGAGTGAGGGTGGATGGGCAGATTTGCTCGTGAGTGAGCGGCGGGAGATTGAGCTTGTCGCGGTTGTCGTTCATCTGGACTTCGAATTTGAGGCATTGCTCAAGGCGCCGGTGGTGATGTTGGAGGTCCAGCCAAAGTCGGTCGTCATGGGCTTGTTGCGTTGCGAGCAAGGAGCGCTTGAAAGCTGAGTACTTGTTGAGGGCGGTTATGTTGGCTCCGGGTTGTGTCGCGAGCAGCAGGGCCGTGGAGAAGACGATAAGTGCGATGCCGCTGGCGAGGAGCAAGTCATTACGGGTCGTGGTTTGTTTTACAAGGACGGTGGCTGCGGCACCGCCGCCAAGAATGGAGAGGACGGCGGGAAGGACGGCGGCGAGCACGGTTGAATCGGGGCCGCTGGACCCGGTGAGATATCCGACCGTGGATCCGAGAGCGGCAAGTCCGAGGTAGATCGCGACGGAAGCGCGGGGCCGGAGCGTTTTCTCGGGCATCGGACTACCGCAGGGAGGTGCGGCTGGTGCGGTTGAAATACGAGTCAAGGAAGAAATCCGTGGCGGTCTTCTCCCATGGGCCACGAAGTTTCCATGACTCCTTGAGAGTGGGGAAACTCCTAGGCTTAAGGGGCGGGCTGCTGTAGTTCAGCGAATCGGTCATGGAATAATTGGAGGGGTAGCCGAGGCACGTCTGCCAGGAATTTCCGGCAGCGACGCACTCCCTTGGGTTAGCCGCGGGTTCGGTTCTTTGGGTGGAGTTCGTGGGGGGGGGGGCTGAGCGGCAGCGCTGGCGGCGAAGAGGAGAATGGCCGACAATGCGAGGAACGGGGTTTTCATGAGCTTACTCCCGGGTTTGTTGGAGGCGAATGGGACGGGGGAGATGCACGGCGGCGGGCTCGAGGGCGTGGAAGTCCCATTCGGCGCGTCGGGACCAGACGACGCGCCACCTCACAGGCGGTACCTGCGCATGATTTCCTCGTGCGGAATGCCGTTGCCGGCTTCGATGTCGCGTCGGGCTTCCTCGATGGCTTCGAGGTCCTCTTCGGTCAGCGGCTCGTCGTCGATCGGAGCCGTCTCCGGGGTGTGGAGGGTGGGATATTCGCCCGCGCAGAGGCATTCGAGGAGGTGCTCGACCACGTCGATGTCCTGGTCGGGGACCTCGTCGACGAGCCGGTGAAGGCGCTCCCTGGGTTGCGGTTCCATGCGGAGTAATCCCTATGCGGTGGACATTGTGAACCTTGCCGAAGTTAGGAAGGATCCGGGGTTTCGTCCATCCGGATCGCGGCGGGATGCCGGAGCCGGTCGACGGCGACGTTCGGGATGCGGGTGGAGGAGCCGCGCTTATAGGAGCTTGATCGCGCCGAGAAGTATTGCGGCGATGCCGACCTGGATACCGATCAGCCACCTGAAGCTGGTGTCTATCTTGTCGCTGAGATTGGCCCGGAGCTCGGCCATTTCGGTGCGAACCTTGGCGAACTCGGTTCGGGTTTCCTGCCGCAGCGTCTCGATTTCGCCCTTCAGCTCGGCCCGGAGTTCGGCCATTTCGCTCCGTAGGGCGGCTCCAAGGTCGTCGACGTCACGCTTGGTCGCGAAGTTCTGTTCGATCAGTCGGGCCTGTAGCCGGACATGTGCCTCGGCCTGACGTTCCGGCACGCCCGCGGTGGTCAGCTCCTGGACGGCTTCGTGCGTGTCGAAGACGATGGTGCTTTGGGCCATGGTCATAGTTTAGGCGCTCCGGGGCGGGTTGGGAAGAAATGGGGCAGCACCGACCGAGACGCGGATATCGTCGCCGTCGACGACGATCGTGACGGGGCGGTCCAGCGGCATCAGCCAATGAATATCGGTCCAGACGGCGCGCGCGATCGCGTGCTCGAGCGCGTCGTGGGAGCCGGTCGCGGATGCCGGGACAACGGGATTGCCGGCGGTCGGTTGCGGTGTGGGCGTCATGGCGGTCTCCATCTGCGTGGCGGGGAGCGGCCAACCGGCCGCCCGGACTCGCCCGCGAACGGCCCCTTCCCTCCCGGCGGCGCCCCGCCGGGCGAAGGAAACGGGATCGAGGGGCGGCTCTATCGCGGCAGGTCGGAAATCGCGATGTCGAGGGCGTGCAGGACGGCGTCGCGGTCGCTGTCGCGGTCGTAGGTGGCGAGTCTCCGGTGATAGCAGTCGGTGAGGCTGGCGACCGTGGCGTCGATCGCGTCGAGGGCCTCGTTCCAGGCCGGCTGGGCGGCGTAGTCGCGGGTGTCGAACAGCCGGCAGACGGCGGCGTCGATCGCGCCCGGGGTCGAGAACGCGCATGCGGCGGGATCGGCCGGGTGGACGGGAATGCCGGCGGCGTCGACGGCGCGGTTGCGCGGGTTCCATGCGTCCGGCGCGGCGACGATCTCGCGCGCGGCGGCGAGCACGTCCCGCGCGGTGGGGGCGGTGGATGGGGTCATGGTGCTTGTCCGTCGGGGGAGGGTGGTCGATGGTCGTCTGGAGCGCGCCCGTGCGAGCCGGGGCGGGCCGGTCAGCCGATGAGCTTGAGGAGTCCGACGGTGAGGGCGGTCTGGGCCGCGACGACGCCGAAGGCGATCTTGAGGATGCGGTTCTCAAGCGCGGCGAGGTCGGCCTTGGTGGCGAGGCTTTCGCGTTCCGCCCGGGCGGCGTTGGCGAGCTCGGTCGCGACGGCTTCGGCGTGGGAGCGGTCCATGCCGGCGGACTCGAGATTGCGGGAGGCCGCGAGCGTGTCGAAGGCAGTGGCGGTGCGGTCCATGTTCACAGGATATTCTCCGTGCACGGGGTTGTGAAGAGACGCGGTGGTTCGAGAAAATGCTACTGGAGGAGGGGCCGGGGATGAGATCAGTCGATGCAGTGGCACTCGAAGGAGGGATCGTCGGTCTCGCCGGCGGGGGAAGGATCGAACAGATCGGGCGTGTCGAGCGCGGCGCGGCGGAGCTCTTCGTAGCTCTCGCCGAGGCGGAACACCTTCATGCTGTCGCAGGCGCGCCCGTCCGGCCCGGTGCGGTGGGCGACCCGCGCTTCCTGGTCGATCCACCACTCGGCGCGCTCGGGTTCGTCGCGGACGATCCTCAGCAGCTTGGCGCGCGCCTTGAGGAAGCAGAGGTCGCAGTTGCCGGCCCAGGAGGGGATCGCGAGATCGAAGGGCTGGCGCTTCCACCACTCCTGGACGTCGGCCTGGCGGATGCCGGCGTCGGCGAGCGGCAGCGCCGCGCGGCCGCCGGTGCGCGACCCGCAGTCGCGTGCGCGCATGCGCCGCACCCGGCCGGGCTCGTCGGCGCGCAGCCCGATGACGGCGTGCCAGCGCTTCAGCCCGAGCCGGTGGCGGGCGAAGGATTCGATCCGGTCGCGCTTGAGGAAGCCGGAGCAGAAGCGGATGTTGACCGAGGGGACGAACCCCTTGCGCTCGATCAGCGCGGCGTAGGGCTCGCCGCGGGTGGCGGCGCTGGCGCGGTTGACGATCCGGGTGCGGTGGGGCGCGTCCCAGTCGTATTCGACCCAGTGGATGTCGACGTTCCAGGCGGCGCCGCACGTCTCCACGAAATCCAGCGTCTCGGCGCGCTCCATGCCGGTGTTGGCGAAGACGACGTGGATTTCGCCCGGAAGCCGGCCGCCATGCGCCTCGACGATACGGGCCAGCATGTAGGCCGAGCTGCGCCCGCCCGAGAAGCTGACGACCGCCGGGCGCGGGACGCGGAACGGATCTTCGGCGGCGGCGCGCCCGGGAAGGGAGAGGGGTGTCATGCGGCCTCGGCCGGGACGGGCTCGAGATCGAAGGAGCACTCGCCCTCGCAGCGGGAGCACCAGGCGTTCTTCTCGTATGTGCTGTGGAGCGCCCAGTCCTGGGCGTCGACGTCCCAGCTCGCGTAGGCGTCGGCGAGCACGTCGGTGCCGCCGCAGCGGTTGCAGACGGGCCGGAATCGGGGTCCGTTGGCCGCGGGCCGCGGAGGCTCGTTCAGCATGGCGGATGCGTTGCAGAGGGGGCATTCCCCGGCGGGCATGACGTCGCCCGGCTGGACGCGTTCCCAGGCACGCTTCAGCGGGCCGCAGAGGTCGGCCGGGCCGGTCCAGTCGCAGGCCTGGCAGGAGGCGGTGGGGATCATGGCGGTCTCCCGAAAGGGTTGGGTTCAGCCGGCGGCGATGTCGATGCGCTGGACCCGGGATGGCGGCGAGCAGGACGGGGGGGGTCCCGGGAGGAGGTCGGGATGGCGGTCGTCGGGCGTTACGGCTGCCCGAGAGTTCCACGGATCGTGGCGTGAAAGGGCGGCCGGTAACGGACGGATGGGTGAGGAGGAGCCGCGCGCGGGCGGTCAGAGGAGCTTGATGGCCGCGATGATGGCGAGGATGGTGCCGATCTGCATTCCGGCGGTCCACTTGAGGGTGTCGAAGGCCCGGTCGGAGATCTCGCTCTTGAGGGCGTCGAACTTCTCGGTGATTCTGGTTTCGAGATTGGCTACCTCGGTGCGGACCTCGGCGATCTCGGTGCGGACCTTGGCGATCTCGGTGCGGACCTCCGTGCGAAGGTCGGCGATTTCGGCGCGAACCTCCGCGATCTGCTTGCCCACGGTGAGCTCGAGGTGCTGGAAGTCGGCCTTGCTGGCAACGTTTTCCTGGAACAGCCGCGCGGTCAGGCTGACATGCGCGGTGGCCTGCTGGCGCGGGACGCCCGCATCGGCGAGTTCCTCGATCGCGGCATGGGTGTCGAAGAGGATGGTGTCTCGGGCCATGTCCTTATCCTATGTTCTCGGGATGGGATTGTGAAGCTGTTCGGTCGCCATGGGGCCGGGGGTCCGCCGGTCGGCGTCTGGCTTGGCATTCCCGGGTCATGCGGGGTTCAGCCGGCGGCGATGTCGATGCGCTCGCCCCACGGCTCGCGGTTCCACTCGCCGGGCGGCGCGCCCCAGTTGACCCAGAGCACGGGGTAGGGCGGCTCCGCCTTGGGGTAGTGCGAGCATTCCAGGTCCGTGAAATAGAGGCACACGGCGGGGGCGATGCCGCGCTCGGCGATCCACTCGAACCCGGGCCGGAAATCCGTCCCGCCGCGCCCGCGTATCGCGATCTCCTGGGGGAGGTCGTAGGCGGTGTGCTCGGCGGCTTCGCGGACCTCGGTGTCGACCTGCAGGAGGAGCAGGGTCTCCGGACGAATCTCGCCGGCGATCCCGCGTATCTCGGTCCAGAACGCGGCCAGCAGGTCGGAGGGGAGGGATCCCGAGCTGTCGATCATCACCGCGATCGTCCCGGCCGCCTCGGAATGGAGCGCCGGCAGATAGAGGCCGGAGTCGATGAAGCGGCGGTTGGGCTGCGACCATGTGTAGTCGCTCTTCGCGGCGTCCGTCATGAAGCGCCGCAGGAGGGAGCGCCAGTCGAGCCGCGAGATATGCGCGCTCCGCACCGTCTCGGCGACGGCGCCGGGGAGCTTGCCCTGCGCCCTGGCCAGGTTGAGCGCCTGGTGCATGGCCTCGTCCCATGCCTGCTCCTGCTCGACGGTCGCGGGCGCCTCGGCGGAGTCGCACCCCGTCGCATCGCCGCCCGGGCTGTCCATAACCTCGCCGGTGCCGGCGGGATCGGCGCTGGGCGGGGCATCGCCGTTGCCGGGAAGGGATGGGGCATCCGCGCCGTCGTCGCCGGTGTCGGCGGCATCGTTGTCGTTCCCGGCTTCGCCGCCAGGGTCCGGATCGCCGCCGTCGCCGGCACCCTCGCCGCTCTCCGGCCCGGGCAGCCGGTCGTAGGCCTGCTCGACGCTGATCCCGTCCCACGCTTCGGCGTCGGGCGGAAGGATGAAACCGGCGTCGCGCAGCAGCCCGTGGGTGACCAGCTGCGAGGCGTGCTGCCAGCGTGCGGGGTCGCGGTCGCCGCGCCGCGTGTGGTGCTTGAGCGCGCAGGCGAGCACCACGCGGGCGATCGCGGTCTTGACCGAATCCGCCCCGGTCTCCGCGACCCAGGCGGGATCGTAGCGGATCTCGCTTCCGTCGGAGGCGAGGGTCTCGCGGCTCGGGTCGGGCCGGATCGGCAGGCGCAGCGCGAGCGATCCGAAGAAGGGCTGCTCGGCGATGAGCGCGGTGACGCAGCGGCTCACCCGGCGGGCCGATTCGGCGGCGGCGCGGGAAGTCACGCGGCGTCCCTCCCTTCGTCCGGCCCCCCGAAATACCCCGCGAACTGCTGGAGCAGCGCGTCCGCGTCTTCGCGCACGCGTTCGCGGAGCGCGGGATCGAAGCGCGGCGACGGCCTGAGCGCGGCCGGATCGACCGAGGCGATGCGGTGCTTCGCCTGCTCGCAGAGCGCCGCCAGCCGGTCGTCGCCGAAGATGTTGAGCCGGGGCGCCACGTCGACCAGGTCGCGCAGGTTCTCGATCATGGTGTCGCGGAACTTGAGCGGCTTGCCCTCGTCGTCCTCGCGGAGCCGCTCGGAGACCCGCTGGATGCACTCGCCGAAGCGCCGCCAGAGATCGGCCGCCGCCTCGTGCAGGCGCTCCTCGACGTCGCTCTCGATGTCGCGGCGGACGCGTTCGGTGTCGGCGCAGGCGAGGCGGGCCATGAAGTGGTCGGCGTCGGGCACCGGCACGATCCGGTAGCGCAGCGAGAACTTCCGCGCCAGCGCTTCCCGGGAGGGGTAGTCCTCGATGCGGAACAGCTTGCCGAGGTCGAGCCGGGCGCGGTCGATGTTGCGGTCGTAGTTCTCCATGAACTCGGTGCGCTCGCGGATCAGGTGCTCCGACAGCGCGTCCATCAGGTCGACATAGCGCTCGTAGTTGGCGACCGTCAGCAGCCGCGATCCCTGGTCGTCCCAGGGAAGGGTGTTGGCGTAATGGGTGGCGCGCGCCGCGCTCACGGTCGCGACGATGCTGGCGAAGGCGTCCTTCGGCAGCAGCAGCTTGTTGTAGCGCCCGGCGCTCGCGGCGGCGTCGTGCGCGGCGGCGACGTGGTTGGAGGCGTGGCGGTCGTGGCGCCGGCCGGACCAGGCGGCGATCCGGAGGCCGACCAGCATCGCGTCGCGGGTGAGATCCATCGGGGACTCCCTGTCGGCTGTCGGGGGATGAAAGGGGATCCGGCCGCTCCGGGCCGGATCGGACCGTCCGTGACCGCCCTCCCCGCCTCCCGGTGCTGCGCGACGCGGGGCGGCGGGCTGCGTCCGGATGGCGGCCTGGAGGAGGGATCGAGGGGGGAGCGGGAGGGCGTGCGGAGTGGAGCCGGTCCGCGAGGCGGTTATTCCGCGGCGACGGTGTCCGGGTCGAGCCGGCCTTCGACGCGGGACTGGCGCTCGGCCAGCCGCTGCATCTCGCGGCGGAATTCGTCCATGCCGGCCTGGAAGGCGCGGCGGTCGGCGGCGATTTCCGCCATGGCTTTGTCGAAGCGTTCGTCGCTCCGGGCCATTACGTTGCGGAAGTGTTCATCGCTGCGGGCCGTGGCCGTGTCGGAGCGTTCGTCGCTTCGGGCCGTGGCCGTGTCGGAGCGTTCGTCGCTTCGGGCCATGGCCTTGTCGAAGCGTTCGTCGCTCCGGGCCATGGCCTTGTTGAACCTGTCCTCGGCCCGCGCGTCGCCTCTCATGATGAGTGCGGCGAGGGCGATGCCGACGCCGACGATCGAGAGGACGTTGGGGGCGACGATGGCGAGGATGTCGAGCGCGTGCATGGGCATATTTTACGGTCTCCGCGAGGGTAAGTGAAGAATCGGAGGGTCGCCGGCCAGGGCGCGGTGCGGGCGGCGGCGCCGGTTCGGGCTTCTATTGCGTCCTGACGGCGGCCCAGCGGATGAATGCCTCGCTGTTCTGCAGGGAGGCGTCGCGGCGGATGCAGGAGCCGACGAGGAACTCGCCGATCTCGTGCCGCAGCCTGGTGGCGTAGGAGACGATGGCGCCGATGTTGATGTCGTCGGCCATGCGGTAGAGCGCGCCGCAGAGCGCGATCAGCGTGCTCGCGTTGTCCGGCACCGGCGCGTTCTCGGGATCGTCGATCACCGCGCGGGGGTGCGGCAGCTCGCGCCATACCTTGAGGAAGGCGGAGAACTCGACCGCGGCGGCCTCGCCCACGGTGCCGCGGAACAGCGCGCGCTCGATCGCGGGGTCGAGGGCGGCGCGGCGGTTGACGATGTTGGAGACGAACTCCCAGCTGCGCGGCGAGGCGAACGCCTTCTCCGATGAGCGCGGATCGAAATCGTGCAGCAGGTCGGGGCGCATCTGGATGAAGAACAGCACCTCGGGCGCGATCCCGGCGCCGGCCGCCCAGGCGCACCAGTCTTCCCGATCGACGCGGATCTCGAGATGGACGAAGCGGTTGGCGAGCGCGGTCGGCATGCGGTGCACGATGGCGCCGTCCTGCTCGCGGTTTGAGCAGGCGATGATGGAGGCGCCGTCCGGGAGCGCGTGCTCGCCGAGCTTCCGTTCGAGGCAGAGCTGGTAGAGCGAGGCCTGGACCATGGGGACGCAGGAGGCGAGCTCCTCGAGGTTGAGCAGGAACAGGCGCTCATCGTCGGTCGCAGGCAGGAAGACCGGCGGCGCCCAGCGGGTTCGGCCGTCCGCGTCGCGCCAGGGGATGCCGCGCAAATCGACGGGATCGAGCAGCATCGCGCGGATATCGACATAGATGCGGTTCAGCGCGGCGGCGACCTGGCTGGCGATCTGGCTCTTGGCCGAGCCTGGGGGACCCCACACGATACAGGGCTGGCGGGCTTCGACGAGGAGCGCGAGCGTGTCGAAGAGCTCGGAGGGCTTCAGCGTATAGTCGGCGGCGATCGCGACGGGATCGGTCATCGGCGTGCTCCGGAAGGGGAAGACCGGGGGAGCGGGCCGGGAACGGGAAGGCTCCGTCCGCCCCGGACTGCATCCGGACTCTGACGCCCGTCCTCCTGCCGTCGCTCCGGAGCGGACGGCGAGGGATGGCGGGCGGGCGCTGCGGGACCTGCCCGGTCTTCAGCCGGCGTCGGTCTCGTATGCCTTGGCCATGGGCGTGGCGCCGATCCGCCGCGCGACGGTTTTCCAGAGCGGGCCGTGCCCCGCCTCCGGACCGGCGAGGGCGTGGGCGATCTCGTGCAGCACGGTGTCGCGGATGCTCTCGTCGGAATCCTCCAGGGCGTGGTGGCGGGCGATGCGGATAAGGCGATCGCGGAACTGGCAGTCGCCGAGGCGCCGCCGGGATTCGACGAAGGCGAGGGTCCAGTCCTCAAGCCCGTGGCTGTCCATGCACTCTCGGGCCATTGCCGCGACGGTGCGCAGGCGGTCCGCGCCGGCCGCGCGATCGGCGGCATGGATCGGCGCGAGCATCGGGTAGGGGACGTTCCAGAGCGCCTCGCCGCAGCGCACCTGGGCGCGTTTCGGGTTCAGTTTGACGATTTCGCCGTGTATTGGCATGCCGGCGTTCTCGAAGGCGACGCGGTCGCCGAGCCGCCAGTCTGCCCGCGCCTCGTCGCGCGGCGTGAGCAATACGCGGCGGCGCGTGCCTCCGGTGGCTGTCAGCCTGGCCTCCGGGATCTTCCAGACGCGTTCCTCGGCGTCGATAACCCGTGCGAAGCGGCGCCGGCTCTGGCGTTCCAGGAGATGGCCGTGCAGGGTCAGCTGGCGGTGGACGAAACATACGGCGTCGCCGATGAGGAGTGTGCGTTCGGGGGCGGTGTCGGGCATTGGGGGGAATCGTCCAGACAGGTAGAGCGGAAACCTCAGGAGGCGTCGCGCACGGTCAGGCGGTCATGCACGGATTCGCCGGCGACCGCGCGCAGGGCGAATAGCAGGCAGGCCCGGATGTCTTCGGTTTCGAGCTCCGGATAGACCGCGATCACGGTTTCGGCCGTGTCGCGCGCGGCCAGCATGGCGAGCATGTGTTCGACGGCTATGCGCATGTCGCGGACGATCGGTTTGCCGCCGAAGATGTCGGGGCGCACGGTGATGCGATCGAGCAGTTCGGCACTTGTCTTGGTGCGATTCGCATGTTGGCGTTGTCGAGGAAGATTGAATCGAACGGGACGGGAAGCGCAAGGCTTGCGCGCCGGAGGGGGATCGGGGTCACAGAGCCCGTCCGGGAGCCCCGGAGCGTCGGGCTGTGTCGTGCCCGATCGAACGGGTATAGCCGCAGCGGGGATAGTTCGAACAGCCGAGGAACTCGCCCGAGCGTCCGGTCTTGGTGTGGAGCCAGCCGTCGCATTGCGGGCAGGCGGCGAGCTCGATGCCGCAGTCCCGGCATTCGAAACCATGTTGCTGGCGGACCGGGAGGCCGGTTCCGCAGGCGGGACAGGCGGGCTGGCTGTGCTTGCATAGCGGGTAGTTCGAGCAGCCGTAGAAGGTTTCGCCGGTGCGGGGATGCTCGCGCTGCCGAAGCCGGCCGCCGGTGCACGCCGGGCATGGAGTCTCCGGCGCCGGACGGCGGCCGAAGAGAGCGATGTCGTATCCGCCATGCAGCAGCTCGGTGGCGAAGCTCGACGGGGGTCCTTCGCCCGCGATCAGGAAGACGTGGCGGCGGGCCCGGGTGAGCGCGACGTAGAGCAGCCGCCGCTCTTCGGCGTTGGGGTGGGTCTCGCGCCTGGAGAGCACCAGATCGAGCAGGGGATCGTCGGAAATGCCGGTGGGGAAGGCGAATTTGCCGCCGTTGAGTCCGAGGACGATCACGTAGTCGGCTTCGAGCCCCTTGGAGGCATGGATGGTGCGGAAGGAGAGCGACAGGCCGCGCCAGGCGTGGCTGAGCGGTCGGAGATCGGGCTTGAGTCTGTTGTAACGGCCCAGAATCAGCACATCGGGTTTTCCCTCGAGGCGTTCGGCGTCTCGGGCGGCAAGGTTGAGCGCTTCGTGGAGCAGGGGCATGCCCGGGCGGGCTGCGAGGCCGACATGGATGCAGGGTCCGGCGGCGCGCCTGGGAGATCGCACCGTCTTGGGGATCTGGGCGGGGTTGCGCAGTACGAACCGCGTGGCGGCCTCGGCGAGCCGGTCGGGGCAGCGGAAGGTGGTTTCGAGGCGGAGCTGCGCGGCCTCCCCGAAATGCTCCTCGAAATCGCGCATGATCGAGATGTCGGAACCCGCGAATCGCGAAATCGCCTGCCAGTCGTCGCCGACCGCGAAGAGGCGGTTGCCGGGCGACTGGTCGACGAGCGCCTTGAGGAGCCGTGCCCGGGCGGGCGAGATGTCCTGAAACTCGTCGATGAGCAGATAGGTCCACTGACTGCGGTAGCGCCCTTCCTCGACCAGCCTGGCGGCGCGGTGAATCATGTCGTTGAAGTCGATCAGCCCGCGCTCGTGCAGGATGCGGCGGTAGGCTTCGGCGATCGGCCGAAAGACCGCGAGGAAGGCCTGGCCCCGTTCGCGGCCCCGCGTGGCGGCGATGCGCGCGGCGAGCTGGTCGTATGAGAGCCCGGCGCCGTTGAAGTGGTGCAGGAAGGTCGCGGCGAGCCGGATGAAGGGATCGATCCGGCCCTGCTCTTCCAGCGCGGCGAAGACCTTTTCGGTCGGGATCGGCGCCTGCGCGATGCCGCGCTTCGCGAGTTCGTTGGAAAGAACGCGCGACAGGATGCCGTTGGCGCGCTGGTGGCTGAAGGTCTCGATCAGGTCGGTGCCGTGTTTCTTGTGGAGCGCGAGCTTCCAGGCGCGCTGGCGGAGATAGGCGTCGCCGTCGAGATAGGGCGGCGGGCGCCCGTGCGCGTCGAGCCCGAAATGCTCGATATAGACGCCCGCTTCGGGGAGACGGAAATCCGGCCGGTACTGGCGCCGTTCGGCGGTTGCCGTGTCGTGCTCGTAATGCGCCTCGTATTCGTAAGCGACGCCGTTGAGGTAGAGGAAGTTGGCGATCTCGCATTCGCCGAAGCTCTTCACCTTCTCGCCCTTGAGCGAGCGCAGGTCGAACTGGCGGATGTAGTCGTAATACTCCCCGAGATTGGCAAACTCGTGTTCGCCGCGGTCCGGCTCGAAGCGGTTCTGGAGCCAGCTCATCAGGGCGGTCGCGTGCGCCGGGTCGGCAATCAGCTCGGCGACGATCTCCTTGAGCAGGGCCATCAGCCGGGGCGGATCGTCGGCGGTGTGGGAGAGCGAGGGGGCGCGGCCGTCGACGTCGCGGAGGATCGAGAGCCCGAGCGCGTGGAAGGTCTTGACGGCGAGCCCCTCGGGCGCGGTCGCGCCGAACCGGCTCGCGATGCGGTCCTCCATCTCGCCCCTTGCATCGCGGGCGAAGGCAAGAAGGAGGATCTCCGAGGGCTGGCGGAGCCCCTTGCGGATCAGCCACGCCGCCTTGGCGACGATCACGGAGGTCTTGCCGCTGCCGGCGGACGCGATGACGAGGTTGCGTCTGCTGTCGACGACGACGGCGCGGCGCTGCTCGTCGGTGAGGGGTCGGCTCTCGATGCGGTCGAAAAGATCGCGCGCTTCACCGAGCTCGCGGGCGATGAAGCGCATGTTGGCGGCATCGAGCGCGTCCTCGGGGTTGGCCGCGAATTCGCGGACGGCCTCCAGGGAGGCGAACTCGGGCGTGTCGCGAAGTGTCTTCGGCCAGTGGCCGGAGAGGGCCTCGACGGTTGCCCTCGCGGTCGCGGCGAGCCGCGCGCCGGCGGCATCGCCGATATGCTCCGGCGGATCGTCGAGCCAGTCGAGCGAGCGGCGGAGAGTGTCGAGTGTCGGAGCCTCGGCGCCGATCGCCGCGCGCCACCAGTCCTCGCGTGCTGTTTCGATCGCCAGGGCGAGGGCGGCGGCGCGGCTTCGGGAGAGGCCGGGAAGGGTATGTGTGCTCCCGCCGGTGTGCAGTACGAGGTTGACGAAACCGGGACGTCGGCGGATTTGGACGGCTGCAATGCGGTGGTGTGGAAGGCGAAGGAGGCGGCCGCGGTAGCGGAGATGGACCGATGCCGGGGCAATGTCGAGGGACCGGGCATCGCCGGGGCGGAAGAGGCGGAAGAGGAGCGCGGGGATGGTCACCGGGGCGGGACCGGACGGGCGAAGGGGTCGCGGTCCGCAGGGGCCGCGGCCGGCGCGATCGGTGGCAGGCGATAGGAGAGGCTCGGGAGGACGGCGTATTCGAGCAGGAGCGCGAGGTTGCGCGATCGCACGGCCTCGCGGGAAGGCGGGTGGAGCCGGTGGACGAGGGCGCGGAGGCGCTGACGCGCGCGCCTGAGGGAAAGCGAACACGGTATCCGGTGTTGCGGAAAATCGAGAACATCCGCCGTCGTCTCGCCGAGAAGCGCGCGCATGAGGCGGTAGGTTCTCCGCACGGTAGCCGCGCGGATGCGCGGATCGGTCTGCCCGAGCAGGTCGGGGAGTATCCGGACGACCGAGTTGGCGACGGCGATGGCCTCGGCGCCGGGGCGGGGCTCGCAATGTTCGGCGATGCGGCGGTAGAGGCGTATGCGGGCTTCGTCCCCGTCGAAGAGGAGCTCTTCGGGTACGCCGAGAAGGATGGAGACGTAGCGCCAGATCTGGATGAAGCCCTGGCGTGAGGCCGCGTCGACGGGAACGCCAAGGAGGGCGACGTAGTCGAGCAGGCCGGCGGAATAGTTGGCCGAAGCGAGCGCCAGATGAGCGGCGCAGATCGGCGCGCCGTGCTCGTCGGGGTCCCAGCCGGACCGCGCCAGCAGGAGGCGGCGGGTGGCGGCGTGGACCAGCCGGACGTGCACGCAGATCTTCCAGCCGTCGCGGTGGGCGGCGAGCGAGCCCGGCAGCATGGTTTCGACGAGATGGTGGCTCGAATGGCGGATGCGGTCCACGCCATGGCTCGACGGAACGGCGCCGGTGGACGCGACGGATTTGCTGACGCGGGTCGCGGCGATCCGGAGGGTCGCGGCGAAGAAGGCCTCCATGAAGACCTCGGCGTCGCCGTGAAAGGACGCCCGCGCAGCGCGGACGAGATCGGGATCCCACCAGGGCGGGGATGTTGTGGGGACGGCGGCGAAATAATCGCGCAGCGGCTCAGGCGCGGCGCGGAGTCGGGCATCGTCGCCGGAGAGGCCGGCATCGACGAGGGGGACGATCTCCGCTTCGGACAAGTGCGAGATCGCCCCGACTGCGCGGTCGGCGGCGGGATCCGCGGTCGATAGATGGCGGATGTAGAGGTCGGTCATGGCCGGGTCGATTCGCGCGGCGATCCGCCTGCCGTTCGCGTAGGCCGACGGAACGCCGGGAGGACGATCGGATCGAGAGCACGCGCGTTCGGTCATGGCGGATCTCCCACGGCGGGGCGGTTCGGGCCGCGGAGAGGGCCTGGGCAGCCGGCGGGACGCGGGCAGTTGCCCGGCGCGCATCGCCGGCAGCCGGTGAGGCCGCCGGCGCATGGGCGACGCTCGGCGCGGCCGGAATAGCCGCAGCATGGGCAGTGTCCGGGCTGGAGCGGCGGGACGCGGGTTTCCGGGAGGGCGCGGCTCATCGGAGCGCTCATGGCCCCGACACGTCCGGGATCGGGAGAACCTGTGGAGGACAGATCTGCGCTGGAGAAAGTGGCGGGAGGTTGAGTTTCTTGCGAGTGTCGTTCAGGCGGATTTCTACATGCAGGCACTCGTCGAGACGTCGGTGATAGTCGGCAAGGTCGCGCCAGTGCTGGATTGGCGCGGCCGGGCGGTGCCGGGTGGCGTGCGAGCGCTCCGTTTTAACGGGCGCAGGGCTTATGTGCGGGGTACGTGCGGGGCCCGAAGGCGGGGAAGCCGGCTTCTCAGGCGGCGTCCCGGCGTCCGGTGATCGCTTCGCGGAGGCCTTCGAGGAGACCTTCGAGCTTCGCCATGCGTTCGCGGAGGCTGGCGATCTGGTCGCGCAGCTCGGAGATTTGGTCCCGGAGCTCGGAGATCTCCTTGCGCAGCTCGGCGCGGAGGGCGTTGATATCGGCGCGGGCGCTGCGCTGACCGTTGAGGGAGATGCCGGCGAGGGCGGCGCCGACGGCGAGGATGGCGATGACTTCGGGCGACATGGCGGGTTTCCCTGTTGGAAGACGGTTGGAAGTCTCCCGAACTTCGCGATGGTAGTTCGGGGCGGATCGAATTGTCCAGCGCGGAACCGCGAGGGATGCGGGTCGGGACGCCGCAACGACCCGGACTTCGGGAAGTCGGTACGGCGGAGTGTCGTCATTCCGTTCACCGCCGCAGGCAGGCGATGAAGGCGTCGCGCACCTGCCGGTTCCTGGCGTCGCTTGCGCGGTTGAAGAACGACCGGTAGCCGTTCGAGATCAGCGCGTCGGGCGTGAGCGCCGCCCTGGCGAAGGCCTCGGCGCTCCGGGGGTCCCGGATAAGCGGGCTGTGAAAACCCGACTCGGATCCGCCCCTGAGGACCGGACCGTACGCCTTCCCGCTGCCGTCCGGCAGGCGGACGGCGAGCTGGACCGGACGGCGGTCGGCGGGGAAGCCGCCGAACAGCACAGTGACCTCGGCCTTGCGGGGCCCGGTCGTGGTGCAGGAGAACGCCATGCCGAGATAGAAACCGGTGTTCCCGAGCTCGCCGCGCATGACGTAGGCGACGGTGCCGCCCCGCTTGAATTCCCGGATGACGGAAATCTCCGGCGTGGGCCAGGTCCGCTCGCGCTGGGCGAAAGCGTCCGGGATGGGGGCGATCGCGAGAAGGCCGGCGAGGGTCACGATCTGCCGGAAAGAGATGGGGACGGGCATTGGTGGGTTCTCCGATTGAGGGGCGGGGTGCGGATCCGGGTGGGCGCTGTCGTTCGCGGCGGACGAGAATCGGCTTTCCGGCAGGGGCGGTGCGGAAGGCGTCATGGCTCGTCGCTCCCGATCAGGGCCGCCCGGTAACGTCGCTGTGCCTCCCGATCCCTTTTCAAGAGTTCCAGCCAGGCCCTCCAGAAGCATGTGCGTCGTCGGGCGGCGACGAGAGCGATCCAGGCGCCGTCGGAGGCGCTGCCGAGAACGAGAGCGGAGAGGGCGATCCATCCCGCGAGTCCGTCGTGTGGGGGACCGGCGGCCGTGGATAGCCCGAGCGCGACGGCGATCAGTGCGAGCCGTCCGCCGGCGGAGATGTCGACCGGCAGGTGCGCTCTTCCCTTTCGATGCTCGTGGCGGTGCACCGAGAAGGAGAGGAGCACTCCGGCGATATAGAGTGGAACGCTGCTCAACACCTGCCATGACGTCATATGCCCGGGCCGGAACAGATCGAGGGAGAGGACAACAATGGCGGCCAGAGCGGAAATCTTGAGAGATTGCGCGCCTTGTCCGAACTGCCACCAGAGGCTGTCGAGTATTTGGGCAGGCTCGCCGTCTTCAGGGAGCTTGTTGCCGGAGCTGCTGGCGTTGCGGCGATCGGGCACCTGATGCCGTTCTTTATCCTGGCCGGCGGGCCTTGGATGGGGTGGCGTTGGGCCTTCTACGGTGCGGTGAGCATGCTCTTCCTGGCTCAGGTTCTGGGAAATGTTGTCTGAGTTTCTGGGGACTGGGGGCCTTGTCATGTTCCGTCCTCCAAGTGGGGTCGGAAGGTCTTGGCGCTGAAGCGGGCGAGGTCGTCGTTGAAATCGTGGGCGTCGTGCGCACGGGAGACTGGCCGCTGCGCTTCGGACGGACTCATCGCTCGCCCTTTCCGAACAGTGCCGCCCAGCAGTGTTTCCCCGCCTCCCGCTCCCTTCGGCAAAGCTGGTACCAGGCGCGCCAGAAGCCGACCCCGCGTCGCGTCGCCACGAGAGCGATCCAGGCGCCGTCGGAGGCGCCGCCGACGAGGAGCGCGGCGAATGCCAGCCAGCCCGCGAAGCCCTCCGCGGCGGGATCGGCGGAGAAACAGAACACGAGGGCGGCCGTGACGAGTGTGAAGCGCCCGCCTCCGGAAACGTCGAGCGGAAGACTCGCTCTTCCCTTGCGATGATTCTGGCGTTCGATGCGGAAGAAGCACAGGACGCCGGCGCAATACATTCGGAGGCTGCCGGATACCTGCCATGGTTTCATATGGCCGGGGTGGATGAGATCGGCGGCCAGAACGACGCCGAGGGCGAGACCGGAAATCCCCAGGGATCGGGAGCCTTGTCCGAGCTGCCACCAGAAGCTGTCGAGCATCTGGGGAGGCTTGCTGTCTGGAGGGAGCTTGTTGTCCGCGCCGGGCGGCCGGGAGACTTCCCGCTGAGTTCCGGACGCGCTCACCGTTCGTCCCTCCCGATCAGCGCCGACCAATAGTGTCCCTGCGCCTCGCGCTGCTTTCGTACGAGCTCGTACCAGGCGTCCCAGAAGCCGATCCGCCGCCGCGCGGAGATAATCGCGATCCAGGTACCGTCGGCCACGCTGCCGAGAAGGAGAGCGGCGAGGGCCAGCCTGCCTCCGAGTCCGTCGGTCGCCGGGTCGGGGGAGCCGCAAAGGACGATCGCCGCGAAGATCATCACGAACCGGCCGCCTCCCGAGACATCGAGCGGCAGGTTGGCTCGTCGTTTGCGATGCTCGCTGCGCTGGGTTCGGAAGGAGATGACAACGCCGACGAAGTAGAGCGGAACGATCCCGAACACGTGCCATGTCTTCATGTGGCCGGGTTCGACAAGATGGGCGATGATGACGACAGTAGCCGCCAGAACGGAAATCCCGACGGATTCCGCGCCTTGTCTGAACTGCCACCAGACGCTCTCGATTACCTGGCGCGGCTGGCTGCCATCGGGGAGCTCGCCGCCGCCGCCGTCCGTGACGAGGCCATCGTCACCTTGACCGGTCTCGCGGCGGCGGACGGGTGGCGACGGGTCGGAATGTTCGGGAGAATCTACGCGTGCGCGAGCACGGCCCTCTTCTTCGTGGCTGTCACCCGGATTCTCGGAGTCCGAGCGCCGGCGGGTCCACGGCATCCTCATGACCGGCCCTCCAGGTGAGGGTTGAAGGCGTTGGCGATGGCATCGGCCCCGAACCTTTCGAGGTCGTCGTTGAAGTCGCCGAGCGTGGGCGCGACGACCGCGGCGTCGATTCCGGCCCCGCGGGCGCGGGCCGCGAGGCGGAACGCGGCGGCGGTGCCGTCCTCGCCGGCGTCGCGGGCGATCAGGAGGCGGAGGACGTCGTCGGGCGGCACGAACCCTGCGACGTGGCGGGCCGAGCCCGCGGCCGCGCCGGGGATGCCGGGAAGGGCGGTGAGGACAGACAGCACCGTCTCGATCCCCTCGCCCACGACGAACGGCCGGGCCGGGTCCGCCGGGCCGAAGCGAATGGCGTTGCCGAGCACCGGCCCGAGCGCCTTGCGGGGATCGGGGAGCGCGGCCTTGGCGGGCCGCACGGGATCGAGCCAGGTGCGGTGGATCGCGGTGATCGCGCCCGCGTTGTCGGTCACCGCCGCGACCATGGCGGGGAGCCGCCGGAGGGTCCCACCGTCGCGGCGGTTGAGCGCCGGGTGAAATCGGAGCGCGGGCCAGTCGCGCGGCGGGATCGCGCGGGCGCGGAGATAGGCCTCGGCGTGGGTGCCGGCGATCGGCTGGCAGAGGCGCCAGATGCGCCGCGCCGTGTCGCCGTAGCCTTCCGGCGGCGCGGCGGAGCGCGGCGGAGAGGGCGGGTGCAGCGGCAGCGACAGGAAGCGGTGGCCCTCGACGATGGCGTCGCGCAGCTCGCAGGCGTCGATGCTGATGCGGATCAGGTCGAGCAGGTCGCCGTGCTCGCCGGTGGCCTCGTCGGTCCACTTGCCCGGAAGGCCGGGCGGGGCGAGACGGACATGCATCGACTTGCCGGCCTTGCCGCGAACGTCGCCGCAGATCCAGTAGCGGCCGTTCTTCCTGCCGTTCGGCAGGTAGTGGCGGCAGACCGCCTCGGCCTGGTCGGACAGCGCTCGGGAGAGTTGGGTTGCGTTCATGGCGGTCCCGCGCGGCAGGAAAAGTCCGTGGAAACCGGGGACGGGGGGTGCGGGGTCACGCCGGCTCTCGCGGCGGACAGACCGTGCAGGGCCCGTCGACGGGACGCGGCCACTGGCATCGCTCGCAGACGGTGAGGATGCCGAGCTCGAGCTGTTCGATCTCGTGCGGGAGGAATTCGAGGGCGTTGGGCGAGGACCGCCAGGTCTGGAAATCGGACATGGGTGAGCGTCTCCGCGAATGCGGTGGGGAGCCTGTCGGCTCCGGACCGGCCAGGTTCGTTCCGGATGGCCCGGCCCCACCTCCTCGTGGCGCGTCGCGAGACCGGGGAGGAACGGCGGTTTCGCGAAGGGATGCGTCCGATGTCGGCAGCAAGCGCGGTCGGGACGCAGGGGTCGCGGTCCGCAACGCATTGAAATCGCGTGCGAAAATCAAAGTGCAATTTTAGCACTTTGATTTTCAGGGCGCCGCCGGCGGAGGTCATTCGCAGCCCAGGCAATCGGGCATCTCCACCACGGTGCCGCGGGTTTCGCCGGATATCCGCTCGTGGGAAGCGGGTGCCCAGAGGAGGGTGGCGACGCCCGGCGGCCAGAGAGAGCGGTCGATCTGGACCGCGAGCGTGCGAAGTTCGCGCCGGCGCGCCTCCAGCTCGGCGAGCGCGCGGTCGGGGCGATAGTCCCAGGGACCGCGGACGAGCGCATCGAAGAAGGATTCGTAGGCGCGGGCGATGTCCTGTGGCGTCGTCTGGGGGTGTTGGGCCGCGGTCACGGTCCGCGCTCCCGGGAGGTACGGTCGAGCTCGGCAGCGGCTTCGCGAAGGTGCGGGAGCAGTGCCGCGGAGGGCGACAGGTCGACGCCGAATGCGAAGACGATGTTGCCGTCCTCGTCTCGTTCTCCGAACCGGGTGTGGTTTGCAGAATCCTTCCACGAAATGGCGCCGAGTTCGTGCATCTTTTTCTCGTTGCGGCGGATCTGCGATGCTGAAATGCCGAGCCTGCGCGAGATTTCGGGGACTGGGAGGAAGACGATGGGATGCCTCCCGGGAAGCCAGTCCTGGGGGCGGGTGAGGTCGAGAAGCAGGCAGAAATGGTGAATTACGGTAGGTCGCCAGCCCAGCCGGTGTCCTGCGATGCGGAGGAGCTCGGCAATCTCATGATGGTTTTCGCCTTCGGCCAGACCGGCGAAGGCGGCTGCCGCGTCCTCCGACGCGAAGTGCTCGGCTCCGCGAGGCCGTCGCCCTTTCGGTTTGGGACTGCGGGATATGGGTTGAGCAGAGCGGTTGTCATTGGAACGCCTCATGTGACTTCGGGCCTTTCTTTCGAATTGGCGATCGGGGTGGCCGGATCGCAAGAGCTGCGATCCGCGCGGCAAGAGGGGGCCGGGAAGAGGGAACGGACAGCGCTCATGTCGGAAACGTCGTTCGCGTGACGCCGTCGGCATCGACGCGGGAGACCTCGTGCCAGGGCCGCCACCCCTCGGGCAGGCACCAGCCCCATTCGCGAGTCCGGGGCCCGGCGACGAAGAGGGTGAGCGCCCGGCTGGCGGTAAGATCGAGCCGGTGCGCGAAGCGCGCCGGCCGCCAGGCGAGGATGCCCGGCGTGATCGCGGCTCGGCTCGGACGACCGTGGCGATCGAGACCGTGCTCGTGTAGCGAGCCCTGGAGGCAGAGCGAGAGCGACGGCCAGGGATGGTCGTGCAGCCAGGGGGCGGGGTCGTCGCCGACATAGAGATGGACGTAGCAGGACCAGGCGCGGCGTTTCGCGACGTGCCAGCGGCGCAGATAGGCGTCGCCGATGATCTCGTCGGGCGGCCGGGCCATGACCGACTCCGCGTGGACGCGGAGCCGGTGCCTGGCGGCGTGGCCGAGCAGCGGGGAGATGTCGATCGTGACGCTCACAGGGCCGTTCCCCGGGGGTCGACCGGCGGGCCGTCTTCGAGCGCGAAGGCGACGAGCTCCGGGGTGCGCGGGCGTATCGAGATGTCGACATTGCCGCGGCCCGGGAGCGGCGAGACGTCGATGCGCTCGATCAGCTTGGCGAGGCGGAGCAGTGCGCGTCGCCGCCGGTCGGGGCACATGCCGCAAATCTCGCGGGCGAGCAGGGTGAGGCGCCGCTGGAGGCGGCGCGAGAACCCCGCCGGCGTGGCGGTCGGAAGATCGGGAAGCGACCGGAGCTCGACCTGCATGGCGGCCTGCTCGCGCTCGATGTCGAGGATGCGGCGATGGGCGGCGCCCGACCGGGTCCCGGTCTCGATCGCGTCGAGCAGGAGGGCGATGCGGCGGTGACCGTCCTGGATGGCGGCGTTCAGCTCGTCGCGGCGGAGCCGGGCGGTTCTGGCCGCTTCGTGGATGAGGTTGGCTACGTCGCCGGTGCGAATGACGTGCCGCGAGAGCAGCCAGCAGGCATCGTTCTCGATGCGGTCGACGGCGATGCTGCGGCGGTTGTCGCAGGTGCCCTGGCTGTGGCGTGCGTGGCATCTGTAGCGGTCTTTCTGGGAGACGTTCATGCCGCCGCCGCAAACGCCGCAGTGGAGCACGCCGGTGAGGGGACGCGGGATACGGGGTCCCGAGCCGTAGCGGCGGTCGTGCCCCGCCCGGCGCCGATCCTGCACGCGCTGCCAGAGATCCGGGTCGACGATGCGGAGATCCGGCGCGTCCCTCGTGATCCATTTCGATTCGGGGTTGAGCCGGCTCTTGCGCTTCCCGGTGTCGGGGTCGCGGATGAATGTGTTGATGTTGTAGATCAGGCGGCCGTCGTAGAGGTCGTTGTTGAGGATGCCTTTCCTCGACTTCGGATTGCCGTTGATGGTGCTTTGGTTCCAGGGGCCGCCGCGGGGGCCGGGCACTTCCTCGGCGTTGAGGATCGCGGCGATGCTGCGCGCGCTGGCACCCTCGGCGTAGAGGCCGAAGATGCGCCGCACCACCGCGGCCTGTTTCGGATCGATGGCGCGTAGGCCCTTGGTCACCTGGCCGCGCTCGTCGATCTCGTTGGCGTTGCGGTAGCCGTAGGAAACCCCGTTGGGGATGCGTCCGGCGTGAATGGCCCCGATCTGGCCGCGCCGCGTCTTGGCGGCGAGGTTCTCGATGTAGGTATGGTTCATCAGCCCGCCGATGCAGACATGGATGTTGTCGATCTCGCCCTGCTCGAGGGTGATGAGCTGCACGTTCCAGAAGCAGAGCCGCTTGTGGATTCCCGCCATGTCCTCCTGGTCGCGCGAGAGCCTGTCGAGGCTCTCGGTGAGGATGATGTCGATCCGTCCCTGTTCGGCGTCGAGCAGGAGCTCGCGCAGCGCGGGACGGAAATGGCGGGTGGTGCCGGTGGCCGCGGGGTCCTTGTGAACCCGGACAACGATGCCGTGCAATTCTTGCGCGCGCTCGTTGCAAAGCCGGACCTGGTCCTCGATCGAGGTGGGTTTCTGGAGCTTGGACGAGAAGCGCGCGTAGATCGCAACGCGGGGGGCGGCGGGGGTGTTTGCGTCAGGCATGTAATCTCTCCATCTTTTGCGGACGGAGGCCATGCCTTGGCGATCGGCGCCGGCAGGGGGTCAGCCGGCATTTTCGGGGGCGCCAGTGATAGGGGGGTGGGGCTCGGAAATCCAGCCGTTTTCGTGCAACCATGAGACGAATTGCGCCTTGGCATCGGGAGGGGCGGCGGCCCAGCTCTCCTTGATCCTCTCCAGAGGGTTTGTCGGTACGGCGGTCTCCGCGGCCGCCGCGCGGTCGGAAGCGTCCGACTCGTCGAGCCCGAGGAGTTCGGCCAGCGTCTCCGGCGGTTTCTGCGCGGTTTGCAGCAGCTGCAAGGCGCGGTCGCGTTCCGAGATCGGCATTTGCGACAGGCGAAAAAGATCGCCCTCCCGCCGCGCGATGGGCGTGTCCGCGAGGGCGTCGGCGAGCGCCGGCGAAATGTTTGCGCCGATCGACGCGGCGCGCTGGACCGCCCGTGGGGACAGCCCGATGCTGGAGGCGGCGTCCTCGGCCCAGGAGAGGCCCGGGGCGGCGTTCCGGGTGTAGTCGGCGCTCTTCCGGTCGCCGCCCCGTCCGGAGTTGTGGATCTCGGAAAAGATGTGCCTGCGCCGGTGCAGGAACCGGCCGCGGTCGAGCGCGGTGAGCTTCTCGCGGATCAGGTTCTCGTCGATCTCGATCAGCTCGGTTTCGATCGTCTCCGCATCGACGATCAGGGCGTCGATAGAGGACCAGCCCAGGCGGCGTACCGCTTCGAGGCGGTGGGCGCCGGCGATGAGGATGTGCAGCGCGGGATCGTCCGGGTCGGGCCTGAGCACGACGGGGGATTGCAGTCCCACCCGAGCGATCGAATCGGCGATTCTGTCGGCGGCTTTCTCGTCGACCTTCCTGAGGCGCCCGTCCGGGATACGGATCGAGGCGATGTCGACGGGCAGCACCGGCCGCGGGCGGGGGCCCGGAATCGGGGTGCCGTCCACGGCGCTGTCGGCAGGGGAGGGGTCAGCTGTGGCGGGTATCGCGTCGGCGAGGCTTACGCGTTTCGGCATGACGTCTCCTGGTTCCGGTGGGATTGCAGGCGGAGCGCGATCTCGCGGTGGAGCGCGCGGATTTCGGCCGCGGCCTTGCTGCGCGGCTCGAACTCGCAGGCCGCGAGGCCGGCGGTGAGCGAATGGACGAAGGCCTGGCGCTGGACCAGCCGGGTCTCGAGGACGTCGATCCCCATGGCGGCGAGCGCATCGCGCGCCTCGTCGGCCATGGGGCCGCGCGGCGGGACCGCATTGAGCAGCACCGCTGCCGGCGTTCCGGCGAGACCGGCGATGTCGACCGTGGCCGAGATCGAGTGGAAATCGAACAGCGCCGGCCGGCACGGAATGACGACCAGATCGGCGGCGCGGGCGGCCGCGAGCGCGCCGCCCTCCGCATGGGGCGCGGTGTCGATCACCGCCAGGTCGCAGGGCGCGATCTCGGCCAGGACGATCGACAGGCGGTTGGGCGGGCAGCAACGCACTTCGGGCCGCGCCGCGGCGCGGAGATCCGACCAGGTGGCGGCGGAGGCCTGCGGGTCGAGATCGACGATCGCGGTGCCGAGGCCGGCCTGTTCGGCGGCGGCGGCGAGGTGGACGGCGACGGTGGTCTTTCCGGCGCCGCCCTTGCGGGAGGCGATGGCGACGGTGCGCATGGGGGTTCGCTCCGAAAGGGTGGGGACCGCGGGGCCGGGAAGCGGGGAAGGGGAGGGGTTCACTGGAGCCTCTCCCGCCCGTCCCGGGCGCCCAGCCGGTCCCGCCACCCCTCCGGGAGAAGTCCGAAGACCGATGGCCGGAGGTGAAGCTTTCCGGAGGCGTGGCGGCGCGTCATCTGCCGGAAATAGCCGCCGGGCGAGTAGACGATGCCGCGTTCGTGCTTGACGGCCACGACCGTCAGCGCGACCGCGGCCCTTTCCCGGCCGAGGTCGAGGCAGGCGTCGCCCCAGGCGTGCTGCGAAACCCCGATGCTGGCGGCGATGTCGGCCGCGGCGTCGACGATCGCGGGCCAGATGTCGCCGCGCGCCGGCACCCGGGATCGCATCTCCTCGGGCATGATCGCGAGGAAGGCGGGCACCGGCACCCCGGCCACGGTGTCGTCGCCGGTATAGTGGTAGGCAGGCGCGTCGCGGCGGGCTTCGCTACCCGCTTCCCCCTTCCGGCCGGCGCGCTGCGCTACTGTAATGTTTACACATAAAGGTTCCCTTGTAGGGTAATCATATGGTGGCTTGCGCGGCGGGTTGCCGGGGCTGTCGTTATCTTGATCGATGGCATCCAGGTTGGGTTCGAGAACGGAGTTATCCGAGTTATCCACAGGCCCGCCGGTTTGGTCCGGCGAGCCGCCGCCGGGGCTCTCGTCGTGGGGGACGGTGGCGAGATCTCTCTTGAGCGTCGCCTCGATGGCCTGGAGACCGGAAAGCTGCTTTGTGAGGGTGGGAAGGTGTTCGTGGTCGTGATCGTGGGAGGCTTCCAGCACGAGGCGTCGCCAGGCCTCGGCCGCGGCCTTGTCGAGGCGTCCGGCTTCGAGGGCGGTCCTGACGGCGGCGAGAATGGAGCGTTTGAGCGCCTTGATGTCGTTGCGGGCGGTCTTGCGCTGTGAATGCGTTCCGGCGGCGGCGAGAGCTTCGCGCAGGCGCGGCAGGAGCGTGGCGGAGGGCGACAGGTCGATGCCGTAGGCGTTCTCGATGTTGCCGGCCTTGTCGCGCCGACCGAAGCGCCGGTGGTTGGCCGAATCCTTCCACGATATGGCGCCGAGCTCGTGGAGCCTCTTCTCGTTGCGGCGGACCTGGGATTTCGAAATCCCGAGTTCGTTGGCGGTTTCCCGCACCGAGAGCCAGACGATGGGGTGCGCGCCGGGAAGCCAGTCCTGGGGACGGGTCCATTCGAGCAGGCGCTGAAAGTGCTGGATCAGCTTGGGTTGCCAGCCGAACTCGGATCCCACCTTGTTAAGAAGGCGCCCGATTTCCTTGTGACTGTCGCCTTCGGCGAGGCCGGCGAAGGCGGAGGCGGCGTCCTCGGAGGCGAAGTGCTCCGGTCCGCGGGGCCTCTGCCCGCTCGGGTTGGGGCTGGCGGATGTGGACCGGTCAGGTCCCGTCTGATTTCGATTGGCCATTTGTCATAAAGCGAATCGCCCGTCGGCCGAATCGTCGGGAAGGTGCCCTCCTTTTCCTGAAATTCAGGTTGACAGGGGCCGTTGCCCGCCGGTATGTTCCTTCCACTTGTTGGGGTGGATGGTCCCACGGGGGGGGGGGTGGCCCCTCTCTTCGGAGGGCACTTTCACAAAGTTAAACGGGTCCTTTCCGGGGGCCCGTTTTTCTTTGTTGACAAGAGGGATTCCGGGTTTCTACGCTTCTCCCGCACGCCCTTGGTTGAACCAAGAACCCATCGGAGAAGACTGCCCGGGCGCGCATACATATACGGAAGATGGGTGGCAAGCAACCGAACGCGGCGCAGGTCGATGCGGCGGAGTTGGCGAAGTTCTCCGCGATGGCCGACGCGTGGTGGGACCCCGAGGGCAGTTTCCGCCCGTTGCACAAGCTGAACCCGGTCCGGGTCGGCTATATCCGCGACGCGCTCTGCCGCGCGAACGGCCGGATGCCCGGGGAGCCGGCGCCGCTCGCCGGTCTGGACATCGTCGATATCGGCTGCGGCGGCGGGCTGTTGTGCGAGCCCCTGGCGCGGCTCGGCGCCCGGGTGACCGGGGTCGATCCGAGCGCGCGCAATATCGCGATCGCGGAAGACCACGCCGCCCGGATGGGCTTGCAAATCGCCTACCGCACCGGGACGGTCGAGGGTCTCATTGCGGAAGGCCGGGACTTCGATGCGGTGGTCGCGCTCGAGGTGGTGGAGCACGTGCCCGACCTCCGGGCGTTCGTCGCGGCTTGCGTCTCCGCGGCGAGGCCCGGCGCGAAGCTCTTCTTCGCGACGCTCAACCGGACGCCGCAATCCTTCGCACTCGGCATCGTCGCCGCCGAATACGTCCTCCGCTGGCTGCCGCGCGGCACCCATGACTGGCGCCGTTTCGTCCGACCGTCGGAATTGTCCCGCGCGCTGGACTCCTGCGGCGCGAAGCTGAGCGCCCTCGACGGGGTCGGTTACGACCTGCTGACCGACGAGTGGAAGCTCACCCGCAGCCTTTCGGTGAACTACATGGCCGTGGGCGAACGCATCGGAGCGTAAGAGAGGCGGGCGCTAGAGCACGTCTGTTCCAGTTGGAACCGCTTCGACCGCTCTCTTCCGTCATGGTCGGCGAAGGCCGACCATGACGGTGAGGAAGCAAAGGTAAAGGCGCTTCTATCCGAAACGGACAGGCGCTAGGCGTCTTCGCGGGGGACCCAGGGCACGCGGCCGAACGGGACGTCTTCCTCGATCAGGGTCTTGGTCTCGTCTTCGGTCGCTTCGCCGTAGATGTTGCGCTCGTCGGTCTCGCCCTTGTGGATCTTCAGCGCCTCGGCGGCGAAGTCGGAGCCGACATAGTCGCAATTCTCTTCGACCTGGCGCCGCATGTTCCGCAGCGCCTGGACGTACCGGCCGCGCATCTCGACCGGGTCGGGCGCATCGCCGGCGCCCTTCCTGGCGGTCCGCGACAGGCGCGGCGCCATGATCGCCTTGCCGACCCGGGCGTCGCCGCAGACCGGGCAGGCAACCTCGCCATCCGCGACCTGACGGTCGTAGGTGTCGCTGTCCTTGAACCAGGCTTCGAACTCGTGGTCGTCGGCACAGCGCAGGTTGTACAAGATCATCCGAAACCTGCAGATTGTTCCCGATGGCAGAACCGTTACCCCTAATTTGGTCGATGTCCCGAGGCGGGGCAAGCGGTCGATGACACCGCACGGACACCCTGAAATTGCGTCGGACTGGGTGGTCCGGTTCGCCGCCGCGGTGCCGTCGGACGACGCCGTGCTCGACCTCGCCTGTGGGACCGGCAGGCATTGCCGGTTTTTCCTCGAACGCGGGCACCCGGTGACCGGCGTCGACCGCTACAGCGCGGGCGTGGCCGACCTCCTCGGACGCGAAGGCTTCACGCTGATCGAAGCGGACCTCGAGAGCGGCGGAGACTGGCCCCTCGGAACACGGGAATTCGCCGCGGTCGTGGTGACGAATTACCTCTTCCGCCCGATCCTTCCGCACATCGTCGGCGCGGTTTCGGAAGGCGGCGTTCTGATCTACGAGACCTTCGCGGAGGGCAACGCGCGGTTCGGACGGCCGCGCAACCCCGATTTCCTGTTGCGGCCGGGCGAGCTCCTGAGCGCGGTCGACGGCGCGCTCGCCGTGATCGCCTACGAGCACGGCGAAGTGGCCCGTCCCGCGCCCGCGCTGGTACAGCGGATCTGCGCCTGCCGCGGGTCCGGCTATTCCGCCGCGCGGAGGCTCGACGGCGGAGCGTAGCGCCGCGCATTCTTGAGCGCGGGCAGAGCAGCCCGGGCCTCGCGGACCCTGGCGGGGTCGATCTCGGCGAGCACGAAGCCCACCTCCTCGCCGCCGTCCGCGACGATCCCGCCCCACGGCTCGACCACCAGCGAGTGTCCGTAGCTTTCGCGCCCGCCCGCATGGTCGCCGCACTGGGCGGGCGCGATGACGTAGCAGCCGGTCTCGATCGCGCGCGCCCGGAGCAGCGCATGCCAGTGGGCACGGCCGGTTGTCCGCGTGAACGCCGACGGCACGGCGAGGAAATCCGCGCCCGCCTGCGCGAGTTTCCAGTAGAGCATCGGGAAGCGGAGATCGTAGCAGACGGTCATGCCCAGCCCGCCCCAGGGAAGTTCCGCCAGCACGGCGGTCTGCCCCGCTTCGTAGCGCTCCGACTCGCGGGAGGTCTTGCCGTCCGGAAGATCGACGTCGAAGAGGTGGATCTTGTCGTAGCGCGCGACGGTTCGGCCTCCCCGGTCGATGAGGAAGGAACGGTTCGCGAGCCGTCCGCCGCCGAGCGCGACGGTCAGCGAACCGACCAGCAGCCATGCCCCCGATGAAGACGCGAACGCCGAAAGGGCGGCAAGCGCCTCGTGCCCGTCCTCGCCCCGGGCCTGCACGACCAGCCTCGCGTGATCCGGTTCGATCAGCCCCACCACCTCCGGAAACGCGATCAGCTCCGCGCCCGCGATCCGCGCCTCGCGGGCGAGCGAGAGCGCGGCCGAGAGGTTCGCGGCGGGATCGTTGCCGGTGTTGGTCTGGATGCAGGCGACCGTGAACGGTCCCGCCACTATCCGATTCCGAGCAGGGCGTCGAGTTCGCCGGCGCGTTCCAGGGCCGCGAGGTCGTCCGATCCGCCGACATGGCGGCCGTCCACGAATATTTGCGGCACGGTGCGGCGCCCGCCCGCGCGCTGCATCATCTGCTGGCGCAGGTTGGGGTCGCGGTCGACGTCGATCTCGCGGTACTCGACGCCCTTGCGGTCGAGCAGCGCCTTTGCCCGGGCGCAGAACGGGCACCAGAGGCTCGAATAGACTTCAATTCCGCTCACTGCCCGGACCCCGTTTTCTCCTGCCTCCAGTATGCGTCTCCGCGCCGATTTTTCTACCCGCTACCGGCCCCATTGAGCGCCGTCACGCGCGCGAGCGTCAATACGTCGATGCCATCCGCCCCGCCCCGGCGCAACGCGGTTGCGCAGGCTTCGGCGGTGGCGCCCGTGGTCAGCACATCGTCCACGAGGACCACGCGCCGACCGGAAACCGTTGCCCTCCCTGCCTCGGTTGCCGCGAACGCGCCGCCCACGTTGCGTCTGCGCTCCGCCGGGCTCAACCGTCCCTGCGACCGCGTTCGCCGCCGTCTCGCCAACCCGTCCGCCGACCAGTCGAGGCCCGCGATCCGGGCAAGACCCGCGCACAGCAGAGCCGACTGGTTGTAGCGCCGGGCGAACAGCCTGGAAGGATGAAGCGGCACCGGCACCAGCAGCGGGCCGTCCTCCAGCAGGTCTCCCGCCGCGTTCGCCAGCCAGCGCGCGAAAAGCGGGGCCGAATCCGTGCGGTCGCCGTGCTTGAACGCGAGCAGGAGATTGCGCGACGCATCGTCGTAACGCAGCACCGAGCGCGCCCGGTCGTAGCGCGGCGGGCGGCGGAGGCAGTCGGCGCACACCGTGTCGCCCGGCACTTCGAAAACGAACGGAACCCCGCACAGGTCGCAGAACGGCGCGCCGATGAAGGTGAGCGCCGGCCAGCAGGTTCCGCAGAGCGTCCCCGGTTCGGTCACCGGTATGCCGCAGGACAGGCAGCGCGGCGGCAGGATCAGGTCGATCAGCGCCCGTCCGGCGGCCGCGGCGACGGACGGGACGGCGGCGTTCACCCGTCGAAGCGGCGGAACCGCGCGGTGCCGTCGGCCTCGACCTGCTCGACGAGCTGAAGCTCCCATTCGAGATAGGCGTTCATCGCCTGCGCCACGTCGCCGCCCCGGTCGTACGGCCTGAGCCATACGTCGTCGGTGCCGTCGAGCATCGACTCCTCGCCCTCGGCGAGCGGCATCCCCGCCGCGGTCCAGGCCTCGGTGCCGCCCTCCAGATACGCAAACCCGCCGCCGCGCCCGGCGGCCGCGAGCCGGGCGAGGCGGCCGTCGGACGAGATCAGCACCACCGTATCCGCCGCGGGCAGCTTTTCGAGCGCTCCGTCGAGGCGGGACCTCAGCGCGAAGGCGGCGCCCGGCACGTGGCCCGCCAGATAGGCGCGGCTGCCGCCGAGATCGACCGCGGCCATCGTCCCGTCGGCGAGGCCCGCCGCCAGCTCGTCCGCCCCGACCGACCGCGCCGCGGCCTCCTCCAGCCCCGGAACGACCGGCTCCCACGCCCCCGTCTCGATCTCGTCGGCCTCCGGATCGAGCCGGTAAACCGCGACCTCGGGCCAGCCCATCTCGACCAGCCAGGCCGCCGTCATCGTGGCGCGCACGCCGGTATCGTCGATCAGGACCGCGCGCGCGTTGCGGATGCCGATCACCGCATCCGTCGTCTGCACCAGCTGTCCCCCCGGGATCGGGCGGGAGCCGGCGAGGTGGCCCGCCTCGTATTCGTCGACGCCGCGCACGTCGAGCAGGAACAGCGCACGGCGGTCGGCCTCCCCGCGCCAGGTGTCGAGCGTTTTCCGGTCGATCGTCTCGACGCCCCGGCTTGCCGCTACCCTGGCGGCGGACTCCTGCGCGCGGGCAAGCCCCTCGGGGGTGACCTCGGGCGGCGGGCGCTCGTTGCCGCGTTCGAGCTCGAACCCCGCGAGCTCCCAGCCCATCGTGCCGTTGCGGAGCGCCATCACCCGGTTGGGAACCCCCGCCTTGATCAGCGACTGCGCGCCGATGATGCTCCGCGTCCTACCCGCGCAGTTGACCACCACCGTGGTATCGGGCGACGGCGCGATGTCGTGGACCCGGTAGGCGAGCTCGGCTCCCGGCACGTCGATCGCGGTCGGGATGTTCATCCGCCGGAACTCGTCCATCGGCCGGCTGTCGAGCACCACGAGATCGTCTCCCGCGTCGAGCCGCGCCTTGAGCTCCGGGGCGGTGATGTTGGGAGTATGGCAGGTCTCTTCGACATATTCGCCGAACGCCTTGCTCGGCACGTAGATGCCGCTGAACAGCACGTTGCCCTCGCGTTCCCAGGCACCGGTGCCGCCGTCGAGAACCGCGACGTCGTCGTAGCCGAAACCGGCCAGCTTCCCGGCGGCGCGTTCGGCGAGCCCGCTTCCGTCGTCGCACAGCACGATCCGCGTCCCGCGCCGCGGCACCAGCGCGTCGATGCCGAATTCGAGCCGGCTGAGCGGCAGCGAGCTCGCGAACAAGAGGTGCGATTCCGAGAACTCGCCCTCCTCGCGTACGTCGAGCAGGGCGAGCTCCCCGCCGTCGAGCAGCATCGTCCGCAACTCTTCCGCCGTCACCGTCTTCGCCATCGTTTTCATTCCTCCTTCGTCGATCGAAACCCGGTGTCGTCCCACTGCCCGACTCTGCCAAATCTACCCCAAAACGCGTCCCGAGTCAAGAAAAAAATACTTGTTCAGGATAAATAAGTCTCTAAGTCCCAGAAATCGAGGTACTTTTTTTCGCTTCCGATTCCGCGCCCAGATCGGCCGCCAGACCCCTCGAATCGTCCCATGCGCGATTTCGGCCCGAACGCCCGGACCCGATCTCCACCCCCCATCGTCAACGTCCCCCCACCGTCATGCCCGGACTTGTTCCGGGCATGACGGTGGGGGGCAAGAGCGACGCGCACAGTCGGGCCGCGATCCGGGGCCTGCCGTCGACATAGGCATCGGGTAGACAAATCGCTACCGGGTCGACATTCGCGTTCCGCAAATGCCGAGCGGGAATGTCGACATTTGCCGACTCGACCCGCCGGTGGGCATTTCCGTCGGCAAATGCCGAACGTGCGCGCAGCGGGTGACGACGGCGGTCGCAAGCACGATCGTGTCCTCCACATGGGCGGGCGGTGAGCCCGGCAACGGAAAGGGGCGCCGGCATCTGCTCCGGCGCCCCCACTTCCCCACTATGGGAAATATGGTATCGGACGCGTCCCCGGTCAACAGAAATTTTCTTTTTTTGACCATTTTCTTACCGTTTCCGGTTTTTCGTCCGCCCCTCCCTTGTCTTGCCCGGAGGCCGGGCTCGCCTCGTCCCTCCGCGACGAAACCGACTCCATTGAGCCGGCCCCCAACCGATGCGATAACGCCGTCATGGCGGGACCCACCGAAGTCTTCGACCGCCGGACGGTCCGCCGGCGGCGGAACCGCGGCGCCCGGTCGGGCGAACCGGCGACCTTCCTGCACGACGAGATCGCCGAACGCCTCGCCGACCGGCTCGACGACATCCAGCGCGCGTTCCGCCGGGTGCTGGTGCTCGGCGCGCTCGGCGACCGCTTGTGCGCGCTTCTCGCCGGACGGGCCGGGGTGGAGCGCGTCGTCGTCTGCGACACCGCCGAAGCGCTGGTGCGGCGGCGGGCGGGGGTCGCGGTCGTCGCCGAGGAGGAAGCCATTCCTTTCGCGCCCGCGAGCTTCGACCTCGTGCTCGGCGCGCTCACGCTCCACGCCGTCAACGACCTGCCGGGGGCGCTGGCGCAGATCCGGCGGGTGCTGGTCGAGGACGGGCTGTTCCTCGCCGCCTGCTTCGGGGGCGAGACCCTTCACGAGCTCCGCCGCGTCATGCTCGAAGCCGAGAGCGAGACGGTCGGCGGCGCGAGCCCCCGGGTCGCGCCGTTCGCCGATATTCGCGACGGCGGGGCGCTGCTTCAGCGCGCGGGGTTCGCGCTGCCCGTCGCGGACAGCGACACTCTCAGCGTCACCTGGCCCGACGCGTTCGCCCTGATGCGGGACCTGCGCGCCATGGGAGAGGCCAACGCGCTCGCGGCACGGCGCCGGACCCCGACCCCGCGCGCGGTCTTCGCGGCGGCGGCGGCGCGGTACGAGTCGCTGTTCGGCGACGCCGAAGGGCGCATCCCCGCGACCTTCCAGGTGCTGTACCTCACCGGCTGGGCGCCCGCGGCCGGCCAGCAGCGGCCGCTCCGCCCGGGCAGCGCCGCCGCGAGACTGGCCGAGGCGCTCGGCATCGAGGAGCGATCGGCGGGCGAACGCGCCGGGCCGGGCGGGAGAGGCGCAAAGCAATCTTGAGAGAAGTCCCGCCTCAGGCGGGAGCGGCGGCGGGCACGCCCATCCTGGGCCGGTTCTCGTCCGGTTCCTCGCGGACCAGGATGGCGAAGACGGCGGCGACCAGGGCGAGCCCGAGCGCGATCAGCCACACGCCTTCGTAGCGCGCGGTGAGGTCGTAGAAATAGCCGCCGAAGATCGCGCCGGCCGCGGCGCCGATCGAATGCGCGCCGAAGATCAGCCCCATCGAGAGCCCCATGATGCGGATGCCGACATGGGACGCGATCAGGCTCGCGATCGGCGCGAGGGTGGCGAAGTTGAGGATGCCGAAGGCGATCGTGAAGACGAACAGGAGCGTCAAATTCCCCGTCGTGTTGAGCAGCAGGATGAAGAGGAGTGCCCGGGCCGCGTACATCGCCGCCAGCAACCGTGCCCGGTGCATCCGGTCGGACAGCCAGCCGAACAGGATCAGCCCGATCATGTTGCCGATCCCGTGCGCGCCGTGCGCCGCCGTCGAATCGACAAGGGGGAAGCCGCAGCTCACCGCGTAGGGGACGAAATGGACGTCGAACACGCCGGCGGTGGTGAAGCCGCAGAGCACGAACGAGCAGGACAGCAGGACGAAGGTCCGGTTGCGGGCGAGAATCCCGAGACGCGCCCACAGCGTCGCCGCGTCCGAATGGTGTCCCCCGGCGCCGCGCGGTTCGCGCCCCACCCCCTTGAGCATCAGCCAGGCCAGCGGGATCAGGACCAGCAGGCCCAGCCCGAAGCTCAGATAGGCGTTGCGCCAGCCGAGCGCGGTGACCAGCAGGGCGAGCAGGGTGAGCACCGGGAGCTGGCCCGCCGTCGAGCCCGACAGCGCGAAGCCGGTGGCGAGACCGCTGTGGCGCCTGAGCAGCTGCGCCATCATCGTGGTCACCAGCGGCAGCGAGATCGCCCCGTGGCCGATGCCTCCGATCACGCCGAACAGGAGCAGGAACTCCCATTCGCGCGAGATCTGCGAGCTCGCGACGATCGCCCCGCCCATGAAGACGAGCCCGCCCGCGAAGACGTGGCGCGGACCGACGCGGTCGATGATGTCGCCCGCGATCGGCGAGATCAGCGCCATCATCACCAGCACCAGCGAGCTTCCCGTCGAGCTCAGCCCGCGCGACCAGCCGAGATCGACCTCCCATATCGGCATCAGCACGCCGACCGAGGAGCGTGCGGCGAAGGTGAGGCCGAGCGCGCAGAAGCAGAGCCCGACGATCGCCCACACCCGGAAAGCCGACGGGCCGTTCAAAGCAGGTCCCGCAGCATCGCGACCAGGGGCCGGTCGGCCGGCGGCATCGGATAGTCGCCGAGGCGCATCGGGCGCACCCATTTCACGGCCTGGCCCTCCTGCGGCCGCACCGCGCCGTTCCACACCCGGCACACGTAGAGCGGCATCAGGAGGTGGAAATCGTCGTAGCGGTGCGACGCGAAGGTGAACGGGGCGAGGCAGTTCTCCGTCACGTCGATATCGAGCTCTTCGGAGAGCTCGCGGATCAGCGCCTCTTCCGGGGTCTCGCCGGGGGCCACCTTCCCGCCGGGGAACTCCCAGAGCCCCGCCATCGGCTTGCCTTCCGGGCGTTGGGCAATGAGGACCCTGCCGTCCCCATCGACCAGCGCCACCGCCGCGACCAGAAGAACCGGCCGATCAGCTTCGGTAGTCGGCATTGATGTCGATATAGCCGTGCGTGAGGTCGCACGTCCACACCGTCGCGCGGCCGTGCCCGACGCCGACATCGATGCCGATCTCGATCTCGGTCCCGGCGAGATGCGCGGCGACCGGCGTCTCGTCGTAGCCGTCGACCACCGCCTCGCCGTCCGTGATCCGGACGCCGCCCATGGAAATGGCGAGCGCGTCCACGTCGATTCGCTCGCTCGTCTTGCCGAGGGCGGCCACGATCCGGCCCCAGTTGGCGTCGCTCCCGGCGATCGCGGTCTTGACCAGCGGCGAGTTGGCGACGGTAAGGCCGATCCGCCGTGCCGCGCCTTCCGAGGCCGCGCCGGAGACGTGGATCGTCACGAACTTGGTTGCGCCCTCGCCGTCCCGGACGATCTGCCGGGCGAGGTCGCCGCAGACCGCGCCGAGCGCCTCGCGGAACGGCCCGAGGCGGCGGTCGCGCCAATCCTCGATCGCGTCGTTGCCGGCCTTCCCGGTCGCGAAGAGGAGCGCCATGTCGCTCGTCGAGGTATCGCCGTCGACGGTGATCGAATTGAACGAGCGGTTCGCGGCCTGGCGCAGCAGCCGGTCGAGAACCCGTGCCGGAAGGTTCGCGTCGGTGAAGACGAAGGCGAGCATGGTCGCCATGTCCGGGGCGATCATGCCCGACCCCTTGGCGATGCCGCTGATGACCACCGGGGTGCCGCCGATATGCGCCGTGGCGCCCGCGCCCTTCGCGAAGGTGTCGGTGGTGCGGATCGCGTCCGCCGCCGGTTCCCAGGCGTCGTCCGTCAGGGTCGCGGCGAGGCCCGGGATCGCATCCGCGATGCGCTCGATATTCGGCCGCACGCCGATGACGCCGGTGGACGCGATCGCGATGTCGCGCGCCCGGCGGCGAAGCGCGGCGGCCGCGGCCCTGGCGGTCGTCGACACGCAGTCCGCGCCCGAGGGACCGGTGAAGGCGTTGGCGTTGCCGGCATTGACGACGAGGGCCGAGGCGCGGCCGTCTTCCAGCATCGCGCGGGTCCAGAGGACCGGAGGCGCGGCCGTCTTCGAGCGGGTGGTGACGCCCGCCACGGTCGTCCCGCGGGCGAGATCGACCAGCAGCAGGTCGACGCGCCCGGCATAGCGTTCGCCGCTGGCGCCGGCGGCCAGCTGGACGCCCGCGACCGGATCCAGCGCCGGAAATCTCTCCGGCGCCAGGGGGGAAATATTCGCCACGGCTTGAGTTTCCCGATAATGGGGTTGTCGGATCGCAGGCTTATGCCCCGGCCGCACGGCGCTGTCTATCGCGCAGCGGCCCCGATCGGCGGCACCGGCGATTTCGGGCTTCGTTGACAGCGCCCATGGGTCCGCCTATCTGTGGAGAACTCCGGGAGCATGCCCGTCCCGATACACCCGACAGGTTGGTCCGAGGAATCTTCATGTTCGGCCGTATCGCGCAAAGTCTGATGGGCAGCGCCAACGAGCGCCTGATGAAGGGCCTCGCGCGCGAAGCCGAAACGATCAACGCGCTCGAACCGGAAGTCGAGGCCCTTTCCGACGAGGCGCTGAAGGCGCGCACCGGCTGGCTGCGCGAGCGCCTGTCCGGCGGCGAGGCGCTCGACGATCTCCTCTACGACGCCTTCGCGACCGTGCGCGAGGCGGCCAAGCGCACGCTCGGGCAGCGCCACTACGACGTCCAGCTCATGGGCGGCATGGTGCTGCACCGCGGCATGATCGCCGAGATGAAGACGGGCGAGGGGAAGACGCTGGTGGCGACGCTTCCCGTCTACCTCAACGCGCTCGCGGGCGAGGGCGTCCACGTGGTGACGGTCAACGATTACCTCGCCCGGCGCGACTCCGAGTGGATGGGGCAGATCTACGAGTTTCTGGGGCTTTCCGTCGGCTGCATCGTGCACGGGCTCACCGACGCCGAACGCAAGGCGGCCTACGCCGCCGACGTGACCTACGGGACCAACAACGAGTTCGGCTTCGACTATCTGCGGGACAACATGAAGTTCCAGATGGACGAGATGGTCCAGCGGCCCTTCCACTACGCGATCGTCGACGAGGTGGACAACATCTTCATCGACGAGGCGCGGACCCCGCTGATCATCTCGGGGCCGACCGACGATACGACGGACATGTACCGCCGGATCGACAAGCTGATCCCGAAGCTCGGCCCGGATGACTACGAAAAGGACGAGAAGCAGCGCACCGTCGCCCTCACCGAATCGGGCTCCGAGAAGATGGAAGAGCTGCTCGCCGAGGGCGACTTCCTCAAGGGCGCCGGGTTCTACGACATTTCCAACATCTCGGTGGTGCACCACGTCAACCAGGCGCTGCGGGCGCACTCCCTGTTCGAGCGCGACACCGACTACATCGTCAAGGACGGCCGCATCGTCATCATCGACGAGTTCACCGGCCGGATGATGGAGGGGCGGCGCTTCTCGGAGGGCCTCCACCAGGCCCTCGAGGCCAAGGAGGGCGTCGAGGTTCAGGCCGAGAACCAGACGCTCGCCTCGATAACCTTCCAGAACTATTTCCGCCTCTACCCCAAGCTCGCGGGAATGACCGGCACCGCGATGACCGAGTCGGCCGAGCTCGCCGAGATCTACGGTATCGAAGTCGCCGAGATCCCGACCAACGAGCTCTGCATCCGGGCCGACGAGGACGACGAGGTCTATCGCACGCTCGAGGAGAAGAACAAGGCGATCCTCGACATGATCGCGGACTGCCAGGCGCGCCGGCAGCCGGTGCTGGTGGGCACCGTGTCGATCGAGAAGTCCGAGCACCTCTCGGGGCTGCTCAAGGAGCGCAAGATCGAGCACAGCGTGCTCAACGCCCGCTATCACGAGCAGGAGGCCTTTATCATCGCCCAGGCGGGTCAGCCGGGCGCGATCACCATCGCCACCAACATGGCCGGGCGCGGCACCGACATCCAGCTGGGCGGCAACGCCGACATGCGGGTCGTGCAGGAGCTTGCGGCGCTCAAGTCCGACGCCGAGCGCGAGAAGAACGAGTCCGGGATCCGCACCAGGATTCAGGTCGAGGTCGAGGCCAACCGGAAGATCGTGATCGAGGCCGGCGGGCTCTGCGTGGTCGGGACCGAGCGCCACGAGGCGCGGCGGATCGACAACCAGCTGCGCGGCCGGTCCGGCCGCCAGGGCGATCCCGGCCAATCGCGCTTTTTCCTGTCGCTCGAAGACGATTTGATGCGGATCTTCGGTTCGGAGCGGATCGACGGCATGCTGCGGCGCCTCGGTCTCGAGGAGGGCGAGGCCATCGTCCATCCGTGGATCAACAAGGCGCTGGAAAAGGCGCAGAAGAAGGTCGAGGAACGCAACTTCGAAATCCGCAAGAACCTGCTCCGCTTCGACGACGTGATGAACGACCAGCGCAAGGTCATCTACGACCAGCGCAAGGACCTGATGACCGCCACGGACGTGTCCGCGACGATCTCCGACATGCGCCACGAGGCGATCCGGACCGCCGTCGCGCGCTGCATCCCGGAACGCGCCTATGCCGAGCAGTGGGAGGTGGACACGCTGCACGAGGAAGGGTTGCGCCTCCTCGGCCGCGACCTGCCGGTCGCCGACTGGGCCAAGGAAGAGGGGATCGCCGACGAGGAGATCGCCGAGCGCTTGATCGCCGAGGGCGACCGGCTGATGGCGGAAAAGGCGGCCAACTACACGCCGGCGATCATGCGGCTCGCCGAAAAGAGCATTCTCCTCCAGCTGCTCGACCAGACATGGAAGGAGCATCTGCTGGGGCTCGACCACCTGCGCCAGGGCATCGGGCTGCGCGCCTATGGGCAGAAGGACCCGCTCAACGAGTACAAGCGCGAGGCGTTCGACCTGTTCAACGGGATGCTGGAGCAACTGCGCGAGACGACGACGTCGGTGATGTGCCATCTCGACCTCGAGATCCGCGACCCGGACGAGCTGGCGCCTCGCGGCGAACAGGAAGGAATGGTCGAACGCCGCGACGATCCGGCCATGGCGGGCGCCCTTGCCGGCGCGGAGCCGGACGCGCTGCACCCGGCCGCGGCGCTCGCGCAGGGCCCGGCGCATCGCGGCGCCGCGCTGGCCGGCGCGGTCGACGAGGTGCCGCCCGGCTGGACGTTCTACGAACCGCTCGGCCGCCATCTCGACCCGCAAAATCCGGAGACCTGGGGCAAGGTTCCGCGCAACGCGGCATGCCCCTGCGGGTCGGGCAGGAAATACAAGCACTGCCACGGCCGGGTCGCCTGACGCCGGTTCGCCTCAAGAGAGCGAGGCCGCCCCCATTTCGAGGAATTTCCGGCGCCGGTGATCGAGCAGCGCGTCGGCGTCCATCCCGGCCAGCGCTTCCAGCGCGTCCGCGATCCCGTCGCCGACAAGCGCGACGGTGTCCGACGGGGCGCGATGCGCGCCGCCGAGCGGTTCCTCGATGACGGTATCGACGACGCCGAGCTCCCGCAGATCCTCCGCGGTCAGCTTGAGCGCCTCCGCCGCCTCGCGCGCATGGTCGCCGTCGCGCCAGAGAATCGACGCGCAGCCTTCGGGCGAGATGACCGAGTAGATCGAATGCTGCAGCATCAGGACCGTGTTGGCCGCCGCGATCGCGATCGCGCCGCCCGAGCCGCCCTCGCCGATCACGACGCTCACCAGAGGCACGCGCAGCGACAGGCAGGTTTCGATCGAGCGGGCGATGGCCTCGGCCTGACCGCGCTCCTCCGCGCCGATCCCGGGATAGGCGCCGGGAGTGTCGACGAGCGTCACCACCGGCAACCCGAACCGGTCGGCGAGGCGCATCAGCCGCTGCGCCTTGCGGTAGCCCTCCGGCCGGGCCATGCCGAAATTGTGCTTCATCCGGGACTCGATCTCGGCCCCCTTCTCCTGGCCGATGACGACGACCGACCGGCCCCGGAACCGGCCGATCCCGCCGACGATCGCGGCGTCCTCGGCGTAGAGCCGGTCCCCGGCGAGCGTCCGGAACCCGTCGAACAGTTCGCGGAGATAGTCCACGCAGTGCGGCCGCGACGGATGTCGCGCGACCTGGACGATCTGCCACGGCGTAAGCTTGCCGTATGTCTGGCGAAGCAGGCGCTCGATCCGCTGCTGCAGCCGCTGGACCTCGTCCGCGATCTCCAGATCGTTGACGTCGCCCAGATGGCGGAGCTCCTCGATCTTGCCTTCGAGTTCGGCGATGGGCCGTTCGAAATCGAGGAAGCTCGGCATGCCCCGGTCGGTCACCGCCTATTCGCCCTTCGCCAGGGGATGGTGGACCTCGACCAGCCGCTTGAGCCGCTCGTCCACCAGATGGGTATAGATCTCGGTGGTGGCGAGATCGGCGTGGCCCAGCATTCGCTGCACGCTTCTGAGATCGGCATCGTTGGCGAGCAGATGAGTCGCGAACGCATGACGAAGTACATGCGGCGATATCCGAGTCGGGTCAAGGCCGCATTCGCCCGCCAACACCTTGAGTTCGCGGGCGAAATGGGCGCGCGAGAGGTGTCCCTCGCGGGAACGCGAAGGGAAAAGGAATTTCGATCCGCCGCCGCCCGGCACGAATTTCCGACGATGAGGCAGATAGGCCGCGACCGCGGCGCGGGCCGGTCCGCCGATCGGGATCAGACGTTCCTTGGCCCCCTTGCCGCGGACCGAGATCAGGTTGCGGTCGCCGGCCAGCGCGCCGACCGGCAGGGAGACCAGCTCGCTGACCCTGAGCCCGCTGGCGTAGAGCAATTCCATCAGGGCGTGCAGCCGGAGCCCCCGGATACCGGAGCGCGCCTTCGCGGCGGCGAGGAGCCGTGCGACCTCGTCCTCGCTCAGCAGGGACGGGAGAGGGCGGCCGCGCCGCGGCGGGTCGATCCGCGCAAACGGGTCGTCGCCCCGCACGCCCTCCGCGATCAGGAACCCGAATAGCTGGCGAAGCGCCGCCACGCGCCGCGACACGGTCCGCGTCGAAAGCCCCCGCGCGGCAAGCGAAGCGAGGTAGAGCCGTATATGCCTGTCCTCCACGTTCGCAAGCGTCGGCCGGTCGGGGAGCGGGGCGAGGAACTGCAGCAAATGCTCCGCGTCGCGGCGATAGGCGGCGACGGTATTGCCCGCCGCGCCCCGCTCGGCCGCCATCATCTCCAGAAACGAATCGAGGTGTCGGGCTTCGCCCGCCATGCGCGTTACAGCCCGTGGGCCACCGCGGTCTCGAGCGCCAGCGCTCTCGCCTCCGACGCGAGGCCGACCCGCCGCAGGCTTTCGACCGCCTTTCGGATCGCCGCCGGGCCGGGCGGGTCGGCGTTGGAGCCCGCGAGCCCCAGCAGCACGATCAGGACCGTCTCCCCGACCCGTCCCGCCGCCGAAGCCTCGTCGAGCGCGCGCGCCCATGCGACGTTCGGGGCGGGGACACGGGCGGGCAGCCCTTCGGCGAGCAGCTCGCCCCACCGACCCGGACCCGGTTCGACGCCCAGGGCTTCGAGGAGCGTAAGGGCGAGCACCGTGGCCTTTCGCGCTTTCTCTCCGTCGTCCGCGTAGGTCGCGTCCCGCCACTTCCGCAAGGCCTGCTCGTCCACCGCCCGCGATTCGATATCCGGCTCGGCGAGGAGGCTGAGCGTCCACAACCGGGCTGCGCCCCGGCTCGTTTGCGGGCCGGTTTCGGTGCCGTTTCCGGTCATCCGGAGCCAGCCGCGCGCTTCCTCCACGTGCCCCGTCGCCAGCAGGGCGGACACCGCCTCCGGCGCGAACCAGGCGAGCGTGGGATCGGGCGGAATCGATTTCAGGACCGGGGCGCTGGCGCCGGCGAGGATATCCCGGCCGCCCTTTTCCCGGGCCAGACCGAAGGCGCGGCTGAGGATGAGGGCCTTCATCGAAGGACCCTCGGCGGCCGCGGCCTCGCGCAGCAGCAGCGCGCGGCCGCGGGGTCCCCATCTCCCTTCCGCGGTCGAGACCGGATGCTTGAGCTCGGCCTCCGGCCATTGCACCGCGGCGTAGAGTTCGCCGAGTCCGTCCGCGCCGATTGCGCCGTAGAGAAAGGCCCGTTCTCCCGCTTCCAGGCGGAGGTCGAGATCGGCGTTCGGGCTCGCGACCACGGTACGCAGGACCGCCGGCCGGTCGGAGCTCAGGACGTCGGCCGGCAGGGGGATATTGGCGGCCCGCATCATCGCGAGATCGAGACCGGTGGGGTCGGGCAGGCTTTCCACCGCCGCGGGCTCGCCCCCGTTGAGCGTCTCGATCAGTTCGGAAAACAGCTCGGCGTCAGCTTCGCCGCGTTCGGCAAGGACGTCGACGATCATGTCCGCCCGCGCCCCGTCGCCCGACAGCAACAGGCAAAACGCAAACGCGCGCTGCCAGTAGGGATCCGCTGAACGGCGGACGAAATCCCGTACCCGCTGGCAGGCGCCCGCATTGTCGTTCTGCAGGAAGAGCGCCTCGACCGTGCCGCGCGCAAGCGTTTCGCCGGTACGCTCTACCGAGATCTGGTCGGCGAGCCGGCTCGCCGCATCCACCTCGCCGAGTTCCGCCATCCGGGACACCCGCGAGGTCAGGAGGTCCGGCCCGCTCGACGCGCCTTGCGGCGCTTTCGCCCGGGTCGCAAGCAGCCTGACCGCCAGTTTGCGGGCCGCGACCGAGCGCGTCCTCGCCGGCAACTGCGAGATCAGCTTCTCGATCAGTCCGCGCTTCGACCCTTGCCAGATCGAGAGTCCCAGCCCTCCTTCCGCCGGATCGAGCAGCCCCACCGCCGCGGTATCGAGAACGTTGAGCGCGGTGGCCGTCACCCCGCCGCCATCCTGCGTCCGTCCGTCCGCCGCTGCGGCCCGCGGCGGTTCGGTCTGTTGCGCCTCCTCCGGTCGTGCGGCGCCCGGCGGTGCGCCGCCTGGCGCCACCAGCCGAACCGGCGAATTGCGCGGATCGGCCGGCGCCGCCTGGGCAAGCACGATGCGCCCATCGTCCGGGGCCGTGCGCTCGCCCGCGGCCCCGGGCGGCGCGCCGAGGGCGATACCCGCCGCCGCGACCGCGCCCGCGAGGGCGAAGCGCGTCCGGGACCTATCGGGGCAGGCGATCATCCGGGATGACCTTCTCGACTTTTGCCAAGGGCGGAGGAATATCGGATACAGCGACGAATATCGCGCCCGCGGCAAGCACCACCAAGATGCAGACGAGCAGAACGCGGGACAACCTGGACATCGGACGAATCGAACCTCGAAGAAAGCCGGACGGAAACCGCTACCTGCCGGATGTCGGCGACAATGACCGCGATCCATACTATAATTTCGTCGGTAATGGATGACTGTGGCAAATTTACGGCGGGCTGTCGTGCCACCGCGAAAATTCGCTGCCTCCCCCAATTCGTCGAAGGACGGTCGTCGTGACCGAGCGCGAAACCCCGGAGATTCCATGCTCGATCGTCCTTGTCGGGCTGATGGGGGCCGGAAAGACCTGCATCGGTCGCGAGCTGGCGGGACGCTACCGGCTCCCTTTCGCCGACGCGGACGATGAGATCGAGGCCGCGGCCGGCTGCTCCATCGAGGACATTTTCGCGCTCTACGGGGAGCGGGAATTCCGCAGCGGCGAGCGCCGGGTGATCGCGCGGCTTCTCGACCGGCCGAGGCAGGTGCTGGCGACCGGCGGGGGCGCGTTCATGGACCCCGACACCCGGGCCGAGATTCGCGCCAAGGCGATTTCGGTCTGGCTGCGGGCCGACCTCGACCTCCTTCTGCGCCGGGTGGCCCGGCGGAACGACCGTCCCCTGTTGAAGGCGGAGGATCCGCGCAAGGTTCTTACGCGCCTGATCGAGGAACGCTATCCCGTGTACGCGGAGGCCGATCTGGTGGTCGATACGACGGACGAAAAGCCGCGGGCGACCGCCGCACGCGTGGCCCGGGCGTTAGAGGAATTCCTCGCAGAGGAGCGGACGGCGCAGCCGGCGATATGAGCGAGACCCTTCGAGTCGATCTCGGCGATCGCTCCTATGACATCCTGATCGACGACGGGCTGATCGATGCCGCCGGCAAGCATCTGGCGCCGCTTGCAGGGACGGCGCCGCTGCTCGTCGTCACCGACGAAACCGTGGCCGGGCTCCATCTGGGGCGCCTGGAGTCCTCGCTTGTCGCCGAGGGCCTGTCCTGTCGCCGCTTCGTGCTTCCGCCCGGCGAGGGCACCAAGAACTTCGCCGAACTGCAGCGCCTGGTGGAAGCCATCCTCGAAACCGGGCCGGAACGGTCGTCCGTCCTGGTCGCCCTCGGGGGCGGCGTGGTGGGCGATATCGCGGGGGTGGCAGCAAGCCTGATCCTGCGCGGCATCGGGTTCGTCCAGATCCCGACCACCCTCCTTGCCCAGGTGGACAGCGCCGTCGGCGGCAAGACCGCGATAAACGCTCCCCACGGCAAGAACCTCATCGGCGCCTTCTACCAGCCGCGCCTCGTGCTGTCCGATACGGGGACGCTCGACACCTTGCCGGGCCGCGAACGCCGCGCCGGGTATGCCGAGATCGTCAAGTACGGGTTGATCGGCGATCCCGCGTTCTTCGAGTGGCTGGAGGAGAACGGTCGTTCGGTGATCGACGGCGACGGCGACGCGCGGAAATACGCGGTGCGAAAGAGTTGCGCCGCCAAGGCCGCCATCGTCTCGGGCGACGAGACCGAGCGGGGCGCCCGCGCCCTGCTCAATCTCGGCCACACCTTCGCCCACGCCCTGGAAGCGCGGGCGCGCTATGACGGCGCGCTGCTCCACGGCGAGGCGGTCGCCGTGGGCCTGGTCCTCGCCTTCGCGTTGTCGGCCGAGCTGGGCCTGTGCCCGAACGACGACGCGGCCCGCGTCCGGCGCCATCTGGAGGCGGTCGGTTTGCCTGTCACGGTCGCCGATCTCGGAATAGACGCGGGCGGGGTCGACGATCTCGTCTCGGCCATGAGGCGCGACAAGAAGGTGCGCGACGGCCGGCTCACCTTCATCCTCGCCCGCGGCATCGGCGGGGCCTTCATCACATCCGACGTCGAGCCGTCCTCCCTCGACCGGTTGCTCGCCGGAGCGCTCGCCGAATGACCATCGCGCTGGTCGCGACGCTTGCGGGCATCGCCATCCTCATCCTGCTCTCGGCCTTCTTCTCGGGCTCCGAGACGGCGTTGACCGCCGCGTCCCATCCCCGCATGCATCAGCTCGAACGCAAGGGGGACCGGCGCGCCGGAATCGTGAATCGGCTGCGCCAGCGCAAGGAGCGGATGATCGGCGCCATCCTGCTGGGCAACAACCTGGTCAACATTCTCGCCTCCGCGCTGGCCACCAGCGTCCTGATCTCCGCCGTCGGCGAGGCGGGGGTGGTCTACGCGACGATCGCGATGACCCTGCTGGTCCTCATTTTCGGCGAAATCCTTCCCAAGACCTACGCGTTCCACAATCCCGACCGCGTGGCGCTCCTGTTCGCGCCGGTCTTTCGCGTGATCGTCGCGCTGCTCGGGCCGATCACCGACGGGTTCCAGATTGTGATCCGCGGCATACTCGGCGCCTTCAAGGTCTATTCGCGGGAGGGCGAGGAGCGCGCCCGGGCGCTGGAGGAGCTCCGCGGCGCGATCGAGCTTCATCCCGGCAGCGGGAGTTCCGCCGACCAGGAACGGGCGATGCTGCGCAGCATCCTCGATCTCAACGACGTCGAGGTCGAGATGGTCATGCGGCACCGCAAGGACGTGGTCGCGCTCGATGCCGACCTGCCGTCATCGGAAATCGTCGACCAGGCGCTGGGCAGTCCGCACACCCGGATCCCGCTGTGGCGCGGGAACCCGGACAACATCGTCGGCGTACTCCATGCCCGGGAACTCGCGCGCGCGGTCCGCGCGCACGCGGGCGATCTCGATACGCTCGAAATCGACCGCATCACCGCGGCCCCCTGGTTCGTGCCCGAAACCACGACGCTGCACGATCAGCTGCAGGCCTTCCGGCGCCGTCACGAGCATTTCGCGCTGGTCGTCGACGAGTACGGGTCGCTGATGGGCATCATCACGCTCGAGGACATCATCGAGGAGATCGTCGGCGACATTTCCGACGAGCACGATATCGTCCCCATCGGGGTCCGGCGCCAGCGCGACGGTTCGTATCTGATCGACGGCGACGTGACGATCCGGGATCTCAACCGGCGCTTCGACTGGGAGCTGCCCGACCAGGACGCCGCGACCATCGCGGGTCTGGTCATTCACGAGGCCAGGATCATTCCCGAGATCGGCCGGATCTTCGTCTTTCACGGTTTCCGTTTCGAGGTCGTGGGCCGCGAGCGGAACCAGTTGACCCGAATCCGCGTCTCGTCCGCCGAAGCAGTGCCGCAGGAGCCACCGAAGCAAAGCGCCGGTCAGGCGGGTTAGCGCCGCCATGAGATTGTGGAGCCTTCATCCCCAATACCTCGATTCGCGCGGTCTCGTGGCGTTGTGGCGGGAGGCCCTGCTCGCCCAGGCGGTGCTGCTCGGCCGGACGAAGGGCTACCGGCACCATCCGCAATTGAGCCGGTTCCGGGACCGGAACGACCCGCCGGCGTCGATCGCCGCCTATCTGACGGCCGTTTACCAGGAGGCGATAGTGCGGAGATACAATTTCGACGCGGGCAGGATCGTGTCTTCCGGCCCGGCCGGGCGGATCGACGTATCCGCCGGCCAGATCGCCTTCGAATGGGCGCATCTGATGAAGAAGCTCGCCCACCGCGCGCCCGTACTACGCCAGCGCTGGGGCTCGGTAAAGACGCCCAGCCCGCATCCTTTGTTCCGGGTCGTCGAGGGTAAGGTCGCGGCCTGGGAACGGCCGTGACCGGGGCGCCTCGCTATGCCTGATCGAAGCCTTCCGGCAGGTGCCATTCCGAATAGGAGATGGCGTCGATATCGATCGTGATGCCGTGCCCGCGCGCGGGGCCCCTGGGCAGATTGGGCGCGTCCTCGAAGCCTTCGTGGCAGAACAGTTCGATCACGTTGCCCGAGGGATCGCGGAAGAACAGCAGGGCTTCCACCCCGTGGCGGGTCCACGGGTTCGTCGTCGGAATTCCGCACCGGGCAAGCCAATTCTGCATTGCGACGAGGGCGTCCGCGCTGCAGGCGAAACCGATGTGCGGATATTCGGTGCCCGGCTCGATGAAGGTGCAACCCGCCGAGCCGATGCCGAACCGCGCGCCGCAAATTTCGAACAATGCGAAGGCGTCTTCCCTGACCAGCATCTTGCCGCCGAGCACGTCGCGGTAGAACCGGATCCCCTCTTCGAGGTCGCGGCACGGAAAGCTGACGTGATCGATTCCGTCGAGGTGAGGCGGCCCGCCGACGCCGACGCTACGTTCGGTAATCGCGGTTTCAGCCATGCTAAACGTCCTTCGGTTCTCCGGGTCCGTCATCCTAAGACGATTCCCGTCGTCCAACCAAGCGGTCCCGGCAGCGCTACCGGGCGTGGAGGCTGTACTCGATGACGCAGCGTTCCGCCCTGTAGAAGTCGTGCAGGAACGCTTCCTGGCTGGCGTAGGGCCGGTCGGGGACGAGGCGCGCGGGGATCGGGATCCGCAGCGGGCTCCGGTCGAACGGATAGGGATCGACACGGGCGCGTTCGCCGTCCAGCACGTCCACCGTCAGCGTAACGTCGTCCCGTCCCGGGCCCACCGGAACGTGCCCGATGCTGTTGGACGGGCCGTTCTTTCGCGCCTCGCTGTCGAACGGGTAGCGGTTGCAGATGAACTGGGCCAGCTGGTCGAAAACCTCCATGAGCTTGAAGTTCCGCCAGAGCTCCCCCTCGGTGGCGAAGTCGCGATACGTCGCCGACCCGCGCAGCCGGTCGACGAGTTCCTCTCGCCTCGCTTCCCAGCGGTCGAGCGCATCGCGTACCTCCGGGATCGCCGAAAAATCCGGCATGTGCGAAATCAACCCCTTGCCCCGCGTGCACAGCCCCTCGGCGTGCATGAGGATCATGAGCCCGGCATAGGGGTCCCGTTCCGCGACGCGCTCGATCCCGCGCCGGAAGAACTCGAGCCAGACGGAGCCGAGATTCTTGACGCTCCCGATATAGTCCATCGGGTAGCCTTCGTCGGTGAGCGTGGGCCGGGCCTCCCATTCCCACCACCCCGCGTCATGCTCCTCCGCCGCAAGCACCATCGACTCGTAGGGCGCCGGCTCGGCGAATTCGGCGTTTCCCCAGTGCGCCGCCAGCAGCCCGGCCACCCTGGAGTGGTCCGTCTGCAGGACGAGCACGAGCCGGGAATCCCTGTGACCGCTGACCATCATGGCGGTTGCCTCCCTGGTGTCGACATGAGCGGAGCGAGTTTACGGACCGGCGTATAATGGCATCTCACGCCGCCAAGTGTGTAGAGAAGGGGACCTGACACCGCGATGACCTCGACCGAGTCCGATCCGCCCGTCGTTTCGATGCGGGGCGTGACCAAGCGCTACGGCGAGCGCCCGGCGGTCGACGGTCTCGACCTCGACGTGCCGGAAGGGCAGTGCTTCGGGCTGCTCGGTCCCAACGGCGCGGGGAAGACGACCACGCTCAGAATGATCTACGGCGCCGCCCAGCCCAGCGCCGGCACGGTCTCGGTGTTCGGCCTCGCGGTCGCGCGGCGCTCGAGGGAGGTGCGCGCGCGGCTCGGCGTCACCCTGCAGGACAACGTGCTGATCGAGACCGCGACGGCGCGCGAGAACATGCGGATCTTCGGACGGCACTACCTGCTCGACGCCGAAACCATCGCGCGCCGGGTGGACACGCTGGTCGAGTTCCTCCAGCTCGGCTCGCATGCGGACATGGTCGTGCGGCGGCTCTCCGGCGGCTTCAAGCGCCGGCTCGCGATCGCGCTCTCGCTGATGAACATGCCGGAGCTGCTGATTCTGGACGAGCCGACGACAGGCCTCGATCCCAACGTCCGGCAGGGGCTGTGGTCGCGGGTCCGCGCGCTCAGGGCTTCGGGGACGACGGTGCTGATCACCACCCATTACATGGACGAGGCGGAGCGTCTCTGCGACCGGGTGGTGATCATGGCGAAAGGGCGCGCGATCGCCGACGACGCGCCGGCCGCGCTGATCTCGACCCATCTCGCGCGCGAGGCGATCGAGTTCGACTGCGACGAGGCCGAGGAGCGCCGGTTTCTCGCGAGTCTCGGCAACGGCGTGCCGCATCTCCGTACCGGAAACCGGACGATGGCCTTCGCCGACGACGCAAGCCGCCTGCAGGACGCGCTCCGCGATCTCGACGGCGGCGACCGGAGGCCGATCGTCCTCCGCCCGGCCAACCTGGAGGACGTGTTCCTCTCGCTCAGCGGAACGCGGCTCGACGAGGACGGCTGAATTGGACCTGTCGTTCCGTCATGCCTGGTCGATCTGGCGGCGCAACGCGACGCTCTACCGGCGCACCTGGAAGCTCACGATCCTGCCGAATTTCTTCGAGCCCGTCTTTTACCTGACGGCCATCGGTATCGGCGTCGGCGCCTATATCTCCGACATCGGAGGGATGCGCTACATCGAGTTCCTGACGCCCGGGATGCTGGCGGTCGCCGCGATGCACGGCGCGAGCTTCGAGGTGACCTACAACGTCTATGTCCGGATCCATTTCGAGAAGGCCTATGACGGAATGCTGACCACGCCGGTCGGGCCGGACGACATCCTGATCGGCGAGGTGCTGTGGTCGATGACCCGTTCGCTCTTCTACGGCGGCGGGTTCTTCGTCGTCGCGATGCTGTTCGGGCTGGTGCCGTTCCCCGGAGGGCTCGCCGCGCTGGTCGTGATCCCGCTCGCGGGACTCCTGTTCGCGGCGATCGGTTTCGCCTTCACCATCCGAATTCCCACTATCGACGTGTTCAGCTTCTATTTCACCCTGTTCCTCACGCCGCTCTTCCTGTTCTCCGACGTGTTCTTCCCCATCCGGGAGCGCCTGCCGGGCGCTTGGCTGATCGTGGCCGAGGCGCTGCCGCTCCTGCACCCCGTGCGGCTCGCCCGGTCCGCCTTCCAGGGCGAGTGGGGCTGGGTCGCGCTGTGGGACGTGGGCTACATCCTCGTCGTCTCGGCGGTGCTGCTCGAACTCGCGCGCCGGGGCGTCAGGAAGCGCCTGATGAGCTGACGCCGTCCTCCGTTTGTCGCCGGCATCGCCGGTGTGTAGCATCGCCGCGCTTCAACGCGGAGGGAGAGCGCGACATGGACGGCACCACCACCGGGATCGGCGAGAGGGTCGTCGCCCTCAGGGAGACCTGGCACACCAAGAAGCACCCGTTTTTCCAGGCGATGACCGACGGGTCCCTGCCGCTCAGGGCGCTCGGGTTCTACATGGCGAACCATTACAAGTTCGTCGAACAGGCGCTCCCCTCGTTCGGCCTCCTTTTCTATCGGGCGCCCAAGGACGTCGGCCTGTCGCTGGTCGAGAACCTGGCCGAGGAAGAGGGGCTGATGGCCTCGCCCGGCGAGGGCAAGGAGCCGCACGATCACATGGAGATGATCTTCGACTTCTGCAACGCGGCCGGGCTGACCACCGAGGAGGTCAAGTCGCTGCAGATGGGACCGGCCTGGTGGGCGCGCACGCTCCACTACGTCCACTGCCTGCGCGACGAGCCGGTCGGCGTCGCGCTCGCCATGCAGTCGACCCAGGAGGGCCAGCAGGTCGCGCTCAACGTCGAGATCACGATCCCGTCCTTCGCGAAGCATTACGGCTACGGGGCGGATGCGAAGGAGATCGCCTTCTTCGTCGAGCACGCCGAGGCCGACCTCGAGCATTCCAACCGCCAAATGGCGCTCTGCGAGAAATACGTCACGCCCGACCTCGAGGAGCGCACCCTTCAGGTCTGCGAGGAGGCGGTCCGGCTGCGCTGGGCGTCGATCACCGAGATCTACCGCGAGCACGTGCTGAACGAGGCCGAGATCCTGCCGCCCGGCGTCGCCGCCTGACGAGCCTTCGTCACGGAAGGAAGTCGTCCAGGTTCACGCTGTCGAAGTTCTTCGGGATTGCGCGCTCGAAGCGGGCGCGTGCCTCCACCTGGGTCGGCGCCGGCATGGTGGCGTCGACCATCCACTTGGTGCCGATCCGGTGCAGGCTGTCCATCCCCTCGACGATGGGCGAGATGTTGTCGAGCGGGAACACCCGTGTGTTCGGAATCAGCACGACATCCTTCTCCGCATGCACCCGGGTGGTCATCGACCAGATCACCTGGCGCAAATCGGCGGCGTCGATGTCCTCGTCCACCGCGATCGCGACCTTGGGGTGGAGATAGGGACCCGACAGGGCCGCCATCAGCGCGGTCTTGGCCTGGCCCTCGACGCGCGGGCGGATCTTCAGCACCAGCATCATCAGCCCGGCCGCGGTGACGCAGCGGATATCGCGCAAATCCAGGCCGCCCTCGACATTGCGGAGGTGCTCGCGGGTCGCGATCTCGATGCCGAGCGCGGTGGTCTGCTGGGTATCGGTGACCGGGAAGCCGCAATGGATGGCGTAAAAGATGGGATCCTTGCGCCGGGTGATCGCCTTGACCTTGAAGATCTCCGAATGGCCCTGCATGGCGTAGGTGCCGGGCACCTCGCCGAACGGTCCCTCCGGCTCCAGATGGTTGGGTAGAACCTCGCCCTCGATCACGAGCTCGGCCTCGGCGGGCACCTCCACGTCGATGGTCTCGCACTTGACCATGCGCACCGCCTCGCCGAGCAGCCCGCCGGAGAGCTCGAGCTCGTCGACCCCGAAGCGCGTGGTATAGGCCGAGCCGAAGAAGATCGCCGGATGCACGCCGAACACCATGGCGACGGGGGTCGGCTCGTTGCGCGCGCAGTACATGTCGTAGATCCGCCGCGCCTGGCGGTGCAGCATCAGGAACCCGGTCTTGTCGCGATCCATGATCTGCTGGCGGTGGATGGACATGTTGCGGATTCCGGTCTCGGGATCCTTGATGATCGCCATGCCGGAGGCGAGAAAGCGGCCGCCGTCCTTCTCCGAGGTGATCATCGCCGGGATGTCGTTGAGGTCGACCTCGTCGCCCTTGAGGATCACCTCCCTGACCGGCGCACCGTCGGGGTCGACGTCCTCGGTCGGGATCGGCTCGCGCAGCCGGAGCGACATGGTCTCGAGCATCTCGTCCTCCGGGATCCCGAGCCCGATCGACCATTTGCCCCGGTCGGCGAGGATCTGGCTGCAGGCCTGCCAGCCGTCGTGCCCCTTGATGTTGGTAAAGAGGCTGGATTTGCCGAGGTCGTTGTAGGTCTTCCACTCCACCGCCGACATGTTGGCCAGCGGATCGACCTCCTTGGTGAAGTGGATCATCTCGCCCTGCTGCTGCAGGTTGGCGAGGAAGGTGCGGTACGATTGGTCGGGCATCGAATGAGACTCCGGGAAACGCGCGCCCGAACGTCTGCCTGTCCGGGCTTCGGTGTGGTTCCAGATCGGGGGCGGGGCGGGCGCTACTGCCCCTTGAACTTGGCCGGCCGGCGCTCGGCGAACGCCTTCAGCCCCTCCGCCCGGTCCTCCGACCAGGCGAGCATGTAGGCGAGATCCGCTTCCTGCATGAAGCCGTGCATCAGCGGCAGGTCCATGCCGCGGTCGATCGCCTGCTTGGTCATCATGATGGCGAGCGGGCCGTTCTTCTGCATCGCCGCGACGATCTCGCGTGCCTTGGCGAGCGCCTCGCCCTTGGGCGTGACGTGGTTGACGATGCGGTACGACTTCGCCTCCTCGGCGCCGATCCGGCGGGCGGTCCAGATCATCTCCTTGGCGAGCGCGGCGCCGATCATGCGGGGCAGGTTCTGGGTGCCGCCGGCGCCCGGGATCAGGCCGTGGCGGGATTCCGGCAGGCCGAACTGCGCGTCCTCGCCTGCGACGATCATGTCGCCGAACATGGCAAGCTCGAACCCGCCGCCGAGGCAATATCCCTCGACGGCCGAGATCACCGGCTTGGTGTATGCCTGCATGAACTTGTAGAGGACGCGGTTCCGGCGGACGTTGTAGCGCGCGCGGTAATTGTCGTAGCGCTCGTGGATCTCGTCCTTGAACCCGCTCAAATCGGCGCCGGCGCAGAACGCGCGCTCGTTCCCCTGGAGGATCACGACGAGGATCTCGCGGTCCAGCTCGACCGCCGCCATGGCGTCCATGATCTCGTCCGCCATCGGCTCGTTGATCGCGTTCATCACCTCCGGCCGGTCGAGCGTGACTTCGAGCGCGCCGTCCCGTCTCTCCACCTCGATGGTCTCGTAGCCCCCGCTGTCTTCCGCCACGCCAGCCTCCGGCCTGTCCTGCAAAGGGCGGCATTATAGCCGCGCGGCCCGGGGGTGCTATGGACCGCCCGGACAGCCCCCGCTATATCTCCGCGCGGCCCGCCGGGGGCCGTACCGGGTAAGGAGAACGGGGACGATGGAGACCTATCAACTCTATATCGACGGTGCGTTCGTCGACGCCGAGGGCGGCAGGACGCAGCCCAGCATCAACCCGTTCGACGGCGAGGCGATCGCCGACATCCCGGTGGCGAGTCCCGCCGACGCGGAGAAGGCGATCCTGGCGGCGCGCACGGCGTTCGACGAGGGTCCCTGGCCCCATATGAGCGGCGAAGAGCGCTCGGCGCTGATCGGCAAGCTCGCCGCCGCGATGAAGGAACGGCAGAAGGAGCTCGCGGCCAACGAATCCCGCGACTCCGGCGGCACCATCGCGAAATGCGGCGCCGACGCCTACCTGGCCCAGCGCCAGATGGCGTATTTCGGCGAGATGGCCAAGGGCTACAACGCCGAGGCCAGGGAGATCGAGGGCATGTCCCGGCCGGGGCGGTCGTTCAACTACACCATCCGGGAGCCCATCGGCGTCTGCGCCTCGATCATCCCGTGGAACTTCCCGCTCCTGATGGCGGTCTGGAAGCTCGGCCCGGCGCTCGCCACCGGCAACACCATCGTGCTCAAGCCCGCCAGCGACACGCCGCTCAACGCGATGGAGCTTGCCCGGATCGCCGACGAAATCGGCTTCCCGCCGGGCGTCGTCAACATCATCGCCGGGCCGGGCGGCAGCATCGGCGAGGTCATGACCACCAGCCCGCTGGTCGACAAGGTGGCGTTCACCGGATCGACCGAGGTCGGCCGCGACATCATGGCCAAGGCGTCCGGCACGCTGAAGAAGGTCACGCTCGAATGCGGCGGCAAGTCGGCCAATATCGTGCTGCACGACGCCAACTGGGACATCGCCATAGACGGCTCGATCTTCGCCTCGTTCTACCACCAGGGCCAGGTCTGCGAATCCGGCACCCGGCTGCTGCTGCCCAGGGACCGGCACGACGACTTCGTCGGGCAGATGGTCGCCAAGCTCGACGCGCTGCCGATGGGCGACCCGCTGGATCCCGCGACCAGGCTCGGGCCCGTGGTGTCCGAGCGCCACATGGAGACCGTCCTCGACTATATCGAGCTCGGCAAGAAGGAGGGCGCAACGCTCGCCTGCGGCGGCGCGCGCGCGACCGAAGGCCCGCTCGGCAAGGGCTATTTCATCGAGCCCACCGTCTTCGTCGACGTCACCAACGACATGAGGATCGCCCAGGAAGAGATTTTCGGGCCGGTGCTCTGCGTCCTCAAATACGACAGCGAGGACGAGGCGGTCGCGATTGCCAACGACTCCATCTTCGGCCTCGGCGGCGGCGTGTGGAGCGAAGACCTCGACCGCGCGCGGGAGATCGCCGCCGGGATGCGGACCGGCACCGTGTGGATCAACGACTGGCACCTGTTGAGCGAGCGGATGCCGTTCGGGGGCTACAAGCAGTCCGGCATCGGGCGCGAGTTCGGCGAGGAGGGGCTGAACGAGTACACCGAGGTCAAGGCGCTGCATGTCGACGACACCAGGACGCGCGACAACAAGCCCTGGTACGACATGCTGGTTCCGCGCGAAAAGACGGACGCCTGACCGTGATCCGCGCGGCCGTCGTCGGCCTCGGCCGCTGGGGCCAGACGCTCGTCGACTCGCTCGGCGAGGGGTCCGATGCGATCCGGTTCACCCGCGCCGTCACCCGCACGCCGTCGAAGGTCGCGGACTATGCGGCGGCCAAGGGGATGGCGCTGGGGGCGGATTACGATGCGGCGCTCTGCGACCCGGAGATCGACGCGGTCGTGCTCGCGACCCCGCACACCGTTCACTGCAGCCAGATCGTCGCGGCTGCCGCCGCCGGCAAGCATGTCTTCTGCGAAAAGCCGCTGACCCTGACCGGGGCGGACGCGGACGCTTCGATCGAGGCCGTGGACAAGGCAGGGGTGACGCTGGCGATCGGCCACAACCGGCGATTCGCGCCCAATTTCCTCGCGCTGCGGGCGATCCTGGCCGACGGCCGGCTAGGCGAAATCCTCCATCTGGAAGGGAATTTCTCGGCCGACCTGACCCGCGCGGCGGAGACGTGGCGGGCGGATGCGGCGGAGAGTCCGGTCGGCGGCATGACCTCGCTCGGCATCCATGTCGTCGATGCCTTCATCGCGCTGGCCGGCCGGATGACATCGGTCCGCGCATCGAGCAAGCGTATCGCGCTGCCCTTCGGGGTCGACGATGCGACCTCGGTCCTGATCGACTTCGAAAGCGGCTGCACGGGCTATCTCGGCACCGTGGCGGCGACCGCCCATCTCTATCAGGTGCGCGTGTTCGGGACCGAGGGATGGGCGCAGATCCACGCTCTCGACCGGCTGGAGGCGGATTTCCGCGACGGCACGCGCGAGGACAGGCGCTGGGACGGTTACGACTATCCCGGCTACCGCACGATCCGCGAATGCCTGGAGGCGTTCGCGGCCGCGGCGTCGGGCGGGGCCCCGTTTCCGATCCCGCCCGACGAGATCGGACATGCGGTGGGGGCGCTCGAAGCCATCGTCCGGTCGGCCGAAACGGGCGACGCTCAACCCGTCTGACCGCGCTCCGCGCATCGACGGGCTGTGCTCACCCGATTGTGAGGAGAGGCATCCTTGCGGTTGCCGGCGGGGACCCAACCTATGGGGCTGCATGTCGTTCCGGAGGAACAAGACCATGGTGCAGACGTCCAGGATTCTCGCCCGCACGCTCGCAATCGGGGGCGCCGCGGCGTTCCTCCTGCTGGCGGGACCGGCAATGGCCAAGCCGGAGTTTTGGAAACCGGCCTGGCCCAAGACGGATTTCTCCAAACATTCGGTCGCGTTCGAGGAGATCATGTCGGGCGGCCCGCCGAAGGACGGGATACCGTCGATCGACGATCCGAAGTTCGTCCCTCTCGCCGAGGCGAAGGACCTCGCGGCGACCGAGCCGGTGGTGAGCTTCAGGATCGGCGACGATGCCCGCGCCTACCCGCTGCGGATTTTGATCTGGCACGAGATCGTCAACGACACGGTGGGCGGGGTTCCGGTCTCGGTCACCTACTGCCCGCTCTGCAACTCGGCGATCGTGTTCGACCGGCGGATCGACGACCGCGTGCTCGATTTCGGCACCACCGGCAAGCTGCGCAACAGCGACCTCGTCATGTACGACCGCCAGACCGAAAGCTGGTGGCAGCAGTTCACCGGCACCGGGATCGTGGGCGAGTTCGACGGCAGGATCCTCAAATTCCTGCCGTCCCGCGTCGAGTCCTTCGCGCGGTTCACGGAGCGCCACGCGAGCGGGCGCGTCCTCGTGCCCAACAACCCGAGAATGCGGCCCTACGGCGCCAATCCCTACCAGGGTTATGACAGCGCGGCCCGCCCGTTCCTCTACCGCGGAGACTTCCCGGAGGGCATCGCGCCGATGGCCTATGTCGTCAAGGTCGGCAAGGAGGCGTGGCCGCTGGATCTGATCCGGAAAATGGGCGAACTGATCGCGGGCGACCTCCGCCTCCGCTGGGTGGCGGGACAGAATTCCGCCCTCGACAGCGGCGTGATCGCGGAGGGCCGCGACATCGGCAACCTGATCGTCGAGCGCCGGGACGGCGACAAGTGGAAGGACGAGGTGCACGATCTCACCTTCGCCTTCGTGTTCCACGCCTTCGTGCCCGACGGAACGCTGCACAAGGGCTGAGGCGAAGGCGGTCCGTCATGTAGCCGGCCCGTTCCTCCCGCGCCGTGGCGGCAAGCTTGCCGCCGGGCGATTCCGTGTAGCATGATGCGGCTATCGTCCAACGTGGCCAGGGAGAAAGCGCATGGTCAAGCGTAGGCAAGGAATCCTTTCCGCCGTTCTTCTCGGGATGCTGGCCTGCGCTGCGCCGGTCTCGTCCGGCGCGGCGACTTTCGACGTTTCCGTGTGGCATTCGGAGCGGTTCGCGTGGACCCACGCCCTCAAGGTCTGGATGGAGGAAACGAAGAAGAAGACGGAGGGCCGGGTCGAATTCCGCCCGTTCTATTCCGGCGCGCTCGGCAGGATCACCGAGACCTTCAAGGCGGTCCGCAGCGGCGCGGTGCATTTCGGGACCACCGCGGCCGGCGTCGAGTCGAGCAGGATCCCGGCGCTGTCCTATGTCGAGGGCGAGGCGGGGATGCCCAACCACGCAGATGCGTGGCTCAAGGTCGCGGGGCAGCTCCGGCCCATACTCGACCGGCTGTTCGACGGCCAGGGCGTGAAATATCTCTGGATGCAGCCGTCTTTCGGCGGCACCGTGAACTGCCGCGAGCGCCTTCTCAAGAAACCGGCCGACTGGAAGAACCTCCGGGTCCGCACGGCCGGACGCTGGCAGGTGGAACAGATCAAGGCGCTCGGCGCCAACCCGGTGGCGACCGACCCGGCCGAACAGTACGTGGCATTGCAGAACGGCACGCTCGACTGCGTGCTGAGCAACCACGAGATCTCCTTCGCTTTCAAGCTCTACGAGGTCGCGCCCAAGATCGTCAATCTGGGCGTTCCTGTGAACGTGCTGATCTACATCGCCAACAAGAAGGTGTGGGGCAGCATTTCGGCCGCCGACCGCAAGACGGTCGAGCAGCTGGCGATCGAGGCCGAAGGGGTGGCCGCCCGTTATCTCGATCCTCTCCAGCCGGAGCTGCGGGGCAAGATCAAGAAGGCCGGCGGCGACGTCTATTCGCTGAGCGACGCGGAAAGGGCGGCCTTCGTCAATGCGATCAGGCCGGTCTTCGACAAGATGGACGGCGTGTCGGGCGCCGACGGCAAGCTGGTCCGGAAGATCCTCGAGCCGCACTGGTAGGACGGGTATGACCCCGGCCGGCCGGCCGGATGCGCTTCCCGTCTGGCTGGCCGCGGCCTCGCGCATAACGCGCCGCATCAACGCCATCTTCCTGGCGGTGAGCGGCGCCCTTGCCGCCGCGATCATGCTGGTGATCCTGCAGGACGTGGTCAGGCGCTACGCGTTTAACGACCCCAGCGCCTGGGTGCTCGACATCTGCTCGTTCATGCTGGTGTACCTGTTTTTCCTCGCCCTTGCCCCGGCGCTCGAGGCGGGCAGCCATGTTTCCGTCGACCTGTTCAGGCAGCTCGTTCCGCAACGCTACCGGCGCGGCGTGCTGCTGCTGGGCGGCGCGCTCACGGTCGCGTTCGGTGCGATCCTGTGGCGGATGCTGCTGAACGACACGATTGAGGCGTTCGCGGACGACAACCCCTTCCCGGCTTCGACGATCCCGATGAAGATGAAATATATATGGGTGATCGGTCCGGTCGGAGTCGCGCAATTCGTCCTCACCGCGCTGGTGCTTCTCGCGATGGGCGCGCGCGAAACGGACGGGTGACCGGTGGAGGCTTTCGCCAGCTTCCTGGTCTTCGCCCTCGCGCTGCTCGCGTTCCTCGCCACCGGCGTGCCCGTCGCGGTGGCGACCGGGTTGATCGGGCTGATCGGGACGTATCTGTTCGTGTCGCCTTTCGCGGTGGGGCACATCGCGACCGTCGCCTTCTCGACGTCCAGCTACTTCATCCTCACCGTGGTGCCGCTGTTCATCATGATGGGCGAGGCGCTGGCAGTGACCGGAATCGGCAAGGACCTGTTCCGCGCGGCCCAGCTCTGGCTCTACCGGATCCCCGGGTCGCTCGCCGTCGGCACGATCTTCGCGTGCACCGGGTTCTCGTCGGTGTGCGGGTCCAGCCCGGTGACCTCGGCCACTATCGGCGCGATGGCGGTTCCCGAGATGGTGCGGCACGGCTACGACCGGCGCCTTGCGCTGGGCGTGACCGCGGCCGGCGGAACGCTCGGTATCCTGATCCCGCCCTCGATCGCGATGATCCTCTACGGGGTGATCACCGAGACCTCGATCGGCGATCTGTTCATCGCGGGATTGCTGCCGGGCCTCCTGATCGCCGGGTTGCTTTCGCTCACCGTGGTGAGCCTGGTTCTGCTCCGTCCCGGATTGGCGCCGCGGGTGGCGGAGAAGGCGCCCTTCGCCGAGCGGCTGCAGTCGCTCAAGGTGGTGTTCCCGGTCCTTGCGCTCTCCTTCATGGTGCTCGGATCGATCTATTTCGGCGTTGCCACGCCCACCGAGGCCGGCGCGGTGGGCGCCGCCGGCGCGTTCGGCATCGCGGCGGTCTGGGGCAAGCTCGACCGCCAGATCGTCGGCCGGATCCTCGGCAACACGGTGCGCACCACCGCGATGTTCATGCTGCTGCTGATCGGCGGGCTGTTCAGCGCCTTCATGCTGACCCGGCTCGGCGTGCCCCAGGGGATGGCGAAGGCGTTGGTCGCGCTCGATCTGCCGTCATGGCTGATCGTGATCCTGATCAACCTGCTCCTGATGGCGCTCGGCATGTTCATGGATCCGATGAGCGTCCTGGTCATCATCGTGCCGGTGTTCTTTCCGGCGATCCTCGCCATGGGCTACGACCCCGTGTGGTTCGGGATCCTGGTGACCATAAACATCGAGATTGCGGCGATTTCGCCGCCGATCGGATTCAACCTTTTCGTCCTCAAGTCGGTCGTGCCGGACGCGAAGCTCGGCGAGGTCATCAACGGCTCGCTGATCTTCATCGTGCCCCTGGCCGCGGGCATCCTGCTGCTGATCCTGTTTCCCGAGATCGCCCTTTACCTGCCCGCGCTGGCGAAGTGACCCGGGGCGTGCCCCTTCGGCCGGGTCGTCTGTCCCGTTGTCGCCTCAGCGGACGGCGCTTATATTCGGAAAGGTCGCAACGAGGCTGTCTTGCGAGGGTCCGGCCTTAGATGCCCTTGGACGCAGCATATCCGGACATCGCCTATTCGGTTTGCCCGCATGACCGCCCGAGCGCCGAGCCCCGCCCGCTGCCGGGCAGAGCAGCGTTCCACGATGCCGCGGTCTGGATTTCGCCCGCCGCGTAAGGGCAAACTTCTGGATACGGGGAGGCGCGTACATTATCTCTCCGGTGAGAACGGGTGGGACCGATGTCGAAGGATGTGACCCGCAGAACCGGCAGAGAGGCCGCCAGGTCGACCAGCGGCGACGTGGCGAACTTTCTGGACCGGCTGGCCCAGACCCCGAACCTGAAGGCCGCGGGCGGAAAGGGCCGGCTCGTCTTCGCGATGGATGCGACGGCGAGCCGCGAGCCGACCTGGGACCGGGCCTGCCACATCCAGGCCGAGATGTTCCGGGAGACCGAAGTTCTCGGCGGGCTCGAGGTCCAGCTCGTCTTCTACCGCGGGTTCGGCGAGTGCAAGGCGAGCCCGTGGGTCGATTCCTCGGGCGACCTGGTGCGGCGCATGACCGCCGTCCGCTGCCTCGGCGGGCAGACCCAGATCGGCAAGGTGCTCAGGCACACCCTCAAGGAGACCGGGAAGAAGAAGGTCAATGCGCTGGTCTTCGTCGGCGATTGCATGGAGGAAGACGTGGACCGGCTGTGCCACCACGCGGGCCGCCTCGGGGTGCTGGGGACGCCGGCCTTCATGTTCCAGGAGGGCGGCGAACCGATCGCGATGCGCGCCTTCCGGCAGATCGCCAGGCTGACCGGCGGGGCCTATTGCAGCTTCGATTCCTCTTCCGCCCGGCAACTTCGCGAACTGCTCGGCGCCGTGGCCGTCTTCGCCGCCGGCGGCCGTCTCGCGCTCAGCGACTACGGCAAGCGCACTGGCGGCGCGGCGCTTCAGATCACCAAGCAGATCGGTTGAACGCTCCCGACGCCCGGCCATGTCCTACCTGATCCTCGTCGTCGCGGTCGCCATCGGCCTCTATCTCCTGATCCGCGGGATCCAGGGCATCGACCCGAGGGTGCTGCTGCGCATCCTCAAATGGACTTTCGCGATCCTCGGCATCGGCATCGCGACCTATCTGACGGTGACCGGCCGGATCGCCTATGCGGCGATGATCGCCGCCGGCCTGCTGCCCATGCTGTTCCGCGCGCGGCGTATCGCCCAGGCGGCACGCAGCTTCCGCGGCCCGTCGCCGGGCCAGTCTTCCGACGTCGAGACCGACTATCTCCGCATGTCGCTCGACCACGACACCGGAGAGCTCCAGGGCACGATACTGGAGGGGCCCTTCCGCGGCCGGCTGATCGAGGAGCTGAGCCTTGAGGAGCTGCTCGCGCTGCTGCGCGATTGCCGTGTCAACGACGCGCAATCGGCGGAGCTCATCGAGTCCTATCTCGATCGGGTGCACGGTCCGGAATGGCGGGGCGGCGACGCCGGCGCGCATGGCGGAGACGGCGGATCGTCCGACGGACGGCCGATGACGGTCGACGAGGCCTACGAGATCCTCGGAGTCCGCCGCGGCGCGGATGCCGATGAAATCCGCGACGCGCACCGCCGGCTGATGCTCAAGATCCACCCCGACCAGGGCGGCTCGACCTACCTCGCGGCCAAGATCAACCAGGCGAAGGAAATTCTGCTCGGGAGTTGAGCCGCCGGGGCGGAGGTTCGATTGCGCGGTCCCGTAACGCGTGGCACAAAGCGCGGTCCCTGGCGGCGATTCGCCCGCCCGGCAATCCAGGAGCAAGGGTTCGAGCGATGCGCATCGGAATGATCGGTGCGGGTTATGTCGGTCTCGTGTCCGGCGCCTGCTTTTCGGAGTTCGGCATCGACGTGGTCTGCGCCGACAGGGATCCGTCGAAGATCGAAATGCTGCGTGCAGGCGAGGTCCCGATCTACGAGCCCGGCCTGGAAGCCCTGATCCGATCGAATGTCGGCGCCGGCCGGCTTTCCTTCACCGCCGAAACCGAAGAGGCGGTGGCGGGTTCGGAGGCGGTTTTCATCGCCGTCGGAACCCCCGGACGGCACGGCGACGGCCGGGCCGATCTCCACGACGTGCGCGCGGCCGCCGAGGAGGTCGCCCGGTGCATGGACGACAGCTACAAGGCCGTCGTGATGAAGTCGACCGTCCCGGTCGGCACCGCCCGCGAGATCGGAGAGCTCATATCGAAGCATCGCCCGCCGGACTCGTTCGACATCGCCTCCAACCCCGAATTCCTGCGCGAGGGATCGGCGATCGGCGACTTCATGCGCCCCGACCGGGTCGTGATCGGAGTCGAGAGCGATCGCGCCGCGCGTATTTTGCAGGCTGTCTACCGCCCGCTTTACCTGCTGGAGACCCCCGTCGTTCTGACCGCGCTGGAGACGGCGGAGATGATCAAGTACGCCGCCAACGCCTTCCTCGCGACCAAGATCACCTTCATCAACGAGATCGCCGATCTCTGCGAGAGGGTGGGCGCGGACGTGCAGGACGTCGCCCGCGGGATCGGGCTCGACGGGCGCATCGGCTCCAAGTTCCTGCACGCGGGTCCCGGCTATGGCGGTTCCTGCCTGCCGAAGGATACGCGCGCTCTGGTGTCCACCGCGCGCCAGGCCGGCGCGCCCGTACGGATCGTCGAGACCGTCGTCGAGGTCAACGAAGCCCGGGTGCGGCGCATGATCGAGAAGATCGAGGCTGCCTGCGGCGGTTCGGTCTCGGGCAAGCGCATCGGGGTCCTCGGGATCACCTTCAAGCCGAATACCGACGATATCAGGGAGAGTCCCGGCATCGGCATCCTCGCCGGACTGCTGGAGCGCGGTGCGAAGCCGCGCGCCTTCGATCCCCAGGGCGTGGATGCCGCCAGACGCCTGTTCGACGGGGTCGAATGGTGCGAGGACGCCTACGCCGCGATGGAAGGCGCCGACTGCCTCGCGATCGTCACCGAATGGAACGAGTTCCGCGCCCTCGACCTCGCGCGCGTCCGCCGGCTGATGAAGACGCCGGCGATGGTCGACATGCGCAACATCTACGAGCTTGGCGAGATGGAACGCGCCGCCTTCGACTACCGGAGCGTCGGTCGCGGGTCGATCGCGGGCTCCGAATGAGCGCAGCGAGTCCGCTCGATCCGTCGATCCTGCGTGCCTACGACATCCGCGGGATTGTCGGAAAGACCCTGTCGGCGGACGACGCGGAGGCGATCGGGCGCGCCTTCGGAACCGTCGTGCGCAGGGCCGGGGGCCGGACGGTCTGCGTCGGCTATGACGGGCGGCTGCATTCGCCTGCGCTCGAAGCGTCGCTCGTCGACGGTCTGACGGGCGCCGGCGCGGACGTCGTCCGGGTCGGTCTCGGCCCGACCCCGATGCTCTATTTCGCGGTCAACCGGTTCGAGGCCGATGCTGGCGTCATGGTCTCCGGCTCCCACAACCCGCCCGACCACAACGGTTTCAAGTTCCTGACCTCGTCCGGCCCGTTCCACGGCGGGGATATCGCGGGGCTCGGCCGGATCGTTGCCGGCGGGGCGTTCGAGTCCGGCGAGGGGTCGCGCGAGGACCGGTCAGTTCTCGATTCCTATGTCGAGCGGATCGCCCGGGACTTCGACGGCGACCGGCCGCTAAGGGTGGCCTGGGACGCGGGCAACGGCTCGGCCGGTGAGGCGATGCGGATGCTGTGCGCGCGCCTGCCCGGCACGCACATCCTGCTCAACGAGCGGATCGACGGAACCTTTCCCTCGCATCACCCCGACCCCGCTGTGGAGGACAATCTGCGGCAGTTGATCGATACCGTGGCCGGCGAGGCGTGCGAGCTCGGCATCGCCTTCGACGGCGACGGCGACCGGATCGGCGTCGTCGACGGGGCCGGCCGGATCCTGTGGGGCGACCAGATCCTGATGCTGCTGGCGCGCGACGTGCTCGCCCGTCATCCCGGCGCGACGGTGATCGCCGACGTGAAGGCGAGCCAGTCCCTGTTCGACGAGATCGCCCGCCTCGGCGGGGTTCCGATGATGTGGAGCACCGGACATTCGCTGATCAAGGCGAAGATGGCCGAGACCGGCGCGCTGCTCGCCGGCGAGATGAGCGGGCACGTGTTCATCGCCGACCGCTATTTCGGCTACGACGATGCGATCTACGCCGCGGTCAGGCTTCTCGGTTTCCTCTCCCGCTCCGGCGGGACCCTGGCCGAGATCCGCGACGGTCTGCCGTCGGCGATCGCCACGCCCGAGCTGCGGTTCCGGTGCGACGGCGCGCGCAAGTTCGCGGTCGTCGAGGAAATCCGCGGCCGGTTGCGCGGGGAAGGGGCCGAGATGAGCGAGGTCGACGGAGTCCGGGTCCGTACCGGCGACGGGTGGTGGCTGCTCCGGGCGTCGAACACCGAGGAAGCCCTGGTCGCGCGCTGCGAGGCGGCGGACGAGGACGGGCTCGATCGCCTCAAGGGGTCGCTCCGCCGCCAGCTCGACGAATCTGGCGTCGACGCCCCCGACATGTAGACTTCCCGCCTCGCATACGGATCGCGGAGGTCGGCGATGAGCACGGACATCGACACCCTCTTGCAGGGCCTGCAGACGCACATGCCGGTCGCGACGGCGCCGTTCGACGCGGCGGCGCAGCGCACCGGTCTCGTCATCGTGGACGAGGTGAACGGCTTCGCGACCGTCGGCGCAGGGCCCCTCGCGCCGCCGGTTCCCAACCCGCAGGTCAGCCGGATGGTCGAGGAGACCGACCGCCTGGCGCGCCGCTTCGCCGCCGAGGGCTGGCCCATCGCGGCCTTCCTCGACACCCACACGCCCGGCAAGCCGGAGCCGCCCTATCCGCCTCATTGCGAGCGTGGCACGGGGCAGGAGGAGCTGGTGCCGGAGCTCGCCTGGCTGCACGACTGCGCGCATGCGACGCTGATCGAGAAGGACTGCATCAACGGTTTCGTGGGCGCGATCGACGCCGACGGCGGAACCAACCGGATCGTCGACTGGGCGCGCGCCGGACGCATAGAGACCGCGCTGGTGGTCGGTATCTGCACCGATATCTGCGTGATGGATTTCGTGCTCACCATGCTGTCGGCGCGCAACCACGGGCTCATGCCTGGCCTTGCCGAGATCGTGGTGTACGAGCCCGGCTGCGCCACCTACGGCCTCGACCTGGAGACCGCGGCCGAGCTGGGATTGCCGGAGACGGCGTCCCATCCGCAGGCGCTCGCCCATCATCTCGGGCTCTACTTCATGGCCTCGCGGGGCGCGCGGCTGGCGGCGGAAGTCCGCTGAGCCCGGACCGCCGTTGCGCTATTTCTTCTACGGCACGCTGCTCGATCCGGACGTCAGGGCGTACATTCTCGGTTCCTGGATCGGACGCCGCCCGCTCGCGCCGGCGCGGCTCCCCGGCTACCGGCGGGTCTATATCCGCGGCCGCCACTACCCGGTCGTGGTGCCGGCCGGGGGGGCGTGCGTGGAGGGGTTGCTCGCCGAAGGGCTCGACCGCCGCGCGGTCTGCCGCCTTGCGGAGTTCGAGAGCGACGAATATGTAGACGCCGAACGCACCGTCCTGGTCGGTGACGGCCGGACGGTGAGGGCGCGGGTGTTCGTTGCGAGCCCCCTCGCCCGACCGACCGAAACGCCATGGACGATCGAGGTCTGGCAGCGCCGCCACAAGGCCGCGTTCGCGCGCCGCCGCCGGGCCCCGTTCCGCTGACTCGACGAAGGAGAAGACGATGGCCGGACCCAAGGTGATGAAGGAAGACGTGATGAATGCCTGCGAGGGCATGCTGCAGAAGCAGCTCTATGTCGTCTTCACCACGCCGACCGACGGGCTCGGCCCGGTGATGGAGAACATCGAGCCGCATCTCAAGTTCCAGGTCTCGCTGGAGGAGCGCGGCATCATGTTCGGCGCCGGGCCGTTCTGGAACGACGACGAGACCGAATGGCTCGGCGAGGGGATGGTCATCATCCGCGCCGGCAGCCTGGAGGAGGCGAAGGAGATCGCCGCCTCCGACCCGATGCATTCGTCCGGCGCGCGGTCCTTCACCGTCCGCCCGTGGCTGATGAACGAGGGCACGGTGACGGTGAAGATCCGCTATTCCGACGGCTCGCGGGAGTTGATCTGAATCCCGTCCATTGAAGGCGCACGGCGCCTGATCTAGGTTGGGGCGGCAGTGCAGACAGGGATGCGCTCATGACGAACGCAGCGACCGAGAGCCCGGTCACGCTTGAGGAGTACCGCGCCATGGACATGGCGCAGCGGCGCAGTGTGTGGCTCGAAATCTCGGATATCACCGAGGCCGAGTTCGACGACCACATGAATACGCAGAAGGCGCGCGAGGCGGCGGTGCCGCGCGTGGGCACCGTCGCGCCCGATTTCGTCGCCGACCGGCTCGATCGCAACCGCAAGCGGACGGGCGAGCAGGTGCGCCTTTCCGATTATCGGGGGAAGCCGGTCGCGATCGCGTTCGGCTCGTTCACCTGACCCCCCTTCCGGGGCAAGGCCGTGCGCCTTAACGAGCTCTACGACACCTACCGGGATCGGATGGAGTTCTTCCTGATCTATATCCGCGAAGCGCACCCCGCCAACGGCTGGCAGGTGCCCAACAACCTGATCGAGGACGTCATCTACGACGAGCCGACGACCGAGGAGGAACGCACCGAGGTCGCCTCGGCCTGCCAGATCGCCCTCGGCATCGAGATGCCGATGCTGGTCGACCGCATCGACAACGACGTCGAGGAGAAATATGTCGGCTTGCCGATGCGCCAGTTCCTGATCGACCCCGATGGCAGGATCGCCTATGCCGGCGCCAAGGGACCGTTCGGCTGGGACGACGAAGCCTTCGAGGAGGCGCTGAAGGCGATCCTGTAGAACGGTCGCCGGGGAGGGCCGAGTGCCGACCATCGTCGTTTCGGAAGAGGTGCTGAAGAAGCTCCGCGCCCTTCGCCGCCCGGGCGAGGTCACCGACGACCGGGTTCTTGAGAGGATCGTGGACGAAGCCGCCGGCGAGCAGGAAAAGCGCCTGCGCGCCTACGAGGCGCAGGAGCAGGACATCCAGTCGACCAACTGAGGCTTCCCCTCGGGACTCCGGTGGTGTGGCGTCCCTCGATACGGCGCTGGCGCGCCTACTCGGGATGAGGAGTCAAGTTGAGATTTCCCTCACCCTGAGTAACGGCGAAGCCGCGTATCGAAGGGCGGGAGCGCTGCGTCAGATCCCGGCCGAGGCGGCGACCAGCGTGTCGGTCTCCATGTCGTCGTCGCGCACCGCGCCGATCAGGTCGGTGATGCGCTCGATGCCGCGTGCGTCGCACCACGCTTCCAGGTCGTCGATGATGGCGGTGAGCGCGGTCGGGTTGCGGAACCCGGCATAGCCGATGCCGACCCCGTGCGCGCCCGCCAGCATATACTCCACCACGTCCTCGGCCTTGGTCACGCCGCCGATGCCGATCACCGGCACGGTCACCTCCTTCGCGACCTGGTAGACCATCCGAAGCACGATCGGCTTCAGGGCCGGCGAGACCAGCCCGCCGAACTTGTTGCCGAGCGCCGGGCGGAAATTGTCGGTCCGGATCTTGAGCGACAGGAAGGTATTGGCGATCACCAGCGCGTCGGCGCCGGCCTCCTCGGCGGCGACCGCGATCGAGACGATGTCGCCGGCGTTGGGCGACAGCTTGGCCCAGACCGGATGGTCGGTGGCGGCGCGGATGTCGCGCATGACCTTCGCCGTGTGCTCCTCGTGCAGCGAGAAATTGCCGCCGGTGGCGTTCCGCGTCGGACACGAGATGTTGACCTCCAGCACGTCGATCTGGGGGACGCTGAGGATCGAGCACATCTCGGCGAACTCGTCCGCCGTCTCGGCCGAGATGCTGGCGATGAAGGGCGGCGTGAACTTCTTGTACTCGGGTACGATGTGGTCGAGAAAGTAGTAGACGCCCTTCCCGGGCAGGCCGATCGACTGGATGATCCCGGCCTCGGTCTCCGCCATGCGGGGCGTCGGGTTGCCGTTGCGCGGCTCCTTGCAGATGGTCTTGGCGACCAGCCCGCCCAGCCGGTTGAGATCGATCACGTCGGCGTATTCCCAGGAGAAGGCGCCCGAGGCGGGCATCACCGGGTTGGCGAGGTCGACGTCGCCGATCCTGATCGAAAGGTCTACCATCCCACGGCCTCCTGGATATCGAACACCGGGCCTTCGCGGCAGACCCGCTTGAGGACGCGCTTGCCGTCCACCTCGAAGGTGCGCACGCAGATGTAGCAGGCGCCGAGCGCGCAGCACATCAGCTGCTCCATCGCCACCTGGCCCGGGATGCCGTGCGCGGCGCCGAGCCGCTTCATCAGCATCAGCAGACGGTTCGAGCCGCAGGTGAAAAAGGCGTCCGCTCTGCCGTCGGCGATCAGGCTTTCGAGGATCGCCTCGACGTTCTCGACCGCGCTCGACCCGTCGCTGTCGACCACGGTGATCACGTTCGCGCCAAGGTCAGCGAAGAAGTCGCGCGACATCAGCAGTTCGGGGGTGCGGGCGCTGAGAATGGCGGTAATCCTGACATCGTGCTCGGCTGCGAGCTGGGAGAGCGGCGCGAGCGTCGCCAGGCCGACGCCGCGGCCGAGCACGACGATGTTCTTCCAGCCGGACTCGAGGCTGAAGCCGATGCCGAGCGGGCCCGCGATGTTGAACTCGCCGCCGGGCTCCAGCATCGACATGCCGAGCGTGCCGCGCCCCTCGCCCTTGTACAGGAACTCGAGCCGCCCGCCCGGTTTGTCGATCCGGTAGATGCTCATCGGCCGCCGCATCCACACCTCGGCGCCGTCCGGGGTGGGGCAGAGGAGGTGGAAGAACTGGCCCGCCCTCGCGCGCAACGCGCGCTCCGGCGCATCGAGCACCAGCAGCCGGTTGGACTCGTTCACCATGTCGTTCGAGACGACGCGGCAGACGAACTCGCCCGCGACCCGGTCGGGGTAGGGGTCCGGCTCGCCGAGGCGTACCGGCGCGGCGGTGTACTTGTCGGACGCGGTGAGGTCCTGCATCGCCCGGGTTCCGTGTTCGAGGAGCCGGCAGTCTATATCAGGGTTGTATCAAAATAAAGATAAATCCCAATTTTGGTACGCGCGGGGCGGAGATCAGCCCTTGTCGCCGAACAGGAGCGTCATGTTGATGCGGTGGTTCGCGTAGCCCGGCCGGAAGCGCACCCGTCCGGACTCGTGGAACAGGTCGGAGCGGAACACCACGGCCCGGTTCCGGCGGTAGGGGAAAGTGACGGAGCCGGCCTCGTTCCCGTCGAGGAATGCGCGGATCCTGCCCTTGTCCCGATCGTAGTCCGCGATCGCCCAGCCGTCCGGCGGGAGCGCGCGGTGCACGACGAGCCCGCCCGCGTCGGGTTCCAGATTGGCCGCGTCCGGGGTGAGCCAGAAATTGAGGCTGACCGCCCCCGAATCCGCGTGGACATCGATTCCCCGCGACCCGGTCAGGCACTTGAAGGCCCAGGCCTGCGTCAGCGGGTGCGGACCCAGGATTTCCGGCAGCGCCGCGCGGAGCCCGTCGACGATCTGCAGCAGCAGGGGCGAGGCGAGCCCGTCCTCGAGATAGGCCGCGAGAAAGCCCGGGATGTGCTCGCAGTCGTGCCAGATCGTGCTTTCGAGCATCTGCCGGGAGAGCGCTTCGAGCGCGGCCGGGCTCAGCAGATCGTCGATGACGGCGATCCCCGGCGCGTTCTCCCGGTAGCGTGCCTGCACGTCCGTTCCGGAGAAGGACGGGTGGAGCGCGCCGGCGGCGATTTCCTCTACCTCGCGACTGTGGAGCGCGCGGTTGTAGGTGGCCTCCAGCCCGGCGCGGATGTCGTCCGGCAGCGGCGCGGGGTCGGTCCCGTCGGGCATTCCCGCCGCCGCCCGGTCGTAGAGCGCGGCGAGGGCAGAGAAGCGTTCGACCTCGCGCCCGGCTTGGGCGAGATGGCGGAATTGCGCCGCGTCGTGCTCGAATTTCGGCCCCGAAGATCGGCTGAAGGAAGGGTGGTCGGCGCCCATCGCGGCGGGATTGCGCCGGATCGCCCGGGTCTCGCGGAAGGATTCGAGCGCGCCCGCCCGGTCTCCCGACGCGAGCAGCATCAGGCCCTCGCGCAGGCGAATCTCGTAGAGCGCGGGGTCGAGCTTCAGCGCCTCGCCGTAGGCGGCCGCGGCGTCGGCGTGGCGCCCGAGCGACTGGAGCGCGCCGCCCCGGTTGGCGTGGGCGTGGAGATAGTCGGGCCGGAGCGCCAGCGCGCGGTCGAAGGCATCGAGCGCCCCGCCCGGATCGCCGGTTTCCGCCAGCGCCACACCCAGGTTGTGCCAGATGCCGGCGTTTCCCGGATCGTCCGCGAGCAGCGCCCGGTAGGCCGCGGCCGCCTCGGCCGGGCGTCCGTCGCGGTGAAGCGCCGCCGCGTGGGCGAGACCGGCGCCCTTAGCCACCCATCGCCTCGGCGAGCCGCGCCGAAACCTCGCGGCAGTGGCGGTTGTAGGCGTCCGAGGTGCGGAAGCCGGTGTCGCTGCGCGGGTAGGGGGCGTCGACCGCGATGTCGGCCGCGATGCGGCCCGGCCGCGGCGTCATCACCAGGATACGGTTCGAGAGATAGACCGACTCGAACACGGAGTGGGTGACGAAGACGACCGTCCAGCCTTCGCTTCGCCACAGCGCGAGAAGGTCGTCGTTGAGCCTGAACCGGGTGATCTCGTCGAGCGCGGCGAAGGGCTCGTCCATCAGGAGGAGGCGCGGCCGCGTCACCAGCGCCCGCGCGATCGAGGCGCGCATCCGCATTCCGCCCGACAGCTCGCGCGGATAGGCGTCCGCGAACCCGTCGAGCCCGACGAGGTCGAGGGCGCGGTCGATGTCCTTCCGCGCCTCGGCCCTGGTCCGGCCCGCGAGCCGCAGCGGCAGGAACACGTTGTCGAACACCGGGGCCCAGGGCATCAGCGTCGGCTCCTGGAAGACGAAGCCGATGTCCCGCCGGGCGGTCTCGGTGGCGAGGCGGACGGTGCCGGCGGTCGCCTCACCGAGGCCCGCGATCAACCTGAGCGCCGTCGATTTGCCGCATCCCGACGGGCCGAGGATGGTGGTGAACGATCCCGCCCCGATCGCGAGCGTCAGCCCGTCCAGCGCGACGGTCCCGTTGGCGAACGTCTTGGCGACGCCCTCCATCCGCACCAAGGCCGGTTCCGCTGAGACTCCGGCGCCCATTGCGCTCCCGCGAGGGCTCAGCCGGCGCGTGCCGACAGCGCGTGCTCGATGCTCTCCAGCGCCTTCCCGGCCGCGGCCGCGTCGGGACCGCCGGCCTGGGCCATGTCGGGCCTGCCGCCGCCGCCCTTGCCGCCGAGCGCGGCGGCACCTTCCCGCACCAGCGCCACCGCATCGAAGCGGTCGGTGAGATCGTCCGTCACGCCGACGACGAGAGATGCCTTGCCGTCGCCCACCGCGACCAGTGCGACCACGCCGGACCCGATCTGCTTCTTGAGGTCGTCCGCCATGCCGCGCAGCTCCTTCGCCGGGACCCCGTCGACGCGACGGCCGGCGAAGGCGATGCCGTCGATTTGCTTTGCCGCCTGGGGCGCGCCGCCCTGGCCGCCGGTCGCGAGTTTGCGCCTCGTGTCCGACAGCTCGCGCTCCAGCCGGCGGCGGTCCTCGAGCAGTGCCTCGATCCTCTCCGGCAACTCGGCCGGACTCGTCCTGAGCGCGGTCGCCGCGCGCGTCAGCAGGTCGTCCTGCGCGGCGAGATGCGCGACGGCGGCGTCGCCCGCCACCGCCTCGATGCGGCGCACCCCCGCCGCGACCGCGCTCTCGCCGACGATCTTGAAGGCGCCGATGTCGCCGGTGCGCGCGACATGGGTGCCGCCGCACAGCTCCACCGACCAGGGCTCGCCGGCGTCCTCGCCCATCGTGACGACCCTGACCTCGTCGCCGTACTTCTCGCCGAACAGCGCCATCGCGCCCGCGCCGATCGCCTCGTCCGGCGTCATCAGGCGGGTCGCGACCTCGGTGTTGACGCGGACCTGCCGGTTGACCGCGCTCTCGATCCCGGCGAGCGCGTCGCGTTCGATCGACGCATGGTGGCTGATGTCGAAACGCAGGCGGTCCGGCGCGACCAGCGAGCCCTTCTGGGTGACGTGCGCGCCGAGCTGCCGCCTGAGCGCCGAGTGGAGGAGGTGGGTCGCCGAGTGGTGGGCGCGGAGCGCCGCCCGCCGCGCCGCGTCGACCCGCATTTCCAGCACGTCGCCGACGGCGACCGCGCCGCTCCTGACGGTGCCGACATGGACGATCAGGTCCTCGGCGCAGTACCGCGTGTCCACGATCTCCACCGCCGTCCCGTCCTCGCCTTCCAGCACGCCGCGGTCGCCGATCTGGCCGCCCGCCTCGGCGTAGAAGGGGGTCTGGTTGACGATGACGGAGACCTCGCTTCCCGCCTCGACGCGGTCGACGGGCTTGCCGGCCGAGACCAGCCCGGCCACGACGGCATCCGCCGCGAGGGTGGTGTAGCCGAGGAATTCGGTCGCGCCCACGCGTTCGCGGAGGTCGAACCAGAGTTCGTCCTCCGCAGCCTGGCCGGAGCCCGCCCAGCTCTTGCGCGCCTCGGCGCGCTGGCGTTCCATCGCCGCCTCGAAGCCCGCCGAATCGACCGCGCGGCCTTCGCCCCGCAACACGTCCTCGGTGAGGTCGAGCGGGAAGCCGTAAGTGTCGTAGAGACGGAACGCGACCTCGCCCGGCAGCTTCTCGCCCTCGCCCAGCCGGGCGGTCTCGTCGGCGAGCAGCCGGAGGCCGCGTTCGAGCATCTCCTTGAACCGGGTCTCCTCGTGGCGCAGCGTCTCGGCGATCAGCGGCTCGGCGCGCGCGATCTCCGGGAACGCGGCGCCCATGCCGGCGACCAGCGTCGCCACCAGCTTCCACAGCAGGGGCTCGTCGGCGCCCATGATGTGGGCGTGGCGCATCGCGCGCCGCATGATGCGCCGCAGCACGTAGCCGCGGCCCTCGTTCGACGGCAGCACGCCGTCGGCGATCAAGAAGCTCGATGCGCGCACATGGTCCGCGATCACCCGGTGCGCCACCGCGTGCTCGCCGTCGGGATCGGTGCCCGACCGGTCCGCGGAGGCCTCGATCAGCGTCCTCAGCGCGTCGATCGCGTAATTGTCGTTGGTGCCCTGCATGAGGGCGGCGATCCGCTCCAGCCCCATGCCGGTGTCGATGCTGGGCCTCGGCAGCGGCACGCGCTCGCCCGGCCGCGGCTGGTCGAACTGCATGAAGACGAGGTTCCAGATCTCGACGAAGCGGTCGCCATCCTCGTCGGGGCTGCCTGGCGGGCCGCCCGGGATGTGCTCGCCGTGGTCGTAGAAGATCTCCGAGCACGGCCCGCACGGCCCGGTCTCGCCCATCGACCAGAAATTGTCGCTGGTGGCGATCCTGAGGATGCGGTCCCCGCCGAGCCCGGCGATCCGGCGCCACAGATCGAAGGCCTCGTCGTCGTCGGCATAGACCGTGACCAGCAGGCGGTCCTCGGGCACCGCGAGATCGCGCACGATCAGGGACCAGGCGAGCTCGATCGCGGTCTCCTTGAAGTAGTCGCCGAAGGAGAAATTGCCCAGCATCTCGAAGAACGTGTGGTGGCGCGCGGTGTAGCCCACGTTCTCGAGGTCGTTGTGCTTGCCGCCGGCGCGGACGCATTTCTGCGAGGTCACCGCGCGCGAATAGTCGCGCGCCTCGATGCCGGTGAAGACGTTCTTGAACTGCACCATGCCGGCGTTGGTGAACAAGAGCGTCGGATCGTTCTCCGGGACCAGCGGGGAGGAGGGGACGATCGCGTGCCCGTTCGCGGCGAAATAGTCGAGAAACGCCGTCCGCAAGTCGTTGGTGCCGAGCATGATTCCCGCCGCCGCCCGTCTGTGCCGTGCCTGCCGTGCCCGGATTGAGTATAGCGCGGGCGGGCGTCTGTCCAGCGCGGCGGGGCCGTTCTCGGCCGGTCCTTCGATACGGCGCTGGCGCGCCTACTCAGGATGAGGGTGAGTGTTGGCCGTCCAGAACCCGGCCCTCACCCTGAGTAGCGGCGAAGCCGCGTATCGAAGGGTGCGGATACCCGCCTCAGATCGCGCGCTGCTCGCCCTCGTCGTTGTCGTCCTCGCGGTCGATCACGACGGCTTCGGCCAGCAGCCCGGCGTTCTCGCGCACGGCGCGCTCGATGGCGTCGGCGATCTCCGGGTTCTCGTGCAGGAACTGCTTGGTGTTCTCGCGCCCCTGGCCGATGCGCTGGTCGCCGTAGGAAAACCACGAGCCCGACTTCTCGACGATGTTCGCCTTGACGCCGAGGTCGATCAGCTCGCCCGTCTTCGAGATGCCCTCGCCGTACATGATGTCGAACTCGACCGCCTTGAAGGGCGGCGCGAGCTTGTTCTTCACCACCTTGACCCGGGTCTGGTTGCCGACCACCTCGTCGCGGTCCTTGATCGCGCCGATCCGGCGGATGTCGAGCCGGACCGAGGCGTAGAACTTGAGCGCGTTGCCGCCGGTGGTGGTCTCGGGGCTGCCGAACATGACGCCGATCTTCATCCGGATCTGGTTGATGAAGACGATCAGGCAGCGCGACCGCGCGATCGAGCCGGTCAGCTTGCGCAGCGCCTGGCTCATCAGCCGCGCCTGGAGGCCGACATGGGTGTCGCCCATCTCGCCCTCGAGCTCGGCGCGCGGCACCAGGGCGGCGACGCTGTCGATGACGATGACGTCGATCGCTCCCGAGCGCACCAGCGTGTCGGCGATCTCGAGCGCCTGCTCGCCGGCGTCGGGCTGGCTGATCAGCAACTCGCCCACGTCGACGCCGAGCTTGGCGGCGTAGACCGGGTCGAGCGCGTGCTCGGCGTCGATGAAGGCGCAGGTGCCGCCGGTGCGCTGCGCCTCGGCGACGGCATGGAGCGCGAGCGTGGTCTTGCCCGAGCTCTCGGGCCCGTAGATCTCAACGACGCGCCCGCGCGGCAGCCCGCCGATGCCGAGCGCGATGTCGAGCCCGAGCGAGCCGGTGGAGATCGCCTCGATATCGGCCGGGCGGTCGGTCTCGCCGAGCTTCATGATTGAGCCCTTGCCGTAGGCCCGCTCGATCTGGCCCAGCGCGGCGTCCAGTGCCTTGTTGCGATCCATCGCGTCCTTCTCGACCAGCCTCAGACTGCCGTTGTTCATCGAACCCTCCGCTTCTTATTCCATAGCCGCTCGTGCCGTGCAACGAAGGCTATTTGTACACGATTTGTTCAGGTATGCAAGCGAAAAGAACAAACCCTGTACAAAAATATTTTCGTCAATTCCGTCAGGAGGTTAGTCGCGCCGCAGGTAGAAGGTCGCGATTCCCGTCGCGACCGCCCGGCCGCCGGGCTCCGACACCTCGACCCGGACGGTGCCGAGGCTGCGCCCGGCGCGGACGATCTCGGCGCGGGCCAGCAGGTCGGCGCCGGTGGAGGCCCGCAGATAGTCCACCCGGAGGTCGACCGTCGGCGTCGGGCCGCGGGTCCTGATGACGATCGCGGCATGGGCGGCGATGTCGACCGCGCCGGCGACGATGGCGCCGTGAAAGCCGGGCTCGCCCGGGATGCGGGCGAACTCGGGCCGCGCCGGGATCCGCACGGTGAGCGCCTCCGCTTCGGCCTCGACCGATTCGAGCACCGGTCCGAGCCAATGGTGGAAAGGCGGTTTGGCGAGCTCCGCTTCGAGACAGGCTCTGAGGTCGTCGGCCACGGCGGCGTCTCCCCGAAATCGGCGCTGCGGCCCGGACGATAGGCGATGCCGGAGGCGTCCGGTAGACTGCGCCCGGCCAACCGGGGGAGGGCGCCGTGATCGATCTTTATTTCTGGACTACCGACAACGGCTACAAGGCGCGGCAGGCGGTCGAGGAGACCGGGCTCGACTACAGGGTCGTGCCGATAAACCTGCGCGAGAAGGCCCAGTTCGACCCTGAGTTCCTGAAGATCAGCCCGGGCCACAAGATCCCGGCGATCGTCGATCCCGACGGGCCCAGCGGGCGCAGGGTCACGCTCTGCGAATCGGGCGCGATCCTCAAATATCTCGCGGGCAAGGCGGGCGGCGCGCTCTACCCCGACGACCCGGCGGTCGATCAGTGGTTCTTCTTCGGCACCTCCACCTTCACCCCGCTCGCCCAGCAGTTCGGCCTGTTCTTCCACCGCTTCGGCTCGGACGTGCCGCCGGCCAAGGCGCATTACGAGACCGTGCTGCGCGACCTGCTCGGCGTCTTCGACCGGCATCTGGCGGACAACGAGTATTTCGCCGGCGACTACTCGATCGCCGATATCTCGTCCTATCCCGACGTGCACATCCACGGGGTTCGCGACGTCGGGCTCGACGACTACCCCAACGTCGAACGCTGGCACGACGCGATCGAGGCGCGGCCCGCGGTACAGCGCGCGTGGGGGGATTATTGAGGAGCTAGAATCGCTGCGTCTCCCCGCCGCCTCACCACGCGCGGCGGGCGGGGTCGGCGAGGCGTTCCCTGGCGATGCGGTCGGCGACCGCGCCGGGGGCGGCGCCCTCGCGGTCGGCGCGCTCGAAGATTTCGGCCAGCGTCCATCCGATCGCCGCGACCCGTTCCCCGGCGCGCTCCGGCGAGAACCCGTCCGGGTGGAGCTGGAGGGTGAGCGCGATCGCCCCGCCCGCGTTGATGACGTAATCGGGGGCGTAGAGCACGTTGCGGTCGCGGAGCAGATCGCCGTGGCGCGCTTCGCGCAGCTGGTTGTTGGCCGAGCCCGCGATGATCGCGCAGCGCAGGCGCCCGACGGTATCGTCGTTTATCGCCGCCCCCAGCGCGCACGGTGCGAAGACGTCGACCTTCACGCCGTATATCTCCTCCGGCGCGACCACGGTCGCGTCGAACGCCGCGCCGGCGCGCTCCGCCGCCTCGGCCGAGACATCGGCGACGAACAGCTTGGCGCCCTGGAAGGCCAGGCGGTCGCAGAGCTTGTAGCCGACGCTGCCGACGCCCTGCACGGCGACGGTCGTGCCGGCGAGCGAGTCGCGTCCCAGCCGGTGCCTGACCGCCGCCTCGATGCCGACGGCAACGCCGTAGGCGGTCCAGGGCGACGGGTCTCCGCCGCGCTCGCCGGTGCCGAGGACGTGGCGGGTCTCCTCCGCCGCCCGGTTCATGTCGTCCACGCCGACGCCGACATCCTCGCCCGTGATGTAGCCGCCGGCGAGCGCGTCCACCGCGCGGCCGAAGGCGCGGAACAGCGCGCCGGACTTGCCGGTCCGGGGATCGCCCAGGATGACCGCCTTGCCGCCGCCGAAGGGGACGCCCGCCATGGCGCTCTTGTAGGTCATGCCGCGCGACAGCCTGAGCGCGTCGGTGAGCGCCGCGTCCTCGCTCTCGTAGGGCCACATGCGGCAGCCGCCGATCGCCGGGCCGAGCGTCCGGTCGTGGATCGCGATGATCGCGTGCAGGCCGGCAGCCATATCCACCGCCCGGACGATGCGCTCGTGGCCGTCGAAGGCGGGATTGGCGCGCGCTTCGGCGGTGATGTCCGTTATCTCGATGTCGCCCGGCATTTCCGGGGTCTCGCGAACGGCAAGCGCTTCCATGACGGTCTCTTTCCTCGACGGGAAGGATTGGGACATGGGGACGCGCGCGCCCGGCGCAAGGCCGCGGCGCCACAATCGCAGCATCGTGACCCGGAGGGCCGCGCGGGCGACACATTGTTGCGCGGGCCGAGAGGGCAATCGGTCAGTTCAAATGCGGCTCCAGCCGGTCCAGGGCGCGCGAGAGCGTGTCGGCCTCGGCGGCGAAGCAGAGCCTGAGCCGGCCTTCGCCCGCCTCGCCGAAGGCGCGGCCGGGGGCGAGGCCGACGCCGGCGGTCGCGATCAGCTCGTGCGCGAGCGCGAGGCTGTCGGATACGCCGTCGACCGCGAAGAAGGCGTAGAACGCGCCGTCCGGGCGCGGCAGCCGGACGCGCCGCATCGCGCCGAGGCGCTGGACCACCAGGTCGCGGTTGCGCCGGTAGCGTTCGAGCAGCGATTCGACGAACGGCTCGCCCTCCCCGATGGCGGTGATGCCGGCGTGCTGGACGAAGGTCGTCGGCGAGGCGACGTTGTACTCGTTGAGCTTGGCGAAGGCGTCGCCCAGCTCCGGCGCGTGGGTGAGCCAGCCGAGCCGCCAGCCCGTCATCGACCACGACTTGGAAAAGCTGTTGATCGCGAGCAGCCGGTCGTCCGGCTCGGCGATGTCGAGGAAGGAGGGCGCGCGCGGCGCGTTGTAGGCGAGCCGGATATAGACCTCGTCGGCGATCACGTAGATGCCGCGCTCGCGGCACCGTTCCAGCAGCGCAAGCTGGTCGTCCGCCGTCATCACCCAGCCGGTCGGGTTGGCGGGCGAGTTGACCAGGACGCCCACCGTGCGGTCGTCGCAGGCATCGAGCAGCCGGTCGAGGTCGAGCCGCCAGCCGGTGCCGCCGTCCGCCTCCAGGGGCACGATCCGCGTCTCGCCGCCCATCACGTGGACCGTCTCGACGCAGTTGGGCCAGATCGGGCCGACCGCGACGATGTTGTCGCCGGGCGCGACGATGAGCTGGGAGCAGAGCATGATCGCGTTCATGCCCGACGCGGTGACGGTGATCCGGTCGGTCCCGATGTCGCTTCCGTGGAGATTGCTCGCGTAAGCTGCGATCGCCTCCCGGAGCGGCGGGATCCCGCGATTCTGGGTGTAGAACACGTGGTCGGCCGCGAGCGCGCGGACCGCCGCCTCCTTGATGAAGTCGGGGGTCGCCGTGTCCGGCTCGCCGAACCACAGCGGGATCACGTCGCCCCGGCCGATATTGGCCTCGGCGACGGCGCGGATCAGCGATCCGCCGAGCCGCTCGATCTCGGGCCGCATGGGGCGCGGGGCCCCCCCGGGCCGCCCCCCCCCCCCCCCCCCCCCCCCCCCCCGGGGCGGGGGGAAAAAAACCCCCCCGCCCCCCAAAATTTGGGGTCCCCGGCCCCGAGGG
>JAPPIT010000007.1:86788-98313 GCA_028820505.1 Defluviicoccus sp.
CACCGCGGTATCAGGGCGCCCGGGCCTTTTTTGGCCGGGGCGAGGGCGGGGATCAGCTATCCGCCGAGCCGCTCTATCGCGGGCCGGGGGGGGGGGGGCGCCGCGGGCGCGGGGGGGGCCGCCGGCCGGCCCCCCGGCGCTTGCGCGGAGCTCAAAACTCGCCTGGGACGAACAGATTGTCGGTGCCCGGGCCCTCGTTCCCCTCGGGCTCGTCGGCGACGGTGAAGTTGAGCTCGATGATCACCCCGTTCGGGTCGCGCACGAAGAGCTGCCACAGCCCGAAATCGGGGATGGAGAACTCGCGGTGCGGCATGTCGAGGTCGACCACCGTTTTCTTCATCGTGTCGAAGTCGTGCGCCTTGACCGCGACATGGTCGACCGACGCGCTGCCGTGCGTCGGGTTGCCCTCGTTGTCGAGCCCGGCGTCGCCCGCCATGATGTGGAACATGGTGCTGCCCAGGTCGAACCAGGTGCCCGGGAAGTCGAAATCGGGCCGGTCGATCTTTTCCAGGCCGAGCACCTCTTCGTAGAACCGGTCGGTGGCTTCGAGGTCCTGCGTCTTGATCGCGACGTGATGGATATCGAGAAGGGGCATCGGTATCTTCGCTCCCGGCGATGAGGACATCGTTCGAGGGCGTAATTTAGGGCGTGTCCCTTTCGGTTGGAAGCGCCGTCGCGGCGGCCCTTCGATACGCCGCTGACGCGGCTACTCAGGGTGAGGGACTTCTTGCTGGATCCTCATCCCGAGCAGGCGCGTCAGCGCCGTATCGAGGGACCGGACGATGGCGCGCGGAAACAGGAGTAACGGCACCATGCACGACGCTCACATCCCCTACGGCGTTTACTGGAGCACGCCGTTCGCGCGCTGGCAGGGCGGGCTCGCGCATCTGCACAGCATGGAATTCCTCGCCCACACCGCGCGCGGCGAGCTGGAGCGCCGCGGCGTCGCGCTCGACGAGATCGATTACGGCGTGCTCGGGCTCACGGTGGCGCAGAAGCAGTGCTTCTTCGGCCTGCCCTGGGTGACCGGGATGATGGGCGCCGACCATATTCCGGGGCCCACGATCAACCATGCCTGCGCGACCGGCGCGCGCTGCCTCCAGGCGGCGAGCCAGGAGATCGAGACCGGCGGCGCCGAGGTCGCGCTCGCGATGTCGGGCGACCGGACCTCGAACGGCCCGCATATCTACTACCCCGCGCCGCACGCGCCGGGCGGCACCGGCGCGCACGAGAACTGGGTGCTCGGCAACTTCTCCGACGACCCCTACGCGAAGTGCGGGATGATCGACACCGCCGAGACGGTCGCCCGCAAGTGGCAGATCACGACGGAGGAGCAGCACGACGTGGTGCTCCGGCGCTACGAGCAGTACGAGGATGCCGTGGTCGACGGCCGCGCGTTCCAGAAGCGCTACATGACGCTGCCGCTCGAGGTGCCGGACGCGCGCTACCGCAAGACCGCCGGGGTGCTGGAAGGCGACGAGGGGATCCACGAGACCACGCGGGACGGGCTCGACCGGCTGCGCCCGGTGAACGAGGACGGCACGGTGACCTATGCCGGGCAGACCCATCCGGCGGACGGCAACGCGGGCTTCGTCGTGACCGGCCGCGAGCGCGCCCGCACCCTGTCGCGGGATGCGGGCATCTCGGTCCGGCTCGCCGGCTTCGGCACCGCGCGGGCGGAAGTGCGCCACATGCCGGAAGCCCCTATCGGCGCCGCCAGGCGGGCGCTCGACGACGCCGGGATCGCGCTCCACGACGTGGCCGCGATCAAGACCCACAACCCGTTCGCGGTGAACGACGTGGTGTTCTGCCGCGAGACCGGCGCCGACATCGACAGTATGAACAATTACGGCTGCTCGCTGATCTGGGGCCACCCGCAGGGGCCGACGGGCATGCGCGCCGTCATCGAGCTGATCGAGGAGCTCGCGCTGCGCGGCGGCGGCTACGGCCTCTTCACCGGCTGCGCCGCCGGCGACAGCGCGATGGCGGTGGCGGTCGAGGTGGGGGACGGTTAATACCCCCTATTCGTGTCATAGCGTGACACGAATAGCAGCCGCGTTTCGCGGCCCGGCGCGTCGGCAGATCGAGCCGGAGGCCCGAAAAAGGCGATTCGTGTCCCCGGGGGACGGAAAACCGGGCGATGCGCGAAACAATGTTTCGCGCGGCGCCCGTTTTGTCCAGTTAGAGCATTTTCTTAACGCGATACATAAGTCAACAAGGTTGACCTTTGTTTCACGTGAAACATTAGGACCCATCCGGGCCGGTCGGAGATATCCGCGCCGTTACGGCCCTTCCCGTCATGCTCGGCGGAGGCCGAGCATCCACGATTTGTTTTCTGTTTCCGGCGCCTTAAAAACTCGTGGATGCCCGGCCTCCGCCGAGCATGACGGTGGGGAGGACCGCGCCTACCCCGCGATCCGCCCCGCGCGCATGCCGGCGGTGGCGGCCAGCGCCTCGAACTGGCGGGCGACCGGGTCGTCGAACGGCGGGGCGCCGTGGTCGGGCAGGCGGAGCGACAGGCGGTTCCCGTCGACGACCAGCGCCGAGCGGGCGAGCAAGGCCGGCGCCCCGCCCGAGACCCGGAAGGCGAGCCGCACCGCCTCGCCTATCACCTCGGCGCGGTGGCGCAGGCGCTCCGACATCAGCCGGTGCAGCGGCCGGGCCTCGGGCGCGGCCGGATCGCCGCCATAGCGCACGAAGGCGGTGTAGCCGAGGAACGCGCGCTCGTCGTGCCTGAGCCCCATGAAGGGGAAGCGCTGGATGCGGTTCATCGTCTGCACCGCGCGGTAGTCGGGATGCTCGCGCCAGCCGATGTCGGCGAGGTGGCAGGCGGTCCGGCGGAGCCGCCTGCGGCCCTTGCGGCGGCCCCGAAACAGCGGGTCGATCCAGTCGAAAAGCGCCTCCCCGACCGGGCCGAACCGGGCCTCGCGCGCCGCCAGCGCCAGCGCGGCGGCCAGCACCGGATCGTCGCGCCGCGCCTTCGCGTCGAGGCCGGCATAGAGGTAGCCCTCGCGCAGGCCCTGGGCGGAGAACGCCACCGTCTTCGAGCCCGCCGCGCGCAGGACGGCGGCCATCAGGTCGCAGGCGACCGGGAGGCTGTCGCGCCGGCGGCGGGAGACGCCCGCGATCTGCTCCAGCGAGCGCGGGCTCAGCGGGCCCACCAGGTCGGCGAGGTTGCGCATGTCCCCCGCCGGCACCCGGTAGCCGTCGATGATGTGGAGCGGGTGGTCGGCGCGCGCCATGTGGAGCCGGGCGACCGCGCGCCACGCCCCGCCGACCGGATAGAAGGCGCGGCCCTCGCCGCCGCGCAGCCAGCGGATCGAGGCGAGCTCCGACCGGATCTCGCCCAGCATCGCCCTGCGCTGCGCGGGGCGGCGGTCGGCGTAGCGCAGGATCCCGAGCGGCAGCGTCGCCTGGTTCGCGATCGTGCCGCGCCTGATGTCGACCAGCTCCAGGCTGCCGCCGCCGAGGTCGGCCACGATGCCGTCCGCGCGCGGCATGCCCGAGATCACGCCCAGCGCGGACAGCCGCGCCTCTTCCTCGCCGCTGAGTACGTCCACTCTTTCGCCGCAGCGGCGCCCGACCTCGCGCACGAAGTCGCCGCCGTTGGCCGCCTCGCGCACCGCCGCGGTGGCGATGAAGGCGGGCGCCGCGGCGCCCATCCCGCGCGCGAGCCGGCCGAACCGGGCGATCGCCCGCAGCGCGCGCTCCGCCGCGTCGGCGCCGATCTCCCCGGTCGCAGCCAGCTCGCCGCCGAGCCCGCAGGTCGCGCTCTCGTTGAACATCGGCACCGGCGCCCGGCGGTAGCCGTCATAGACCACCAGCCGCACCGTGTTCGACCCGATATCGACCACCGCCACCGGCGGGTCGGCCGGGACGAAGCCGGGCTGCGGGTCCAGCGCCTCGATCGGTTCGGTTGCTGGCATGAACGCTTTCGGCCGGATCCCGCGATGTGCCTCAGGCCGGGGCGCCGGAGTCTTCGTTTCTGAGCGCGCTGCCCCGGCCGGACAGGCTCGGGTTCGTCATGAAGTACTGGTGGGCGCTGAAGGCGCTGTCGGAGGCCTCGGTGCGGCGATAGGCGCCGTCCGCCTCGAGCGTCCAGCTCTGCGCCTCGTCCATCAGGTTGGCGCCCATGATGCGGTCGAGCACCTGGCGGTGGACGGTCCGGTTGAGGATCGGGACCAGCGTCTCCACCCGCCGGTCGAGGTTGCGCGGCATCCAGTCGGCCGACGAGATATAGACCTTCGCCTTCGCCGAGCCGCGCGGATGCGCCGCGCCGAAGCAGACGATCCGGCTGTGCTCGAGGAAGCGGCCGACGATGCTCTTCACCCGGATATTGTCCGACAGGCCCGGCACGCCCGGCCGCAGGCAGCAGACGCCGCGCACGATCAGGTCGATGCCGACGCCCTCGCGCGAGGCGCGGTAGAGGCAGTCGATGATCTCGGGATCGACCAGCGAGTTCATCTTGGCGAGGATCCAGGCCGGCCGGCCGGCGCGCGCGTTCTCGATCTCCCCGTCGATCAGCCGCACCAGGGCCGCGCGCATGTCGGTCGGCGAGACCGAGATCCGCTCCATCCCCTCCGGCACGCCGGTCCCGGTCATGTAGTTGAACAGCTTCGCCGCGTCGCGGCAGAACGTCGCGTCGCAGGTGAAGTGCGACAGGTCGGTGTAGATGCGCGCGTTCACCGGGTGATAGTTGCCGGTGCCGAAATGGGCGTAGGTCTGGAGCCCGTTCTGCTCGCGCCGCACCACCAGCGAGACCTTGGCGTGGGTCTTGAGCTGGACGAACCCGAACACCACCTGGGCGCCGGCGCGCTCCAGGTCGCGCGCCCAGCGGATGTTGCGCTCCTCGTCGAACCGCGCCTTGAGCTCGATCAGAGCGGTGACCGATTTGCCGCGTTCGGCGGCCTCGCGCAGCGCGTCGACGATCGGCGAATCCTCGCCGGTGCGGTAGAGCGTCTGCTTGATCGCGACCACGTCGGGGTCTTCCGCCGCCTGGCGCAGGAAGCTCACCACCACGTCGAAGCTCTCATAGGGGTGGTGGACGATAATGTCCTTCTGGCGGATCGCGGCGAAGCAATCGCCGTCATGGTCGAGGATGCGCTCGGGGAAGCGCGGCGTATAGGGCTCGAAGACGAGGTCCGGCCGGTCGCGCAGGATGAGCTGCGAGGTCTCGGCGAGGCCGAGCAGCCCGTCGACGTCGAACACATCCTCCTCGTCGACGCCCAGGCTCTCGACCACGAAGGCGCGCAGCGCGGACGGCACGTCGGCGTTGATCTTGAGCCGGATCACCGAGCCCCGGCGGCGCCGGCGCAGCAGCTCCTCGGACTGGCGCACCAGGTCCTCGGCCTCCTCCTCGATCTCGATGTCGCTGTCGCGGATCACCCGGAAGACCCCCACGTCCTGCAGCTCGAAGCCGGGGAACAGGAGGTCGAGATGGACGCGGACCACCTGCTCCAGCGCGACGAAGGCGGACTTGCGGCTCTCCAGCCGGACGAAGCGGTCGATCGTGGCCGGCAGCGCGACCAGCCCGGCCGAGGTCTCCTCGTCCTTCCGCTTCATCGACAGCACCAGCGAGAAGCCGAGATTGGGGATGAAGGGGAAGGGGTGCGCCGGGTCGATCGCGACCGGGGTGAGGGCGGGGAAGATCTCGCGCACGAACCAGGCGGTGAGCCAGGCGCGCTCGTCGTCGGTCAGCGTCTCGGGCTCCAGCACCTCGATCCCCTCGCCGCGCATCGCCTCGCGCAGCGCGCGCCAGCAGCGCTGCTGTTCGCGCATCAGGGTGCGGGCGCGCTCGTTGACCGCGTGCAGCTGCTCGCCCGGCGTCAGCCCGTCGGCGCTGCGCGCGGTGACGCCTGCCTGGATCTGGCTCTTCAGCCCGGCGACGCGGACCATGTAGAACTCGTCGAGATTGGCCGCCGAGATCGAGACGAAGCGGAGCCGCTCCAGGAGCGGATGCGCGGTGTTCGACGCCTCCTCCAGCACGCGCTCGTTGAAGGCAAGCCAGGAGAGCTCCCGGTTGATGAACCGCTCCGGGCTCGCGGCGAGCGGCGAGGCCGGCCTTTCGCCCGCGGCGGCTTGTTGCGGTCGCGCGTCGTCCATCGGTCGAGCGTTCACGCTTTCGCGCCGACCGTCAAGGGAAAGCCGGGGCCTGACACCCGCTCGCCCGCCGGCCTATCCTTGGCGGCGATGCGCACGCTCTACCTCCTGCGGCACGCGAAGTCGAACTGGGGCGATCCGGGGCTCGGCGATTTCGACCGGCCGCTGGCCGCGCGCGGGCGGCGGGCGGCGCCGGCGGTGGCGCGGTGGATGAACGAGAACGGCTGCGCGCCGGGGTTCGTCCTGTGCTCGGCCGCGCGGCGGGCGGCGGAGACCTGGGCGCTGGTGTCGGACGTGCTGGAGGGCGACCCGGAGGTCGAGTCGACCGGGGATCTCTACCACGCCGCGCCGGCCGGCCTGCTCGCGCTCGCGAGGGCGCTTCCCGACCGGCACGCCGCGGCGATGATGATCGGGCACAACCCGGGCTTCCACGTGCTGGCCGGCGGGCTGGCCGGCGAGGGGCCGGACGACCTCATGCGCGACCTCGCCGCGGGCTACCCCACGGCCGCGCTGGCGGGGATCGCGTTCGACGCCGCGCGCTGGACGGAGATCGCCCCCGGTGCCGGCCGGCTCACCTGCTTCGTGCGGCCACGGGCGCTCGACTGATCGGTTGCCCCCCGCTTGCGACCGCGCGGGCGAGGGGCGAAACTCTCGCCGCCCGTTTCCGAGGGAGTCCGGCGATGCATCCGGTGCAGCTGTTCCACTGGCACTTCATGGCCTACCCGTATCTGCCGCCCGATTTCGACGAGCGGTACGACACCGGCTGGGTGACGGTCCCCAACAGCCTGTGGGACCGCGAGCGGACCGACGGGCTCTACCAGGAATATATCGACCAGTCGGTCGAGGCGGCGGAGCTCGGCTTCGACGGGCTGGTGCTGAACGAGCACCACCAGAACATCTACGGGCTGATGCCCTCGCCCAACATCGTCGCCGCCGCGCTCACCCAGCGCACCGAGCGGGCGAAGCTGGTGGTGCTCGGCAATCTGCTGCCGCTCCACCTCAACCCGCTCCGCGTCGCCGAGGAATACGCGATGATCGATTCGATCTCGGGCGGGCGGCTGATCGCGGGCTTCGCGGTCGGCGGCGGGCCGGAGGCCTACAACTACAACATCCCCTCGCCGCAGGCGCGCCAGCGCTTCTGGGAATCGATCGACCTGATCATGCGCACCTGGACCGAGGACGGGCCGTTCGAGCACGAGGGGCCGTCCTACCCGCTGCGCTACGTCAATATCTGGCCCAAGCCGCGCCAGGTGCCGCATCCCCAGGTGTGGATCCCCGGCGCGCTCAGCGCCGAGACGATGGACAATGTGGCGAAGCGCGGCTTCGACTACTTCCTGTCGTCGCGCACCCACGGGGCGGCGACCCGGCAGGCGCGCGAGCGCTTCGCGGAGATCCTCGAGCGCAACGGCGACGCCTACAACCCGTTCCGCATGGGCGTGCTGCTGTCGGTCTATGTCGGCGAGACCGACGCGCAGGCGAAGGAGGAGGCGGAGGAGGGGGTCTGGTACTTCCTCAAATACTGCCTCAAGGGGCATCTCCGGCGGACCGGGCGGACGCTCACCTTCGGCCCCGGCGTGCCGTCGCAATCGGTGCGGTCGTGGCGGGCCTATCTGGAGAACTCGACCGCCGGCGCGCCGATGCTGGGCGACGCCGAGGACTGGGAGGATCTGGAGTCCAAGGCCTCGATCGTCGTCGGCGGCCCCGCCACGGTGCGCGAGAAGCTGTGGGACCTGATCGAGCAGGCCGAGGTCGGGAACCTGCTGATCCAGTTCCATTTCGGCAACATGAAGGACGCGCTCGCCAGGAAGAGCGCGCGGCTGTTCGCCGAGGAGGTGGCGCCGGCGCTGCGCGAACGCTCGGCCGATCTGTTCGCCCGCAAGTATCCCTCCCTCGCCGACCGGCCGGCCGCGAGCGCCGCCGAATGAGCGGGCGCGCGGTCGCCCTGCCGCGGGGGCGCACGGTCGCGGTCGCCGAGGCGGGAGAGGGTCCGGTGATCGTCTACCTGCACGGGATCGCCGACATCCACGGCGCGTCGTTCGGCTGGCTGCCGTTCCACGAGGCGCTGGTGGAACGCTTCGCGCTGATCGCGCCGGCCCATCCCGGCTGCGCGGAGAGCTCGGAGGACGAGGCGATCGAGACCGTCGACGACCTCGTCTTCCACTATCTCGAGCTGTTCGACGCGCTCGGCCTGGGCACGCTGAAACTCGCGGGCTCCTGCATCGGCGGCTGGATCGCGGCCGAGATCGCGGTGCGCCATCCGGAGCGCGTCGAGCGGCTGGCGCTGATCGGCCCGACCGGGCTGTTTGTCCCCGGCGCGCCGATCGCCGATGTGTTCTGGGAGACCCACCCCGCCGACGGGGTCTCGTTCGCCGGGCTCCGCGCGCTGCTGTTCGGCGACGGCGAATCCGGGATCGCGCGCGAAATGTTCCCCGACCTCCGCGGCGACATCGACCGGGAGGTGCTGCGCTACAAGCTGTTCCGCTTCGCGTCCAGGATCGGCTTCAGCCCGCCCTATCTGCACGACCGGCGCCTCGCCGGGCGGCTCGGACGCTTTCGCGCGCCGGCGCTGGCGATCCAGGGCGCGGACGACCGGCTGGTGCCGCGCCGCCACGGCGAGGTCTACGCCGAAGGCTTCGGCGACGCCCGGCTGGAGGTGGTGGAGGGCGCCGGGCACAGCGCCTTCGCCGAGCGCCCCGGCGCGGTCGCCGCGCTCGTCGCGGACTTCCTCGCAGCCCCGTGATCCGCGCCCTCGACCGCGCCGACCGCGCGGACATCCTCGCCGTCATCGACGCGGCGGCGGAGGCCTATCGCGGCATCATCCCGCCCGACCGCTGGAAGGAGCCCTACATGCCGGCGGACGAGCTCGCCGCCGAGATCGCCGCCGGCATCGCCTTCAGCGGCTGGCAGGACGGGGACGGGCTCCAGGGCGTGATGGGGGTCCAGCCGGTCGAGGACGTGATCCTGATCCGCCACGCCTATGTCCGCCCCGAGCGCCAGGGCGAGGGAATCGGCACGGCGCTCCTCGACGCGCTCTGCCGCGACGTGGACCGCCCCATCCTGATCGGCACCTGGGCGGCGGCGACATGGGCGATCCGGTTCTACGAGGCGCGCGGGTTCAAGCTGGTGGGCGAGGACGAGAAGGCAGGGCTGCTCAGGCGCTACTGGACCGTGCCGGAGCGGCAGATCGAGACGTCCGTGGTCTTGGGGGATGGGCGGTGGTTTGGGGGTCGGTGAGATTGCGATGGCGAGCCTTGGGCCATCAACGGTATGTATTTTGGTTAAACCGAGCGCGAGAGTCCCTTCTGGAGCAATTAAACTGCTCTAATCGCTCAATAAGAAAGGCCTGAATTCCTTCGTGTTCCATATGTGTGAAATAAACGCATTCTCCGTCATGTATTTTGATTGCTCTATCCTACTTTGAGCCAGTTTCATTGTGTTTCCTCGCATATGGTATTTTTGATTGAATTGAAAGTCAGCTACGAATTCGAGCCAATCGTATTGAATAAATTTGCCTTGGAGAAACACTATAATCGGAAAGCGCTGCTCTCCCCACAAATGTCTACTCAATTCCCAACAAAATTCCGTCACTCTATGGATCACTTTTCCACAATAGCGGAAGTCGATGCTCTCCAAGAGCATCAAGTAATCCCCAGTACACATCTCGGACAAGACCCGTTCCGCTCCCGAAGGAAGGCCCCAAATTTGGAACCCCCTTGGACTCAAGTGATTGTGTTTGCTCCTTATATCTTCCAGTTCCGCAATGTCGAGATGATCCAAATAGGTCTCTATATCGGCAAGCAAGAACTCATGCATTGCCGCCGGTAGCGTTCCTAAAGTCCGTGGAAAATCGCGTTCCGCAAGCCTTTCGCCGATATGCTGATAGTAAATTGCCATTTCTTGGATCTCCTTGTTATCAATTCCGCCAATTTCCTAGACGAAAGTCACCATCAATAATTCAAAACCCCATGTTAACGCACAAGGCAGCTCAAACACCCGTTTTGGCGGAGCAGCGTTACGATTAGCGAGTGTAGAGGGGGTGCACAGACGGGGTGACCGCCTGAGCACTTCAGCTTGCAGTTGTATCCAGATTCAGTCGATGTTCTTGGGGAACAGAGGATTCGGTTCAAGAAGCCGCCGATCACGTCCAGTTGATCACGCCATAAAGCGCATTCCGGTCCGCGACGTCAATATTGGGAGGAGTGGTGCCCTTGACGGTCTCCAGTCGCAGCCGGAAACCCCGCTTGCGATTCTTTGTGTCGGCAAGCCGGGCGCGCAGCGCGTCCTCCACGAACCTCGTGAGCGTGATGCCGTCCCGCGCGGCCTGCCGCTTCGCCAGGTGCAGGACCCGGTCGTTCAGGTTGAGCGTTGTCTTCATGGCGAATTGACCGCGACCGATGCGTATGGCCGAACCATATCACGGGCGAACGTGCTTAGACAGGAATTTGCCCCGACGGTTCAGCGCGCAGCCTCGCGCATCGGATTGATCGTCTCGACGCCCGCGAAATCCCTTTCGTTGTCCGTGACGACGATGCAGGCGTTCGCTTCCGCCGTTGCTGCTATGATGGTGTCGAGCGCGTTACGAGGGCGCCCGATCGCCTTGCCCTCGGCCATTAGCCTAGCCCAGACATGAGCGGTCTTCTCGTCGAAGGGCAATACTCGGCCCCGGAACAACGCCGTTGGACCTTCCGGGCCGGCGAACCATGCCTCCAGCTCGTCCCGTTTCCGGCCGGCAGGTTTTTCCAGTATTCCGCGCCGGATCTCCGCGACGGTGAACGAGGCGATGAACAGGTTTTCGTCGACCTGCTCCGCCATCCAGGCCAAGAGCGATTCCGAGGGGGCGGGCTTCGTTACGTTGCTGATGATGTTGGTGTCGAGCAGATAGCGGCTCACAGGTCGACCTTACGGCCGGGTTCGAAGGGGCGGGGGGGAATGACGTCCTCGCCGACGAGCGGCGAGCGCCGCAGGGCTTCGAGGATTCCGCCCTTGCGCGGCGTCACCCCGGCGACACCCTCGCTGACGATGGTTCGCAGGCGCTCGGCCTCCGGCCCCTCCTCGGCGAGGCGTCTGGCCAGCGAACGGATGAGCGCGCGATCCGCGTCGCGCCCCAGAACCTCGAAGCGGGCCATGCCCTGTTCGGCGAGGCGGCGGCGGTATCTTTCGGTGGCGCGTTGCTGCGATGAATTGCCCATGGTCGGCCTCTTACAGATATCTGGACATATATCCTGTAATCACGGCAAACGCAAGACGACCCCAACCGGACCCCCCTACAACCCCGTCCGCACCGCCCACAGCTCCGGAAACAGCCGGATCGCCGTCGCCCTCGTCAGATAGCCAACGCCGCTGGTGCCGCCGGTGCCGATCTTGTGGCCGATCACCCGTTCGACGGCGTTGCGGTGGCGGAAGCGCCAGGTCTGGAACAGGTCGTC
>JAPPIT010000016.1 GCA_028820505.1 Defluviicoccus sp.
GGTCGGCGTGCATGCCGATGCCCTGGCCGGGGCGGTACTCGTTGACGATGCACTGGACGGGCAGCGTCCCGCCGAAATGCTCCCGAAGCCGATTCGCGATGACCTCGGCCCAGCGCGGGAACGGCGCGGCCGGGATCGGGCGGCTGGTGCCGGTGTAGCTGTAGCGGTAGCCGTAATGCTGCACGCGCCGGCGGAGCTCGGTCATCCAGGGCGCCTGGGCGATGCGCAGGAGGATGCGCTCCTCCTCGGCCGGAGTGACGAAGTCGGGGACGATGACGGCCCCCTGGGCGAAGACGCTCTCGGTGTCGCGGGTCATGCTCCCTCTCCTCATGCGAACGAACACCCTCCACGCGCTTCGCTCCACCTGCGGCGCGCGGCGGGGACGCGCTGCGCGGACGGGCCGCCTCCGGATCGGCGGCGGAAAAAAGGCCGGCACCGAAGTGCCGGCCGAGTCGGGGAGGAAGGGATGGCGGATTCAGAAGGGGATCTCGACCCCCTCCGTCGGATCGCCGCCGGCGTCCGCCGCGGTGGCGTCCATGGGCGCCTGGGCGTCCGCGGCCGGCGCGTCGCTGCCCTTGGGCTTGTCGTAGAACTGGACCCGGTGGCCCGGCACGACGATGATCTCGGTCGAGAAGCGGTCCGAGTCCTCGCCCTGCTTGCGCCAGCGCCGGGTCTGCATCTTGCCCTCGACGTGGATCAGGCGGCCCTTCGCGGCGTGCTTCTCGAACTTGTCGCTAGAAGGACATATGGGACATAATAGACTGTTAATATTGACTTAAATCTGGGGTGTCAGTTCCCTTATCCAGCCTGTCAACACTATCGCAACACCATGACCCGGGCGTCAAGGCAAGCACTCCGTCAGGCCGTGAGGCCAGGCGGAGCCGCCCGACCGGGCGGATCCCGGCAGTGGAGGGTGCGTTGCCAATCCCTTCCAGACCGGAGCCACAACGACGCACCGTGCGGGCACTTCGCCTCGCGGCGCTCCGACCCCTGCACCGTAGCACGGCGCCCGCGAGCTTCCGCGGAAGGGTCTCACCAATCTGCTCCGACGCCGTGGTGAGCGGGCGCAGCCGCTTCGAACGCCTCGCCGGGCCGTTTCGTCATGTGCTCCATCACCATTGCAGGCGGGCCTCGAACCCAAGCGCGTGCTCGGGCGCGGCGGTGTCGCTCTCGCGGCGCACCGCCTTGAGGCCGAACGACAGGTCCGGCGCGTTCCGGCTCTCCGGCGCGAGCCGCCAGCCGAGGCTGTAGTCGCGCGCGCCGGTGGCGAGCCCGAGCCCGACATGCGGGCTGCCGGTCCAGCGCCCGCCGAACGCGGGCAGGCCGTATGCGGCTTCCAATGCCCAGCGCGAGGTCGCCTCGCTTCCCGTCCGGTCGTCGAGCGTCGCCGGCTGGAACAGCGCGTCGAGACCGCCGGTGGCCTTTCCGCCGAAGTCCTGGCGCAAGGACAGCGACGCGCCCCGCTTGGTCGCCGGGGCCGGGTCCCAGGCCAGCGCCGCCGAGAAGCCCCGGTCCTTCAGGTCGTCGTTACCGTGCGCGATGAGCGTGCGGCCCGACAGGTCGAGCATGAGGCCCAGGCGCGGATCGGTCCATTTGACGCCGCCGCCGAGCTCGATCCCGAACCCGGTCTCCGCGTCGCCGCCGTCATGGCGCGCGCCCACTTCGAGCTTCGGCACGAGGCTGCCGCCGTTCTCCATGGCAACGCGGTAGCTGCCCTCCAGGCCGAGCCGCAGCCGCGTCACGTCGGAGTCCGACGCCGCGAGGTCGCGGGTCTTCTCCGAGGAGGTCCGCGTCCACAGCGCGTCCGAGGTCGCCGCCAGCGCCGGGCCGGAGCCCTCGGCAGGGGCTTCGAGCAGGTCGCTCCGCATCCCCGCCGCCGCCATGCTCCAGTCGGTGTCCGCGCTGTAGTTGCCGCCCAGCGCCGTCTTCAGCGTCACGCGGCCTGAGCCGTAGCCCGCCGCGCCCCAGAGCTTGAGGCGCTCCGACGCCTGCCACGCCGCATAGGGGATCGCCGCCGTCAGCGACGCCTCCACCTTGCCGTCGCCCGTGCGCACGGCGCCGTCG
>JAPPIT010000032.1 GCA_028820505.1 Defluviicoccus sp.
GCGGTGCGAGCCGGGCGCCGGCGAGGCGGCGGAGGGACGTGGATGCCGGGAACAAGTCCGGGCATGACGGGGAGGGGCAGAGCAGCGTTCCCGTCGCCGGTCAGTAGAGCCGCGTCTCGTAGCTCTCCCGGATCCTTTCCTCGATTTCTTCCAGCGGCGTGTCGTGTTCCCGCTGGTCCTTGGTGATCTGGGCGAGCGTCGGAAATTCCCTGCGTTCGATCCTGGCGTCCGGATCCCACAGCCGGGCGCGCTTGAGCGCCTTGGCGCAGTGAAAGAACACCTCGTCGACCTCGACCAGGATTCCGAGCTGGGGAACCTTGCCGCGGACCGCCATGTCCTCGAGCGCGGCCGGATCGTCGACGATGCGGGCGCGCCCGGAGGCGCGGAGCGTTTCCTCGACGCCCGGCAGCAGGAAGATCAGCGCCACCGAATGCCCCGGGTTCTCGACGATGTTGGACATCGTGTCGGCCCGCCGGTTGCCGGGCCGCTCGGGGATCAGGATCGTGCGGTCGTCGATCACCTTGACGAAGCCCGCCGGGTCGCCCCTCGGGCTGATGTCCGCGCGGCCGTCCACACCGACCGTGGAAATGAACAGGACCGGCGACAGCGAAAGAAAATGCCGCGCGTGCTTGTCGAGCATCGGCATTTCCTTCTTGGCGATCGACGCGGTCGGCTCGCCGACGGCTTCGCGCAGCACGTCGTAGGCTTCGATCGAACTCAGTCCGGCGCTGTCGCTCATGATTTCCCTCCCGGGTTTCCCGGACTGTCGCCCTTGCGGCTCGCGGATGCAAGCGCTTGACGGTGCGCGGCGCGATGTGAGACGGAAACGCCATGAACCTCGCCCAGCTTCTCGCCAAGCCGGCCGCCGCCTGGTCGGACCGCCCGGCCGTCGCGGTCGGCGCCGGAACCGTCCTTACCTATCGTGAGCTCGCCGACAGGGTCTCGCGGATCGCCGCGGGCTTGCGCGACATCCACGGGCTTGCGCCCGGCGACCGGGTGGCCCTGGCGATGACCAATACGCCGGAATATGTCGAAGCGCTGTTCGCGGCGTGGCATGGCGGGTTCGCGGCGGTGCCGATCAACGCCAAGCTGCACCCGCGGGAGCTCGCCTACATCCTGGGCGACTCGGAGGCGCGGGTCTGCATCGCGACCGAAGACCTCGCGGAGGGAATCGCCGGCGTCGCCGACGATCTTCCCGAGCTCCGGGTCGTCCCGGCGGTCGGCGGGCCCGACTATGCAAGGCTCCGCGCCGCCGAACCCCGTTCGATGGCCGAGGCGGCGCCCGACGACCTCGCCTGGCTGTTCTACACCAGCGGCACCACGGGACGCCCGAAGGGCGCGATGCTCAGCCACCGCAACCTGCTGACCATGACGCTCAGCTACTACGCCGATGTCGACCGGGTCGGCGCGGACAGCACGATCGTCCACGCCGCGCCGATGTCGCACGGCTCGGGCATGTACCTGCTGCCGCACATCGCCAAGGGGGGGTGCCAGGTGGTCCCCGAAAGCAAGGGCTTCAACGGCGACGAGTTCCTCGCTCTCCTCCCCTTCCACCGCAACGTCACGGCGTTCTTCGCGCCCACCATGGTGACCCGGCTGGTCAACGCGCCTTCGCTGGGCGCGGCCGACCTCTCCAACCTGCGGACCATCGTCTATGGCGGCGGGCCGATGTATGCGGAGGATTGCGTCCGCGCGCTCGATGCGATCGGCCCCCGGCTGGTGCAGATCTACGGCCAGGGGGAATCCCCGATGACCATCACGGGGCTGTCGCGCGAGGCCCATCTCGACCGCGACCATCCCCGCTACATGGAACGTCTCGCGTCGGTGGGAACGCCCCGCACCGATGTCGAGGTGCGGGTCTGCGACGGCGATGACGCAGACGTCTCGCCCGGCGAGGTCGGCGAGGTGCTGGTGCGGGGCGACGTGGTGATGACCGGCTACTGGCGCAACCCGGAAGCCACCGCCGAGGCGCTGCGCGGCGGCTGGCTGCATACCGGCGACATGGGCGCCTTCGACGAGGACGGATACCTGACCCTGAAGGACCGGTCGAAGGATCTGATCATCTCGGGCGGGTCCAACATCTATCCGCGCGAGGTCGAGGAGGCGCTGCTCCGGCATCCCGGCGTGCTCGAAGTCTCGGTGATCGGCCGGCCGCATCACGACATGGGCGAGGAGGTCGTGGCCTATGTCGTCCCCCGGTCCGGGGCGGCGGTCGATGCGGCGGCCCTCGACACGCTCTGCATCGAGAGCATCGCCCGTTTCAAGCGGCCCCGCGCCTACCGCTTCATCGACGCCCTGCCGAAGAACAATTACGGCAAGGTGCTCAAGACCGAGCTTCGCGAAGCGGAGGCTTCGGAATAGAGGCTACGACCCCGCCCGCGTACCGGCGGCGATGCCGGCCTCTCCGGCATACTCGCCGGCAGCCACCTTGGCGCCGCCTTCCGGGCGCGCCCGACCCACGGAAATGCGGCCGCCCCCCGCCGCGATGACGAGACGCCCCTCCTCCACCGCGACGATTTCGCCCGGCTCGCCTCCGGCGCCGTCAACAAGCCTGGACTCGAACAGCTGGACCGTCGTCCCGCCGATCGCGGTCCACGCGCCGGGCGCCGGATCGGCGCCGCGGATCAGGTTGTGGACCTCCTGCGCCGGTCTCGACCAGTCGATCTCGACATCCGCCTTGCGGCACCAGCTCTCGTAGGTCGACCGGCTGTCGTCCTGGACGATCTTCGGCGCCTTGCCCTCGCGCACCAGATCGACGCTCTCGATCATCGCCTCGACCCCGAGCGGGAACAGCTTGTCGAAATAGACCGTCCCCAGCGTGTCGTTCTCCAGGACGTCCACCTCCTTCTGCATCAGGATCGGCCCGGTATCGAGGCCGTTGTCCGGCCAGAAGATGGAGAGCCCGGTCCTCGTCGCGCCCTGGATGATCGGCCAGTTGATCGAGCTGGGCCCACGGTGCCTGGGGAGCAGCGATGGGTGGTACTGGATCGTCCCCTTCGTCGGGATGTAGAGGAAGTCCTCGGGCACGAAGAGGGTGACGAACGCCATCACCCCGAGATCGGGTTCCATGGCGCGGAACTCGTCCCACACCGCCGGCTCCTTGTAGGACGGCGGCTGCAATAGCGGGATGCCGTGCTCCAGCGCGGCCTCCTTGAGGGGGTCGGGGCGGCGTCCCTCCCGGTCGGGCGCGCAGTAGACCGCGATAACCTCCTCGCCGCGTTCGAGCAGCGCCTCGAGCACCGCTTTTCCGAACGCCTGCTGTCCGATCAGGGCTATGCGCATGCCGGCCATCCTTCTTCCGTCCCGCGGCGGCAGACCTTAGACCAGCGTAACGGCGGGTCCAAGACCGCCGGGGGTCGCCACGGGCGGCGTTCTGACATACTGTGCGGCCTCCGCCGACCAGCAAGGAAATCACGGGAATGTCGCTCAAGGAGCGGGCGCTCGCCTATCACCGCGCCGATCCGCCGGGGAAGCTGGAGGTGGTCGCGACCAAGCCGGTTTCGACGCCGGACGATCTCAGCCTGGCCTATTCGCCGGGCGTGGCGGACGCCTGCATCGCCATCGTCGACGACCCTTCGGCGGCGGCGGAAGTCACCGGCAGGGCGAACCGCGTCGGCGTAATCAGCAACGGCACCGCGGTCCTCGGCCTCGGCAATATCGGCCCGCTCGCCTCCAAGCCCGTGATGGAAGGCAAGGCCGTCCTGTTCAAGCGTTTCGCCGGGATCGACGTGTTCGACATCGAGATCGCGGAGACCGGCGTGGACGCGTTCGTGGACACCGTCGCACGGCTGGAACCCACCTTCGGCGGCATCAACCTGGAGGACATCAAGGCGCCCGAATGCTTCGAGATCGAGACGAAGCTGATCGAGCGCATGAACATCCCGGTCTTCCACGACGACCAGCACGGCACCGCGGTGGTCACGGCGGCCGCCCTGGTCAACTGGCTCGAACTGACCGGGCGCCGGCTGGCGGATATCCGGCTCGTCTGCTCCGGCGCGGGCGCGGCGGCCATCGCCGGCCTCGACCTGCTGACCGGGATGGGGCTCCGGAAGGATTCCATCGTTGTCGCGGACAGCCGCGGGGTCATCTACGAGGGCCGCGACGAGACGATGGAGCCCAACAAGGCGCGCTACGCGGCAAGGACCGATCTTCGGACCGTCGGCGAGGCGATGGCCGGCGCCGATGCGTTTCTGGGGGTTTCGGCCGCGGGGCTGATCGATGCCGACATGGTGCGCTCGATGGCCCGCGACCCTCTGGTCCTGGCGCTGGCGAACCCCGACCCCGAGATCTGCCCGCCCGAGGCGCAGGACGCGCGCGCCGACGTCACGATCGCGACCGGGCGTTCGGACTATCCCAACCAGGTCAACAACGTGCTCTGCTTTCCGTTCCTGTTCCGCGGTGCGCTGGATGTCGGCGCGAGGACCGTCAACCTCGCCATGAAGGCGGCCTGCGTCCGCGCCCTCGCCGCCCTCGCCCGCAGCGAACCGCCGCGGATCGTCCGCGAGACGTATCCGGGCGAAACGCTCGCGTTCGGGCGCAGCTACCTCGTTCCGAAACCCTTCGATCCCCGACTCGCGGTCGACGTGCCCATCGCGGTCGCGGAAGCGGCGATGGAAAGCGGCGTCGCGGCCCGCCCGATCGCCGACATGGAAGCCTACAGGCGACGCCTGGAGGCGTTCGTCGAAGCGCGCGCCTGAACCGGCGCGATCGCCTATCATCCCGCTCGCCGGCTCAACAGAGGGAAATCCATGAAGCTCGACGTTTTCAACCACGTCTTTCCCGAAATCTTCATCGAGACGCTCGAGGAAACCATGCCCAAGCGTGCGGTGGCCCGGTGGCGGTCCATCGAGACGCTCTGGAACATGGACGCGCGGCTGCGCCTGCTCGACGAGTTCGGCGACTACCGGCAGGTCATTTCGATGTCGCAGCCGCCGATCGACGTGCTGGGCGGTCCGGAGCAAACGCCGGCGCTCGCCCGGATCGCGAACGACGGCATGGCGGAAATCTGCCGCGCCCACCCCGACCGCTTCCCCAGCTTCCTCCTGAGCCTTCCGATGAACAACCCGGACGAAGCGGTGAAGGAGGTCGACCGCGCGGTTTCGGAACTCGGCGCCTGCGGCGCGCAGATCCATTCCAACGTCAGCGGACGCGCACTCGACGATCCGGCGTTCTTCCCGGTGTTCGAGCGGCTGGAACGCCTCGGCAAGCCGGTTTTCCTGCACCCCGCGCGGCCGATGTCGCATGCCGACTATGAGGCGGAGGACGCATCGAAATACGAGATTTTCTGGGGCCTCGGCTGGGCCTACGAGACGTCCGCGGCGATGGCGCGCATCGTATTCTCGGGCATGTTCGACAAGCTGCCCGACCTGAAGATGCTGGCCCACCACTGGGGCGCCTACATCCCCCATGCCGAGGGCCGACTCCCGCACTGGGAGGGCCGGTCGTCGCAATCGGACGAGACCGATTACGGCCCGCTGAAGGACAGTTTGAAACGTCCCGTGACCGACTATTTCAAGATGTTCTACGCCGACACGGCGATGTTCGGCGCGCAGGCCGCGAGCCAGTGCGGCCTCGAGTTTTTCGGCGCCGGCCACTCCCTTTTCGCGACCGATTGCCCGTTCGACCGGGAAGGCGGGCGTATCCTGATGCGCGACACGATCGCGGTGATGGAGAGCCTGCGCTGCACCGATGCGGAGCGCGAGGCCATGTACCTCGACAACGGCCGCGCGTTCCTCGGACTGGAATAACCGCCGGTGAGCCCGTCCCGCGACGTCATCGTCCTCGGGGCCGGGATCGTCGGGCTCTGCTCGGCGCTCTCCCTCCAGCGCGAAGGTCACCGGGTCACGGTGATCGACCGGCTGCCGCCGGGCGAGGGAACGTCATACGGCAACGCGGGGCTCATCCAGGTCGACGGGGTGCTCCCGATCGCCATGCCGGGCATTCTGCGGCAGGTCCCGAGAATGCTGACCGACCCGGAGGGACCGCTGGTCATCCGCTGGCGCTACCTCTTCAGCCTCGCCCCGTGGCTGCTCCGATTCGTCGCCGCGGCGCGGCCGGGCAGGGTCGAGACCATTTCGCACGCGCTCGCCGCCCTCCTCGAACACGCCCATGCGTCATACCGTCCGTTGCTGGCGGCGTCCGGCGCCGAGGATCTGTTCGTGCCCACCGGCGAACTCTTCGTCTACCGCGAGCGCGCCGCCTTCGAGGCATCGAAGCCGGGCCACGAACACCGCCGCCGCCTCGGCATCGCCATGGAAGAGCTCGGCCCGGCGGAGATGCGCCAGCTCGAACCGGCGCTCTCTCCCGAAATCGAGTTCGGTGTGTTCTCGCCGGGCTGCCTGCGCGTCGCGAACCCGTTGACGCTCTCGCAGCGCCTGGCCGAAGCCATCGTGCGCGGCGGCGGGTCGGTTCTCCTGGAGACCGTGACCGACATCGAGCGGGGCGCCGACGGGCCGAGTGCCGTGGTCACCGACAAGGGCCGTCACGAGGTGGACCGGCTGGTGGTCGCGATGGGCGCGTTCTCGAAGCGATGGGCGGCCAGGCTGGGGGCGCGGGTGCCGCTCGACACTGAACGCGGCTACCACCTGATGCTGCCCCGGCCCGGGGTCGAGCTTCGCACGCCGCTGCTGGAGGGCGGCCACCGCTTCGGCATCACCCCGATGAGCCATGGCGTCCGGCTCGCCGGCACCGCCGAGCTCGCCAGCCTCGACGCCCCGCCGAATTACCGGCGTTCGCGCATGCTGGGCCGGATGGCGCAGAAAATCGTCCCCGACCTCCGGCTCGACGACGCGGAGGAATGGATGGGGTTCCGGCCCTCGATGCCCGACAGCCTGCCGGTGATCGGACCGGTGCCGGGGTCCGGGCGCGCGTTCCTCGCCTTCGGCCACGGCCATCTCGGCCTCACGCTCGCCGCGATCACCGGGCAACTGGTCGCCGACCTCGTCGCGGGCCGGGAAAGCGAGGTCGACCCCACCCCCTATCGCGCGGAACGATTCCGGTAAGAGGGCGGAAACCGTTTAACCGCCATGCATGTTAGCGGGGTCGCTGTCGTCGGCGTCGCCGTTGTCGGGGGAAGCGCGCCTCGCTCTCACCAGAGCGAGAGTCCTTGTTCCTTTCCGGGCGTTAGCTCCGTCAGCATGGTCTCCAGACTCGCTGCATCGAGTTCGTTCGCCTCGATGAACTCCCGCGAATCCTCGATCGCCGCGGCGATCTCCTTATGGAGCTTTATCCGCTTGTACCGATCCTCGTGAGCGGGAAGCCCCAGCGCCTCACCGATAATTTCCGTCCAGTTGTGGACTCCGGACGGGAACCGGTCCTCGAACACGCAGAGGTCGCGATGACAACTGTGATAGAGCGTCGCCAGGGTATCCGCACCCGCCTCCAGCGCGGAGCGTACCGACTGCTCGTGAGCGGCACGGCGCATCTCTACCACATTGTTGAGCGCACCCGGACCGCAGGTATAGGCCCAGTGCTCATGCTCTTCGAATTCGACGAGTTCCAGACCGGGGATGGCCGCGAGGACGGTCTCGACGCTCCTGTCGATTCCCAGCCCGCCATCGTGCCGGTGGAGCGCCACCCGGCGGTCGACCGTCCCGAAGCTTTCCTTGAATTCGTCGAGGCGGTCCAGCAGGAAGTGGGCGAAGTGCTGGAACTCGAACGGGCGCGGCTTGAAGCCCTCCACCGTCTCGCCGAACTGGACCACGCATGTAGGACACCAGTGCAACACCGTTTCGGGATCGAAAGAGGCGATCTTGTCGACGGTGTTGCCGTTGACCTTTCCGGCGCCCTCGGCATCTCCATGAAACTTGAGATGGATGACCCCGCAGCAATTCGAAGCCCCGCCCAGAACCGCATAGCGCACGCCGAGATGATCGAGAATGTCCATTGCGGTGAAGACGATCACGGGCGTCCTGAGGACGTTGCACCCGAGATAGAACACGATGTCGGCTTGCTCGGCATTGCCTTCCCTGCCGGTGATCCGCCGATACTGCTCCGGCGACATCTGCATTCCGACGGCAAATTTGATGATTTGCGACATCCGGCCGTAGAAGTCGCCCATCGGGTTCTCGCCGCGCGCCAGCTTATGGGCGCGTACGCGGTTGAGGGCGATCGACAGCATCAGCCGGGGATTTATGCTCTCGGGGCAATGCGCGATGCATTCGCCGCTGCCCGTGCAGATTTCGGCCCAGGCCGCGGCGTAGTCCGTCGGGGGTTCTCCTCTCAGGACGTCGAGCACGTCCCCGATCACCCGGGTGGGCTCGGCCGCGGCGAGCATGGGCGATCCTTCGCGGATCACGGGGCACACCTCGACGCACTTGCCGCACTGCGTGCATAGATCGGTAAGCTTCTCGGCTTGATCGTCGAGATATTCCTCCAGTGGGATCGTATCGATTCGCTCGGTCATCTCCGATCCTCCAGCCGCGGTACGCCGACGCAAGGCCGGGTTTTTTTCGGACTGTCGCCGCCAGCCTCGACGGCATCGTTCAGGAGGACGCTAACACGAAACCCATCCGAGCCGTGAGCCCCAAGAATCGGGACGACCGCACGCTCCGGCGCGGCCGGAAGCGACTACGCGAAGCTGCCGCCGCCGTTGACGTTCATCACCTCCCCGGTGATGAAGCTCGCGCGCTCCGAGATCAGGAAGCGGGCGGCGTCCGCTATCTCCTCGGGCCGGCCCATGCGGCCGAGCACCGAACGGCTCCGCGCCTGGGCGACGTCCTCCTCGGTGTAGTCCGCCGTCATCGCGGTTTCCGTCGCGCCGGGCGCGATCGCGTTGACCCTGATCCCGTCCGCGCCCAGCGAACGGGCGAGCGATCGCGTCAGCGCGACGATCGCCGCCTTGGAGCTCGCATAGGCCGGCCCGCCGCGCCCCGTGCCGCCGACGCCGCCGACATGGACGATCCCGGATGCCGTAAGCACGATCGAGCCGCCGCCCCGGGAAATCATCGGTTTCGCGGCGGCCTGCGACATCAGGAAGGACCCGGTGACGTTGACGGCCAGAACGCGGTTGAACTCCTCGGCGTCCAGCTCGCGCCACGGCGCGGTGGAGTGGATCGCGGCGAAGTGGATCATCGCGTCGAGCCGTCCGAACCGCTCCACGGCGGTATCGACGGCGCGTTCGCAATCCTCTGCGTTGGAGACGTCCGCGGCGAAGGGGACCAGGGCGTTGCCCGCTCCCGGATGGGCGGCTTCGATCGCATCGGCGTTCAGATCGAGCGCAAGAACCCGATGCCCTTCGGCGGCGAGATCGCGGGCGCAGGCCTGCCCGATGCCGCTCGCGGCGCCGGTTACGATCACGCTCTTTTCCTCGCTCATCGCCGGCCTCGAACGCTATTGAACCAGGGTCGCGGCTCTCGCGGCGGCCGCCGCCGCGGCATCGGTCTCGCCGAGCGCCGAAAGCACGCGGGCGTACCGCCGCAACGCGATCGGGCTGGTCGCCCTGTCCGCGCATCGTTCGGCCAGGAGAGAGGAAGCGAGCCGGTCCCGGCCGGCGTTTTCCGCCGCGTGGATCAGCGCCCGGCGGAACAGGTCGCGCTGGGCATGGCTGCCGCCGATGGCGGTAATTCCCCGGCGCCTGGGATAGAGAAGATCGACGGCCGTTTCCCAGTCTTCCGATCCGGATGCGGCGGCGGCACGGCTGAGCGCCAGCCCGTACTCGGCCATGATTTCCGCCTGGGTCCCTTCCGCAGCTTGCGCGAAAGCTTCCGCCCCGGCGATCAGCGCGTCGAGCGCGTCCTTCCGTCCGGCGGCCGCGAACGCCATCGCGTAATGCACGTCGGTAAAGACGAGCTGCAGATCGTCCGCCCGTTCCGCGGCCGCATCCGCCACCCGCTCCCAGCGGTCGCCGACGTCGACGCCCTCCTCTTCCAGCCGCCAGAGGATGGAAACCGCGTTGCAGATATCGAGATATTCGAACGCATCCCGGGGCAGCACCTCGCGGTCGTACAGATCGAGCACCGCATCGAAACGTCCGAGCTCGAAATGGAACAGCGCGCGGTGCCACCAGAGATGGTTGGCGAAAGCGTTGCATCCGCCGAAATCCGCGGCCTTCCCGTCGATCCACGCGATGCCGTCGCGCTGACGGCCGGTCATCTCCATCACGTGGGCCACCGCATGCGTCGCCCAGATGTCGGCCCCGTCGATCTCAACCGCGCGCCGGCCGCGCCGTTCCGCCTCGTCGTACGCGCCGCACTCTTCCAGCGCGAAGGCCGACATGCCCAGCACCTTGCCGTAGTCCGGCACCGATTCGTCCCAGTGCGGCGCGACGCGCGCCTGAATCTCGCGCATGCCGCAGCAATCGCCGAGATAGAAATTCCAGTACTCCGAAAGCTTCAGGGCGAGCACGTCGCGCGGCCAGTCGGTCAGAATGGAGTCCCAGATATCGAGCGCACGTTTCTGGTCTCCGGACCCCCACGCAGCCAGAGCGTCGATATGCAGTTCCTCGCGCCGGTTGCAGCCGCCCTCCCGCGCGGCTTCGAGTGAGGAGAGCGCGCGGCCGAGCAGTTTCCGACTCGCGAACAGCAGCATGAAGTAGCCGCGCAGCACGTTCGCCATGACGAAGGACGGGTCGGCTTCGAGCGTCGCCTTCAGATGGTCGCCGGTGTCGATCCTGAGGCCGAGATAGGCGCCGACCGTGCGGTCGAATCCCGCCACCGCCCCGTCGCTCGCGGCCGTGATTTCGAGCCCGCGGCAATCCGTTCTTGTCGTCACAGATCCCCTCTCCCCGTTTCCGGCAGGCTAGCACGGCGGCCAATGGACAGAAATGCGGCGACGCGCCGCCGCTTTCACTATGCTTGCCGCGAGGAACGAAAGGACGAGGCCATGAACGGCGCCCTGAGCCCTGCGCAGATCGAACTTCAGTCCCGCGCCCGGGCGCTCGCCCGGGACCATGTCGCCGGCCGGGCGGCCGAGATCGACGAGACGCGCGAATATCCCTGGGACACGGTGGAGCTGCTCAGGGATGCCGGCTTCATGGGAATGACGGTGCCGGAATCCCTCGGCGGCCGGGGGCTCGGCTTTCTCGACGCCTCGCTGGTCATCGAGGAGTTCGCGAAGGTCTGCGCCGTGACCGGACGCATCGCGGTCGAGTCCAACATGGGCGCGATCTCCGCGGTGCTCGCCTACGGAACCGAGGCGCAGAAGCGTCAATGGGCCGACGGCGTGCTCGGCGGCGACAAGCCCGCGATCTGCATCACGGAGCCCGAAGCCGGCAGCGCCGCGTCGGAAATGACCACGCGGGCCGACCGGAAGGGAAACGGGTTCGTCCTCAACGGCCGCAAGCACTGGATAACGGGCGGCGGGGTCTCGCGGCTCCACCTCGTTTTCGCCCGGGTCTACGACGAGCGCGGAGAGGAGGAAGGAATTGCCGGCTTCATCGCCACCCGGGACGAAACCCCGGGCCTCGTCATCGGAAAGCGCGAACGGACGATGGGACTTCGCGGCATTCCCGAGACCGAGATCCTTTTCGAGGACATGGCGGTGCCGGCATCCGCCATGGTCGTCCCGCCGCGCGGGTTGAGGAAGGGCTTCGCCGACCTGATGAATGCCTACAACAGCCAGCGCGTCGGCGCCGCGACCGTTGCGCTCGGCGTCGCCGCGGGCGCCTTCGATCACGCGCTCGAATACGCCAAGACGCGCGAGCAGTTCGGCCGGCCGATCTGCGAGTTCCAGGGGCTGCAATGGATGCTGGCCGACATGTCGATCGAGATCGAGGCGGCGCGGGCGATGATCCACCGCGCCGCGCGGTCGGCGGGCGACGGGTTTCCGGACATGCTGATGGCCGCCCAGGCCAAGGTGCTGTCGAGCGAGATGGCCATCCGCGTGACCAACGATGCGCTCCAGGTCTTCGGCGCGGCGGGCTATTCCCAGTCCCGCCCGCTGGAACGGATGGTCCGCGATGCGCGGATGTTCGCGATCGGCGGCGGGACGGCGCAGATCCTGAGAACGGTGGTCGCGAGCCGGCTGCTCGACAGGAAGCTGCCCCAGACCCGCGACGGGTACGCGAAGGAAGCGGCCGCGGAAACCGCCAAGCCTCCCCGCCGCCGCGAAAGAGAGGCCGCCGCGCTCCGCCAGAACCTGAGGCGGCGGAAAGCCCAGAGCAGGGCCCGAAGCGATCCCGCCGGCGAGGCGCCCGAAGCCCGATAGCCGCAAATTCTGGAACCGCGCCGCGCGGGCGGCTATAGAACGGCGCCCATGACCGGACCGCTCACCGTTTTCGACGGCTGACCGATGGATGCGATTCGCCTCCGCGGCGGCAACAGCTTCTCGGGCACCGTCCCCATCGCCGGCGCGAAGAACGCGGCACTGCCCCTGATGGCGGCCAGCCTGCTGACCGACGAGCCGCTTCGGCTCGCGAACCTGCCGCGCGTCGCCGACATCGGTTCGATGAAGATCCTCCTGCGGACCCACGGGGTCGCGATCGCGAACGGAGACGCCGCGGGAGAGGCGTCGTTCGACGCATCGGGCGTTCGCGACACCACGGCGCCCTACGATCTGGTCCGGCGCATGCGGGCGTCGGTTCTGGTTCTGGGACCGCTCGTCGCCCGGTTCGGACGCGCGCGGGTCTCGCTTCCCGGCGGCTGCGCCATCGGAACGCGCCCGATCGACCTTCACCTGGAGGCGCTGCGGCGGCTCGGCGCGGAAATCGACCTGGTGGACGGCTATGTCGAAGCCCGCGCGCCCCGGGGTCTTGCGGGCGCGGACTTCACGTTTCCGTCCGTTTCCGTCGGCGCTACGGAAAACGCGCTGATGGCGGCCTGCCTCGCGCGGGGCGAATCGGTGCTGAGAAACGCCGCGCGCGAACCCGAGATCGTCGATCTCGGCCATTGCCTGATCGCGATGGGCGCGAAGATCGAGGGGCTGGGAACCGATGCCCTGCGCGTCGAGGGGACCGGCCGGCTGAAGGGAGCGCGGCACCGGGTCATCGCCGACCGGATCGAGGCCGGCACTTACGCGATCGCGGCATCCATGGCGGGCGGCGACGTCACGCTGGATGGCGCGAATCCCGAGATGCTGCGCGCTCTGCTCGAAACGCTGACCGGCGCGGGCGTCGCCATAGAGGAGGCGGAAAACCGGCTCCGCGTCGTCTCGCCGGGCGGCAATACCGCCGGCATCGACCTCGTCACCCGGCCCTATCCCGGGTTCCCGACCGATCTTCAAGCGCAGATAATGTCGCTCACGACCGTTGCCTCGGGAGCGTCGAGAATCACCGAGACCATCTTCGAGAACCGCTTCATGCATGTTCCCGAACTCCTCAGGATGGGCGCGGACATCAGGGTCCGGGGCGCAACCGCGCTGGTCCAGGGCGTGAGCCGCCTGAAAGGCGCCGAGGTCATGGCGACCGACCTGCGCGCCTCGGTGTCGCTGGTCCTCGCCGGGCTCGTCGCGGAGGGAGAGACCGTCGTCAACCGGATCTACCATCTCGACCGCGGTTACGAATCGATCGAGGCCAAGCTCGCCGCTTGCGGGGCGGATATCGAGCGGATCGCCGCCCCCGGATGACCCGTAAGCTCGCGCTGATCGCCCGCGACGCGGAAGACCTGGAGGTGATTTCGACGATCCTCCAGGACGCCGTCGTCCCCGTCGCCGAGATGACCTTCGTCGCCGCAGAAAACCGTTTCGTCCTCGTCGCGAGCCGGTTCTCCCGGGAGAGCGGGGAGGAAGCGCCGAAGGGCGTGTTCGAGCGGGTCAGCTGCGCGGTCCGGTTCGACCGTGTCAGCGCGGTCAAGAGGCAAAATCTCGATCCCGCCCGGTTGAGCGGGGTGCTGTCCCTGCTCGCCATCCGGCGCGAAGCGGGGTATATCGACCTGGTTTTTTCGGGAGGCGGCACGATCCGGCTGATCGCGGACGAGATCGCCTGCCGGATCGACGACCTTGACCTGCGGTGGCCGACGCGGTTGAAGCCGGACCACCCGGAAAGCTGAGGCAAACCCGACGTGGACTCGAACAAGGCACTGGTGCTGGCGCTGCCGCGCGGCCGCATCCTGAGCGAGGTGATGCCGTTGCTCTCGCGCGTCGGGATCGTCCCGGGAGGCGGGTTCGACGAGAAGGACGAGCGCGCGCTCCAGTTCCCCACCAACGTGGAGAACTTCTCGATCATCCGGGTGCGCAGCTTCGACGTCGCGACCTTCGTCGCCTTCGGCGCGGCCCATTTCGGCATCGCGGGAAACGATGTCCTGATGGAGTTCGATTACCCGGAGATTTACGCGCCGCTCGACCTCGGCGTCGGCAAGTGCCGGATGGCGGTGGCCGCGACCGCGGAGCTTCTTGAGACCGAGAAGCCCGAACGCTGGAGCCACGTCCGGGTGGCGACCAAGTACCCCTCGATCACCAAGCGCCATTTCGCGGCGCGCGACGTCCAGGCGGAATGCATCAAGCTCAACGGCGCGCTGGAGCTCGCGCCGCGGCTCGGGCTGTGCCGCCGGGTGGTCGACCTCGTGTCGACGGGCGCCACGCTCCGGGCGAACGGGCTCGTCGAAGTCGAGACCATCGCCCACATCACGTCGCGCCTCGCGGTCAACCGCGCCGCCCTGAAGACCCGGTCGGAAGAGATCAATCGCTGGATCGGCCGGTTCCGGGACGCCCTCGATGCCGGCTAGGCTCGACAGCGCGGATGCGGATTTCGCCGCCGCTTTCGACAGGGTTCTGGCGCGCCCGCGCGCGGCGCAAGCCGACGTGGCGGAGGAGACGGCGCGAATCGTCGCCGATATTCGCGAGAACGGGGATCGCGCGCTGCTCCGTTACACCGCCAGGCTGGACGGATTCGAGGCGGAGAGCGTCGATGCGCTCAGGGTGTCGGCACGGGAGATCGAGTCGGCGCGGGCGGATTGCCCGCCGGCTCTGATGAACGCCCTCGAAGCGGCGGAGGCGCGCATCTCGGCCTACCACGCCCGCCAGATGCCGGAGCCGCTGTCCTACGTCGATCCGGCGGGCGTGCGTCTCGGGGCGCGGTGGACGCCGCTCGACGCGGCGGGCATCTACGTCCCGGGCGGTACGGCGGCCTATCCGAGCTCGGTGCTGATGAACGCCGTTCCCGCCCGCATCGCCGGCGTGGAACGGATCGCGATGGCGGTGCCCGCGCCCGGCGGCGACGTGGCACCCCTGGTGCTCGCGGCCGCGGCGATCGCCGGGGTCGGGGAGATCTGGCGGATCGGCGGGGCGCAGGCGGTCGCGGCGCTTGCCTGGGGAACCGAGACGATCCGTCCGGTCGACAAGATCGCCGGTCCGGGAAACGCCTGGGTGGCCGAAGCGAAGCGCCAGGCGTTCGGAAAGGTGGGGATCGACCTCATCGCGGGTCCGTCGGAAATCCTGGTCGTCGCCGACGTCGGAAACGATCCCGCCTGGATCGCGGCCGATCTGTTGTCGCAGGCCGAGCACGACACGGTCGCGCAGGCGATCCTGATCGCCGACGACGCGCGCTTTGCCGACGCGGTGGTCGAAGCGGCCGAGACTCATCTTGCGACGCTGCCGCGCGCCGAAATCGCCCGCGCGAGCTGGGAGGACCGGGGGGCCGTCATCGTCGTGGGTTCGCTGGACGAGGCGCCGGCGCTGATCGACCGCATCGCCCCGGAGCATCTGGAGCTCGCGGTCGAGGACCCCGACGGTCTCGCGGAACGCGTTCGCCATGCCGGCGCGATTTTCCTCGGGCGCCACACCCCCGAAGCCATCGGCGATTACGTGGCCGGCCCCAACCACGTGCTGCCGACCGCCGGCAGCGCGCGCTTCGCCTCGGGGCTGGGGGTGCTCGACTTCATGAAGCGCACCTCCATCGTCGGCTGCGACGAAGCCGCCTTTTCGGCGATCGCCCCGGCCGCCGTGAGTCTCGCGCGGGCCGAGGGGCTGGACGCCCATGCGCTGTCCCTGACGATCCGGACGAACGCGCCAGGCGAAGACTGAGCCATGACTCCGGATCGCGCACGCCGGCTCGAGAACATCGTGCTCGACGACGGCCCGGTGATCCGCCGCAGCCGGGAGGTCGAACGCGAACGGGAAGTCGCGGTCTTCGACCTTCTGGAAGCGAACGACTTCGCGCTCGTCGGCGGACCGCCCGGCCCCTACTCGGTCACCATCGGCATCGAGGAAAACCGTCTCGTCTTCGATGTCCGCGATTCGCAGGGCGCGGCCCTCGAAAGGGTCCGCCTGTCGCTCGCCCCGTTCCGCGGGATCGTCCGGGACTACTTCACGCTCTGCGAGGCCTATTACGAGGCGATCAAGACCGCGAGCCTCGCGCGGATCGAGGCGATCGACATGGGCCGCCGCAGCATGCACGACGAGGGCGCGGAGCTCCTTCGCGAGCGGCTAGCGGACGCCATCGAAATCGACGCGGATACCGCGCGCCGTCTGTTCACCCTCGTCTGCGTGCTGCACGTCAGAGGCTGACCGTTGCGTCCGCAACCCGCCCCCGGATCATGATCGGCAGCGTGCTGTTCGCCTGCAGCGAAAACGCGCTGCGTTCGCCGATGGCGGAGGCGATCGCCAAGCGACACTTCGGAAGCCGCATCTACATCGATTCCGTCGGCGTGCGGGAAGGGAAAATCGACCCCTTCGCGGTCGAGGTGCTGGCGGAAGTCGGGATCGACGTGTCGCGGCACGTGCCCAAGCGAATGGACGACCTCCTGGACACCTCCTTCGACCTGATCGTCTCGCTCTCGCCGGAGGCGCATCACCGTTCCATCGAGCTGACCAGGACGTCGGCCGCCGAGGTGGAATACTGGAACACCCTCGATCCCTCCCTGGTCGAGGGCAACCGCCACATGCGGCTCGACGCGTACCGCGCGCTGAGGGATTTCCTGACCGAACGCATCCGGATGCGGCTCGCCGACGAGCACGATCCGCCCTCGTGATCCCGCCCCGGAAAACGGCCATTTTGCTTGACCGGCGGATCGAGAGCCCGCATGACGGCCGGCGATGGCCGGAAAAGACCCGACGCTGATCCTCGCCTCCGCCTCGCCCCGGCGGCTCGCCCTGCTGCGCCAGGCGGGATACGAACCCGACCTCGTGGAGGCCGCTGACATCGACGAGGCGGCGCTGCCGAAGGAACTGCCGCGCGCGCTCGCCCGGCGGCTCGCATCGGAGAAGGCACGCGCCATCGCGGAACGCCGCCCGGCGACGTGGGTTCTCGCGGCGGACACGGTCGTCGCCTGCGGCCGCCGCGTCCTGCCCAAGCCGGCGACGGAGGAAACCGCGCGCGATTGCCTCGCGCTGCTGTCCGGACGGCGCCACAGGGTGTTCGGCAGCGTCCACGTCATCGACCCTGCGGGAAACGGGCGGGCGCGGGACGTCGTGACCGCGGTCGCCTTCAAGCGGCTCAGCCGGGGAGAGATCGAAGACTATGTCTCGGGCGGCGAGTGGCGGGACAAGGCGGGAGGCTACGCGATCCAGGGACGGGCGGGCGCCTTCGTCAGGTTCCTGGGCGGTTCCTATTTCAACGTGGTCGGCCTACCCTTGTACGAGACGGTAAGCCTGCTGGAGGGCATGGGTTATCGTCGCCCGGGAGATCGGAGCGTTGGGTGAGTCGCTGCTGATCGAAGTGATGCCCGGCGAAATCCGCGCCGCGGCGGTGAGGGACGGGCGCGTCGTCGAATTGTTCGTCGAGCGGCGCGGGCACGAGAGCCTCGTCGGGAATGTCTATCTCGGCCGGGTCGAACGGGTCCTCGACGGCATGGACGCCGCCTTCGTCGATATCGGGATCGGCAAGTCCGGCTTTCTCGGCCTCGACGGCGCGCGCACCGGCGATCCCGGCTCGCGCGACGCGAAAGACCGGATAGGCGATTATGTCGTGGAGGGCGAAGCGGTCCGGGTGCAGGTCGCCAAGGACGCGGTCGAGCGCAAGGGGGCGCAGCTCACCCGGAGAATCGCGGTCGCGGGCCGGCATCTCGTCTACACGCCGACCCAGCAACGGATCGCGGTGTCCCGCCAGATCGCGGACGCCGACGAGCGCGCCCGCCTGGAGGCGCTGGTGGGAGACGCGGCGGAGGCGGGCGACGGCTTTATCGTCCGCACCGCGTCGGAAGGCGCCGAAGGCGCCGAGCTCGCCGACGATGCCGCCTATCTGCGCCGGCTGTGGTCCGAGATAGACGCAAGAGTCGCGGCTGCGTCTCCGCCCGCGCTGGTGCACGAGGAGCCTCCGCCCCTGCTGCGGTTGTTTCGCGACCGGGTGGGCGCGACGACCGACGAGATCGTCATCGACTCGCCGGGCGGGTTCGCCGCGGCGCGCGACTATTGCGGGCGCTTCATGCCGAAGCTGAAAGACCGGCTGCGGCTTCACGCGGGCCCCGAGCACGTGTTTGCCGCCGCCGGGGTCGAGGAAGAGGTCGAGCGCGCGCTCGGCCCGCGCGTCGACCTGCCGTCGGGAGGGGAGCTGGTCATCGAGGCAACCGAGGCGCTGACCGCGGTGGACGTCAACTCGGGACGGTTCACCGGAGGCGGGCGACTGGAAGACACCGCGTTCCGGACCAACCTGGAGGCGGCGGACGAGGCGGCGCGCCAGTTGCGCCTGAGAAATATCGGCGGGCTGATCCTGATCGACTTCATCCACATGAACGAGGAGGCGAACTGGGACCGTGTGCTGGAAGGACTCGGCCACGCGCTTGCCGGAGACAGGAGCAACGTGCGCCTGATCGGACGCACCGCGGCGGGGCTGGTGGAGATAACGCGCAGGCGCCAGCGCGAGTCCCTTCAGCGGACGCTCACCGAGCCCTGCACGCGATGCAGCGGCGATGGACGGGTGAGCACGCCGCGTTCCGCCGCCCTCGCGATCATGCGCGCGCTGAAGCGGGAAGCGCGCAAGTCGAAGCCGGGGCCGATCGTCGTTACCGCGGCGAGCGACGTGGTCGACATGCTCGAAGGCGAGGCGGCACCGGCGATGTCGGAGCTCGGGACGATCCTCGGGCGGCGAATCGCTTTGCAGCGCGCGCCGTCCTACGGGCGGGAGAGTTTCGATATCGTGGCCGGCGATGAGTGACGGGAAGCACCCCTGCCCCATCTGCGGCGAGCCCGGCGAGGCCGAACACCGGCCGTTCTGCTCTTCCCGCTGCCGGGAAATCGATCTCGGCCGCTGGTTTTCCGGCGCCTACGCGGTGCCCGCGGTGGAGCCGCCGGACGACCTCGGCGAGGACGATTTCGAAGCCTGACCGCCGTCTGGACAGGCGCCTTCCTTCTCCTCTATAAGCTGGCCTCCTCAGGCGCCCAGGTAGCTCAGTTGGTAGAGCACATGACTGAAAATCATGGTGTCGGTAGTTCGATTCTACCCCTGGGCACCACTCCCCCCCTCAAGGGGCTTATCCAGACAATTTGACGGGCGGTCGGCTGGCGCGGATCGACGAGGGGGACGCCGCCCGTCATGGTCGACGCCCTACCGGCCCCAATGTCGTCATGCCCGGACTTGTTCCGGGCATGATCGAAGAAACGTCGCGGGCCGTGAAATTATCGGTCGGAATTGACATCGATGGGATAGGGGCTCGATCGGTCCACCGTTCCCCTTCGATCCCGGTCAATGTTCTTGCGGAACGTCCCGGGGAGGATTTACCGTTCCGGG
>JAPPIT010000009.1 GCA_028820505.1 Defluviicoccus sp.
ATCAAACCGACAAAAATCGCCAGTCTCCTACCCGGTTAGACCGGGAGACAACAGGGTCCACGCCGATGCCGCATCCACCGGCACCATCACTCAGTCCCGCCCCGGACTGGCACGGCTGCTCCACGACGCCAAGTACGGCCTCATCGACCTGGTCTGCGCCGAATCCCTGGATCGCATAAGCCGCGACAAGGAAGACATCGCCGGCATCTACAAGCGGCTCCGCTTCTGGAACGTCCGCCTGCTGACGCTCGAAGAGGGCGAAATCGAATCGATCCATGTCAGCATCGCCGGGCTGGTGAACCAGGCGTGGCTCGACAACCTCGCCTCCAAGACACGGCGCGGCCAGATCGGCGCGGTCTACGCCAAACGCATACCGGGCGGACTCTGCTACGGCTACCGCACCGCCAACCGGATCGACGAGAACGGCAAGGCGCTGCGCGGCCTGCGGGAAATCCACCCCGAACAGGCCGAGACCGTGCGCCGCATCTACCGCCTCTATGCCGACGGCATGAGCACCCGCAACATCGCCGCCCTGCTCAACCGCGAGGGCATTGCGGGACCGCGCGGAGGGGCCTGGGGCTCCAACACGATCAACGGCCACCGGGGCCGCCGCAACGGCATCCTCAACAACGAGCTCTACCGCGGCCGGCTGGTCTACGGGCGGCAGAAATTCATCCGCGATCCCGACACCGGAAGACGCCAGGCCCGCCCGGTCCCCCCTTCCGACTGGGTCGTCCAGGACGTACCCGAGCTGCGCATCGTGGACGACGCGCTCTGGGACCTGGTGCAGACCCGCCGCCACGCCGGACAGGATCGGCGTCACAACCCCGCCAGGCGCACGCCGCTCCCCCTGACCGGGCTCGTGCGCTGCGGCGTCTGCGGCGGCAGCATGACGATCCTCATGGCACGGCGCTACGGATGCTATACCCACAGGGAAAAGGGGACTTGCAGCAATCCGCGCGGCATCGAGGCCACCGTGATCGAGAACCGCGTCATCCCGCTGCTCGCGCGCCGTTTCGCCGAAGATTGCAACGTGCCCGAGCTGGTACGCCGCGCGACCGAGGAATCCGCCCTCCGCCGCGAACGGCTCGCCGCCGCGATCGCCGACGGCCGGCAACGCATATCCCGACTTCTCGACGCGATCGAGCAGGGCGCCCAGTCCCACGCCGCCCATCGGCGGATTCTCGAAATAGAACACGACACCGCCGCCATCCAACTCGAACTCGACAGCCTGCCCACGGTACCCAGCCACACGCCGGAAGACCTCGCCGCCCGCCTGCAGGACCGCCTCGCCATCCTCGATCGCGCCATCGCCGACGCGGCACCCGGCGAGCCCGCACGGACACGCGCCCTGCTCATCGCAAGGGACCTCGTCGAGAGGATCGACATCGCGCCCCTCCCGGGCCGCGGCCAGGTCGAAATCTCCGTACAGCCTCGCGCCGACGCTCTGGTCGGCTTCGCCCTCGACGAGACCTGGGCCTTCACGCCGGAGGCCCCGCAAGCTTCCCCCGACACGCGCTGATGCGACTCCGACCGCTCTGCCGAGGAAACCGCCCAAACGTTGCAAGACCGGCGAGCCGGGCCCGGGCCCGACGACCGCATTCTCGGCTCTATCCCGCCTGGGCCGCCGACCCGCAGCCCGATTCGCTGCCCGCCCCCCCCACCGTGACGCGGAACGGCCTTCGCCGCTCGATCCCGACCCGCCAGCACCCCCGGCATGACGGATCCATTCGATTCGGACGACCGCGAACAATGGCGCGCTCTCGTCGCCCGCCCCATGGTCGGTCCCGACAATCCCTCCGCCGCCAACCGACCCCGTTGCGCCCCATCGCCTGAACTCTCGCTCACATCGCTCACCGCTCTTTCCCGTCCCGGCAGCACCGCTCGCCACCGAAAGCCAAGACGAGCCGGCAAGACGGCGACCGCGACCGGCCTCCGGCACGACTCGTCTCGTCTCCCACACCCCCCGGAACCACGCCATGGTCACGCAGAACCTCACCGCCGTCGTCGGCGCCGTCATCGAGGCCTCCGCGCGGGCGCAAGGCATCGACGACGGCGTCCTGCGATTGCCCCGCGCCGACGCTCACCTGCAAGCACCGGCTCGGGATCGTCACCGTCGGCGAGATCGACTACAGGCTGGTCGACATCGGGATGCGCATGCACTCCCCGCGCGAGCTCTTCAGGGCGCAGGGGTTTCCGGACGACTACGTCATCGCGCCGTTCTGCAACGACCGCCTTCCCACCAAGACCGCCCAGATTCGCATGTGCGGGAATTCGGTATGCCCGGACGCGGCCGAGGCGCTCGTGCGGGCCAATTATTCCGCGCTGGACACTCAGTACGCCAGCGCCTAAGTTGACCGCAGGGAAGGGGACAGCCCCGCCCTCGGAAGGGTACGGAGACCCGCCATGATCGACCCCTCGGATTACCCCATCGACTGCGCCGGCGACGCCGCCCCGTTCACCGGAGCGCTATTCGGCGGCTCCCACCGAAAACCCCGCTTTCTCGGCCGCAGCCGTATCGCCACCGCCATCACCCGCGACAGCGACAGCGCCGCCAAACGGCAACACACCTTCTCCATCCGAGTTCTTGCGAGCGACCGATTCCAGCCCATCGCGCCAGGCACCACGACCGCGCGCAAGGGCCGCAACCTCTATCGCAACGGAACCCACCGCAAAGCCTGGGCATCACAGTCCGACAGGGCAGGAGTCCTGGCGGAAAAGCACCACCGCAGACGCGATGCCCGCGATGCGCGCAACCTTCGGAAAAACGCACATGACTTCCTCTGAGCTATCCGCGATATGCCTCTCCCTCTGGGGAGAGCACTGGCAGGCCGAGCTCGCGCGCTTCCTGGACGTGAATCCCCGCAGCGTGCGCCGCTGGGCCTCCGGCGACGTCACCGTACCCGACAGCATCGCCGAGGAGCTGAAACAACAGCTCAACATCAACCTGCCCCGTCCGGAAATCGTCCCGCGCGACGAATGGATCTTCCAGATCGCCGAGGGCCGGCGCAGCTACATCGTCCACACTCTCACGCCCCGCTTCATCGCCCGCCTCGTCGAATGCGACCAGGACGACGTGCCCCTCCCTTCCGAAGGGAAGGTCGACATTCTCTCAGGCGTCACCTTCCAGGCCGACGGCCTTCTCCTCTGCGAAATTTCCTGGATCGACCCGCCTTCGCCCGACAACGAGCTTCCCGACCTGCTCCGCCAGGCGATCGACGCCCTGCATGACGATGTCGCTTCTCCTTGAGCGATCGTGCATCAACCGGATATGCATCGCACGACCACAGCCGAACCGCCTTCCTCCCGGGAGCCGCCCATGCACCCCACCATTGCCGACAAACGCGACGAGCTCGCTGCCCTCTGCCGCCGCTACGGCGTCGCGAAGCTTCAGGTATTCGGTTCCGCGGCACGCTCCACCGACTTCGATCCGCTCAGCAGCGACGCCGATTTTCTCGTCGAGTTCGATCCGCAACGCGCGCCCCTCACCCTGGAGCGGTATTTCGATTTCAAGGATGCCTTGCACGATGCGCTCGGGCGCCCCGTGGATCTCGTCGAACCCCTCGCAATCCGCAACCCTTATCTGCGGGCAGCCATCGAGCGCTCATGCGAGCTGGTTTATGCCTCGTGACCCCCGAATTCTACTGGCCGACATCGAACAGGCCGCAGCCGATATCGCCAGCTTCATCGAAGGAATGACGCGCGAGGACTACGCCAAGGACAACCGCACCCAGGCCGCGGTCGAGCGTAAATTCGAAGTAATCGGAGAGGCTCTGAACCGCCTCCATGCCAACCATCCTCACCTCGCCCGACGAATTCCTCAACTTCGCCGCATCGTCGACTTTCGTAACCTCCTCAGTCACGGCTACGATCGAGTCCTGTCCGACCGCGTATGGAACTACGCGCAGCAGAACTTGCCCGCGCTGATCGGGATCGTGCAGAGCCTTCTCGCCGAATCCGAACCGCCCCCGAACTGACTTCCCTGCACGTCGGCCCACTTCCCGACGACTACCTGACCGCGCCGCTCTATAACGGCCGCCCCCTCAGCAAGACCGCCCAGATCGGCATGTGCGGGGATGCGGTCTGCCCGAACGCGGCCGAAGCGCTCGTGCGGGCCAACGTTCCTGCTCGCGCGACCCGGATCCCCGAACCCGCCATGATCGAAAGGAGATAGCCATGCCCATGCCGCACCTTCGCTCCACGACCCATACACTCTCCGTCATCAACATCGAGGATCACGAACCCCGCCACGCCGCCGTTACCTACTCGGACCGCCGGGTCCTCCACTATGCCTGCGATCCCGGCGGCGGCCCGGTCTCCCACATCCTCGACCCCGCCCAGCCCCACCTTTGCCGCCCCGTCTACGCTCACCTGCCGGACACGGACCCTCCCCCGATCCTGACGTGCCAGGATGGCGATCTCGGAGTCCGCCTCCTGAACGGCGTGGACTTCCTGGTCGCCGATCTCTATCGCTGGGACGCCCATCGCCAGAAGCTGCCGCTTCTCCCCTACGCCGTATGCATCGAACGCGAGGACGACCCCGACCTTCGCGTCCCCGTCATAGAGATTCGGGGTTCCACCCACCTGCACGCGGTCGCGATCGCCCGCTGCCACTACCCCGCCATCGTCGGACGGACCGTTGCCGTCTGGCGCCACCCCGGCGAGGACCCCAGAACGGCGAGCCTTCTTGCTGCCTGATACCGAAGCCGCGCAGACCACTTCCGCGACATATCGGCCCAAATCGACCAGGGGCCGACCGCGAGCCCCGGCCTCCCGGAGCCCTCTCCGCCCGCATCCGCGACTTCCCCGCGCCCGAAGACCTGCAAGCGCTCGCCGCCATCGACGAGGACTGGAGTCGAACCCAGGCCGAGATCGACGCCGAAATCGCCTCCGGCGCCTGACCGCCCCAATCACGGCCACCGCGCTAACCGGCACCGCCGAAGTCTTCCGGCTCCCGCCTGGCGAACGGGTCGAAATGGCCCTGCCTCGGTTCCTTGCGCACGCAGCGCATCCCGCACCGCTCCATATGCTTCACGATCGCCTCCGCCGCGGAACGGAACCGCTCGTGCTGCCCGGGCACGCGCTTCCGCGGCAGGAGACCGCTTGCCTTCATAAGCGCCATCTCGACCGTGAACACCAGGTCGAACCGCGATACCGGGACTTCGTCGTTCTTGTCCATGCCGCCTAGCCTGGCACAAGAACATATCAGGAACAAGATGACACGACGGACAACTCTCGGTTAATCTCGCGGCATGTGCGGCCGATTCACCCAACGCCTGTCGTGGCCGGAGCTGCACGAGCTCATGGACCTCGTCGGCACGCCGCTGAACCTGCGGCCCCGCTACAACGTCGCGCCGGGCCAGGACGTCGCCGTCGTGCGCGCCGAGGAGGGAGGGCGCGGCCTCGCCATGCTGCGCTGGGGGCTGATTCCCGCGTGGGCGAGGGATCCGACGATCGCCTGGAAGCTCATCAACGCCCGCTCGGAGACGGCGGCGCAGAAGCCGTCCTTCCGCTCCGCCTTCCGCCATCGGCGCTGCCTGATCCCGGCCGACGGGTTCTACGAGTGGGAGCGCCGGGGCGGGGTCAAACAGCCCTGGCTGTTCGGCCTTCAGGACGGCGCGCCCTTCGCATTCGCGGGGCTGTGGGAGACCTGGACCGTTCCAGACGACGCCGCGCTCACCGGATCCCTTGCCGAGCACGGTCCCGGGGACACGATCCAGACCTGCACCATCCTCACCACCGCCGCCAACGAGGCGGTCGCGCCGGTGCATGGCCGCATGCCTGTCATCCTGCCCCGCGACTCCTACGCTCCCTGGCTTGCCAGCGAGGATGTGCCTCTCGTACCGTATCCTGCGGACGACATGACCGCCTATCCGGTCTCCACCCTCGTCAACAAGGCGGCAAACGAAGACCCGCGCTGCGTCGACCCTCTTCCCCTCGCGTAACCCGAGAGCGCGACACGCGAACGCGCCCGAATATCATCGGCCCCCGCCACCGGCCTCGGCGGCAAGCCCGCCGACCCTGGCGGACTCCTGCCGCCCGCGTCACCGCGCCGTATGCTCGCAGCGCGGCCAGTTCGTGCAGCCGATGAACGGCCCGAACCGGCCCTTCTTGTGCTCCAGCCAACCGTCGCAGAGCGGGCAGGGGGCCCGCGTGGCCCCGCACCCCGCGCACCGCACCGCGCGCTCCTCGCGCACCATCAGCCCGTTCCCGCAGGCCGCGCAGGCGGGCTGCGCGTATTCGCAATAGGGCCAGTTGGAGCAGCCGAAGAACATCCCGCCCCGCTCCCTGTTCTCGCGCCGCTGCAGCCGTCCCTCGCGGCACGCCGGACAGGTCGCGGTCCCCATCTCGTCCCCGCCGATCACCGCCACGTCGTAGCCCCCGCCCATCAGCTCCTGCGCGAACGACGACGGCGCGCCGCGGTCCACCAGCAGAAACACCTGGCGCCGCGCCCTCGTGATCGCGACATAGAGGAGCCGGCGCTCTTCCGCGTTCGCGAACCGCTCCTGCTCCGCCAGCACCAGGGCGAGCACCGGATCGTCCGCGATACCGGCCGGAAACGCGTGCCGCCCCGTGCACAGCCCGAGCACGATGACGTAATCCGCCTCCAGACCCTTCGACGCATGCACGGTCTTGAACGAGATGCTCAGCCCGTCGTGCCGCCCCGCGAGCGCGTCGAGCTTCTTCGGCCTCAGCCGCCGATACCGGCTCAGCACCAGCACCTCCGCTGCGCGCTCCCCCCTTCCGGCATCCTCCGCGATCCGCTTCAGCGCCTCATCCAGCAGGTTCTCGTTCTTCTTCCCGCGCAACCACACGAAGACGCCCGGCCCGCCGCCCTCGCGCCCGGACCGGACCGTCTTCTCGATCTGCGCCGGGTTCTTCAGGACGAACTGCGTCGCCACCCGCGCGATCCGCGCCGAACAGCGGAACGTCGTCTCCAGCTTCAGCACGCTCGCCCGGCCGAACCCCACCTCGAACTCGCGCATCAACGCGATGTCGGAGCCGCCGAAGCGGAAGATCGCCTGCCAGTCGTCGCCCACCGCGAACAGCTGCGCTCCCGGAGGCTGATCCAGCAGCGCATTGAGCAGCCGCGCGCGCCCGGGCGAAATGTCCTGGAACTCGTCAACCAGGATATACCGGAACCGGCTCGCATACCGTCCCGACTCGACGTAATCCGCCGCCCGGTCGATCATGTCGTGGAAATCGATCTCGCCTTCGCGCCCGAGCTCCCGTTCGTAGCGCTCGTGGATCGCCCGGAACAGCCTCACCAGCGCCGCCGCGCGCCCGCGATCGTCCAGCGCCTCGGCCTCCGCCAGGACCTCCTCCAGCACCCGCCTCCGACCCTTGAAGTGATGGAGGAACGTCGCGACCAGACCCACGAACCCCTCGATCCGGTCGTCCTCCTCCAGCGCCGCGAATATCTCGGCCGGGCTGACCTGCGACAGCGACACCCCGCATCCCGCGAGCCGCTCCCGCACCACGTCGAGCAGCCGCCCCTCCGCCGCGTCCCTGCTCCAGCTTTCGACCAGAACCGTCCCGTGGCTCTCGTGAATGCCCCGTTTCCACCGCACTTCGTGCAGATACGCATCGCGGTCGACGAAGCCGGCCGGCTCCCCGGCCTCGTCCAGCGCGAAATGCTCGATATAGACCCCGCTCTCGACCAGCCTGAAGGCCGGCCTGTAGAGCCGCCCGTCGGGTTTCCGCACCTGCTCCTCGTAGAGACCGCCATACGCGTACGCCACCCCGTTCAGATACAGGAAATTGGCGATCTCGCACTCCTCGTAGCTCTTCATCCGCTCGCCCTTCAGCGAGCGTATGTCGTAGCGCCGGATATACGCCCAGTACTCGCCCCAGCTCGCGCATTCGTGCTGGCTCCTGTACGGCCCGAACAGGCCCTGAAACCAGCCGATCACCGCGCCTGACAACTCCGCGTCCGTGAACAGCTCGCGGACGATGCCGGTCAGAAGCTCGAGCAGCGCGCGGCTGTCATGCGCCGACTTCGCGACGCTCGGCCACTTTCCCTCCACCTCCCGGATGATCGACATTCCGAGGCTGTGGAAGGTCGCCACCGTCAACCCCTCCGCGTCCGCGCCCAGCCGCTCGCCGATCCGCCCGGCCATCTCGTGGCGCGCATCCCGCGCGAACGCCAGCAGCAGCAACTCCCGGGGGCTGTTGAACCCGCGCGACAACAGCCATCCCGCCTTGGCCACGATCACCGACGTCTTTCCGCTGCCGGCCGACGCCACCACCAGGTTGCGCCGGTCGTTCACCACCACCGCCCGGCGCTGCTCCTCCGTCAGCGGGCGTTTTTCCACGGTGTCGAAGTACCGCGCGGACGACTCCAACTCACGCTCGACGAACGCCTCGTTCGCCCGTTCCCCCGCAGCCTCGGGATCCTTCAGGAACGCCCGGATGCCGGCGAGCATTCCAATCCTCGCCCCCTGCGCGACGCCGGCCGGGGCGCTGCCCCCGAACCCGTCGACCGCTGCGCGCGCCTCGCGGGCAAGCTCCGCAATGTCTTCCTCGGGAAAGTAACGCGACCGATCCGCCAGCCCGGCCAGCCGGGCATGCAGATCGCCCAGGACCTCTCCGCCCGCTTCCAGAAAGCGCCGCCAGCACAGTACACGCGCCCGTTGCGTACTGCCTGCCAAAGCCCGCGCCCGCCGGCGCGACAGGCCCGACATCCGCACCGACCGGGCGCCCGCGACGAACGTCACCTCCGCCCACAGCATCCCGCCGCCGACCGTCACCCGATCGAGGTCGCCCAGCCCGATCTTGGCCTCGCCGGACCGGTAGCGCAGCCGTAGCACCGACTCGCCGACGCTCGCCGATACCGCGTCCCCGCGGCGCGCGGCCCCCGACAGCACCGCCGCCACACGGCCCCGCCGGACCGCCGCCTCGCGCAGCTTGCCGCTGCCTTCGGGGGACACTCTCTCGGGCTACCTCCGCGCGCCTGCCCTCCGTATTTCCGCGGTACCATAACCGCCCCGCCCCCTCGGCCCCAACAAGGAGAGGGAAACCGCTCCACCCGTTTCAACCGCATGTCCCCACGCCCGGTCTTGCGCTCCCGCCCGTGCCGCGACCCCACACGCCGCCTATCGCGACCAGGCGCATTCCCGGTTCCCCCACCTGACCCGCGCATGATCCTCCGCACCCCGCGCAAGTAGAGAGAAGCCGGCAGGAGGCCGGATCGGCCGGAGGAAAGACCCCGACACGGACTCCTCCCGCCGACGGACCCCACCGCGCATCCGGAGACTTGCGATGAACGCTCCCAGCCCCGTTTCCCCCGCCGACATCGGGTTTCGCCGCCTCGGGCCGGATCTCTGCGACATCCTGCTGCGCGGCCGCTTTATCGGCACCTTCGAGCGGATCCCCGACCTCTCCCGCCCCGGGCGCCACCGCATCTTCAGGATCACCATCCTCTTCGATCCCGAATGCCCTCGGGAATACCGCGCGATCGAGCGCCCGCGCGCCGCGATCGCGGAGCTCCTCAACGGCATCTGCAACACCGCCGAGCCGCCCCCGGTCTATCTCCAGTTCCATACCTGCGAGCACCGGCGCGGCCTCGACGAAATCCGCTCCGAGCTCATTCGACGGGACAACTTCCTCGACCCCGCCAAGGCCGACGCCTGGTTCGAGCTCGTCGAGGCCAGGCTAAAGCCGGGGGAATTCGTCGTTCTGCGCCTGAGCGGCACCAACCTTCGGCTCTCCCGCGCGCCCGCGCCCGCGGCCTCACGCAACCGCTTCCCCGTCCGCGCCTTCCCTGGTGCATACTGCCCGACCGAGGAAACAGGCCCATGAACACCACCCTGCTTCGCGGATCCGACCATGTCCTCAGCGAGATCACCGTCGCCGAGGACTCCCCGCGCGCCATCGCCATCGAGCGCCTCCACAAACACGCCTATCACTGCCGCATCGGTGAGGATCGCTTCGTCTTCCGAACGCCGCGTTCCGACCCAAAGCAACCGCCCCGCGGTCCGGGACTCGCGCTCCGCCGCACCCTCCAGGCCGACGACCCCACCCTTGTCGAACTGCAGGACCTGCCCGGACGTCCCGGCGTCATCCAGTCCGTCGAATTCCAGCAGCCCCTGGCAATTCACATCGAGCGCATGAGCCAGACCCGGTATTTCTGCCGCATCGGCGACCACGAATTCGCGATAGTCGCCACCGGCCGGCGCTCCGCCGGCGTCGAGCTGGTGCGCGCCTGACCCCCGTCTGGTCCGACCCAGCCTGCGCGACTTCCATCCGTGCCCCGCGCCGGGCCCACCTCGAGACCACCCGGGAGAACGGCGACATGCACGACCCCAACGACCAGCGGTTCTGCCCGCATTGCGGCTTCGGGCTCGACGCCTGCGGCGGCTGCCGCGAATGCGATCCCGACAGCGAGATCGAGGAGGACCCCTTTCTGCGCGTACGTGCCAAGCATCGGCAGTCCACCCAGCACGACTTCGACCGCGATCCCGCCCACGAGACGGTCCCGGAACGCGACCTCGGCGGCTGCCTCCCCGCCACGCCGCCGCTCGGCCTCGTCGCTGCGACCGTGGGGAAGGAGCGGAAATGATCCACTTCTGGACCGACATCCGCCCCGGCGAGCCCGACATCCTCACCCCGCTCAAGGACGCCACGCTCCTCATCATCACCACGCTCGACGGAGCCTCGCTCCACATGTCCAGCCCGCCCGAGGACGGCTGGACACACGACCGCCTTCGAGCCAGGGCCAAGAGCCTTGCCGTCCTCACCTCCGACGGCGCCAACGCATATCTCGGCCCCACCCTCGTCGGGTCTACCGAAACCTAGCGCGCTCAGCCTCCGGCACCTCGCCGCTTCACGACGCCACCGCCCGGCTATTCCCCAACGCCCGATCGACGCGCCTCAATCGATACTCCTGCGGCAATTCCACGAGCCTCTACACTCAGCCTGCACCGAAAGGACCGCGCCGCATCCGCACCTTCACCGCCTTTATCGAACGCTGCCCCGTCACCGGGCACTTTGTCGGGCATGTCCCAGCCCTGCCCGGAACCTGCACCAAGGGAGAAACCCTGGACGAGCTCCACGACAACCTCGTGGAGGTCATCACACTCGTCCTCGAGGATGAGGATCCGGAACCCGAATCCGAGTTCGTCGGCACGCATACCGTCCACGTCTGACGGTCATGTCCTCCATACCCGTGCTGACGGCTCGCGAGGTCATCGCGATCCTCACCGCGCCCGGCTTCCGGAGGTGCGCCAGCGCGGCTCCCGCAAGCGTTTCCGCCATCCTGACGGTCGCCGCGTCAGCGTCCCGGTTCATGGCTTGCGCGACCTTTCTCCCCGAGTTCTCCGCAACATCGCGCACCAGGCCTGCCTCCACGTTGAAGACTTCCTGCGCGCCCGCCATCGCCACTGACGCTCCTCTCGCCGTTTTCCGCGATCGCGCCACGCCTTGACCTTTATCGCGCTCACCCACCGCGCGATCGCTCAGGCGCCGATCCCTGTGACGCCCATTTCGACCACTCCCTTTGCGGCTAGAGCAAGCCTCCGCGATTCGACACCTTGACCGCCACGCGCCACCACCCCACGCTTCAGACGCGGCTGGGATGGGCTGCGGAAGCGCGGTTCGCCGGGACACGGGTCCCGCCCGGCCGCCTCTTCCTTCGATATTGCTTGTCCCGGCCTTGTTTCCCTTTCCCCATGGGTTCGGCGGCCCCTCCGGGCCGGGCTCTCCGCTGCAATCTCCGCTCCCTCCGGTCGCTCCGATTTCCGCTGCGATCCCTGCCGCGCTTGCATTCCGTCCTCGCGGCCATGCACCGACCGGGCGCAACGGCAAGCAGCCTGCGATCCTCTTCCCGCCGGATCCGCCTTCGCCGAACCTTCGCGCACCCGGCCAAGCTCGCCAGGACCCGGCGCGCCCCCGACCGCTCTTGCGACCCATCCAGCAACCGCGGCCGGAAGGAGAGAAGAGGAGCGTCCCGGGGTTGCATCGAACGGGAGAGAGATCGTGAACCAACCCCCGGACATCTTCTCGTCCGGCGCCGTCCTGGTGCCCGACTTCGTTACCTCCGCCGAGGAGGATCGGATCCTCCAGCGCATCGGCGCAGCCGTATGGCTCACCCAGCTCAGCCGCCGCGTCCAGCATTACGGCTACGTCTACGACTATGGCGGCGGCGGATCCCACGAACCGGCCCCCGCGTTTCTGCCCTGGGCCCGGTACATGGCCGAGCGCATGCGGCCGCACTTCGCCGGCGCGCTCCCCGAGCAGTGCATCGTCAACGAGTACCGGCCGGGGCAGGGGATCGGCATGCACGCCGATCACCGGGATTTCGGTCCCGTCGTCGCCTCCCTCACGCTTGCCGCCGCGTGGCCGATGCGCTTCCGTCCCCGCAACAGCCGGCCCTACAACGCCGGCGCCATGCCGGGCGACCAGGTCGCCACCCTGCCGCGCCGATCGCTGCTCGTCCTCGCCGGTCCGGCCCGCAGCGCGTGGATGCACGGCATCGACCGCGCGGCGAGCGCCGGCGAGGCCGCGACTCGCCTTTCCGCCACCTTCCGCACCCTCGCGGCCGCCGGGCGCCCGTGAGGCGCGCGGAGCCCGTCCTGCTTCGATCTTCCCCTACCGGGAGTTGCCCCATGATCCGTTTCGTCCAGGGCGACCTCTTCGCCTCTAGCTGCGAGGCCCTCGTCAATCCCGTCAACTGCGTCGGCGTCATGGGCAAGGGCCTCGCCCTCCAGTTCCGGCACCGCTTCCCTGACAACTATGAGGCCTACCGGGATGCCTGCGCCCGGCGCGCGCTCCGGCCCGGGCGCTGCTTCGTCTTCGACGCCGGCGCCGGGCCGAGCCGTTTCGTCGTCAACTTCCCGACCAAGCGCCACTGGCGCGACCGCAGCCGCATCGAGGACATCGCCGCCGGTCTCGACGATCTCGCCGTCATCCTCGATCGCCGCGCCATCGGCTCCGTCGCGATCCCGGCGCTCGGATGCGGCCTGGGCGGCTTGCCCTGGCCACGGGTCCGCTGCCTGCTGCTCGACCGCCTCGCGCCCTGCGAGAGCGTCTCGATCCTCGTCTACGAACCCGTCCCCTGGTAATCGGCCCCGGCTGCGCCCGCGCTTCGGGCGGGCCGCTCGCCGGCCCCGCCGACGCTCCGGCGTCCGAGTAGAGGAAAGCTCCGACCGGGGCGACGATCCGAACGGGAGGAAACCATGCGAACCTATCGCGCCGACGAGGCCTGCTCGTTCCGCTTCAGCCGCGCCGAATGGGGAGAATTCAGCAACTTCTGCCCGCTGCCCAGGCCCATCCCCGCCGGGCCCTGGCTCTTCCCCACGAGCGAGCACCTGTACCAGGCGGCCAAGTTTCCAACCGCTCCCGAGATCCAGGAGCACATCTCCATCGTGGCGGAAGCCCGCGACGCCGCCCGCCTCGGACGCAACCCCAACTTTCCCTGCAATCCGCGCTGGACCGAGCACCGCGTCGACGCGATGCGCTGGGTGATCCGCCGCAAGCTCGAAACCCTGCCCGACTGGATGGGCGCCATCCTGCTGCGGACCGGCGAACGCCCGATCGTCGAGATCTCCACGCGCGACCGATACTGGGGCGCCCGGCCGGAAGCGCCGCCCGGCGGGAACGTCTACCGCGGCCACAACGTCCTCGGACGCCTGTGGATGGAGCTGCGCCAGCACGCGCGCGACGACGATCCCCTGCGGCATTCCGAGGCCTGGCTGCCCCGGATCCGCGTCGGCAAGCTCGCCAAACCTCCCGCCTGACCGCCTCGACCCCGCCCGCTCGCCCCAGGGGACAAGAGCCTCGGGGAGCGTTGATATGGCGGGGCAGGGACTCTCTCCGCCCAGCACCGCCTCCGCGCCCGCCAACCTGCAACGGCACGCCCAATCCCCGACCGCGGAACGCGCCGCGCCGGGTCCTCCCATCCCATGCTCCGTCCACCAGGAGGCCGGCGGGAGTAGAGAGAAGCCGGGAGAGGGTGACGGGGCGGGGCCGAGGCGGTCTCCACCCGGCGATCCGGAGAACCTCCGCCATCCCGCCCGCCGCTGCGTCCACGCGGCACCGGGACCGGTTCGCCGCCATGCGTTCCGCCGCGTGACGCGCCACCCGGCCCCTCCCGTCGTCCGTTCCCCCTTCCAACCAGGGCCGGCTCTTCTCCCTGTCGGCCCCCTTGTTTCCTGCCAACCCACGGGAGGCCCCCATGGCCCGCTCCGACTTCTCGATCGACGACGTGCTGTTCCGCCGCGCCGGCGACGATCTCTGCGCCATCCTCGTCTTCGGCCGGCAGGTGGGCACGCTGATCCGCCTGCGCGACCACGACGATCCCGCCGACCCCTGGTACTACGTCATCAGCCTGCTCCGCGACCCGGAAAGCCCCCGCCAGGTCGAGCGCCGCAGTCAGGTCCGCCTCGCCGCCGCCGACATGCTGTGGGAGCGCGGCCTCGTGCCGCCCCTCGACGAGCCGGACCATTCTCTCCCGGCACCCCACCCGCTTGCCGCGTCCGCGGTCTGAACCCATCACCACCACCAAACAGGGGACACCCCGATGAAGCAGATCGCAGCCATGCCGGGCATCACCGCCACCGCCACCGTCTGCGACAACCTCGCGCTCTACGGCGGCGGCCCCGACCGCGACGAGTTCGACACCCGCGAGGTCTGGGACCGCTCCGAGGCCGAGTTCGCCCTCACCGAGGCGGTCTCGATCATGGTCCGGGGAGTAACCATCGAGGGCACCCAGCTGCACGACGAGCTCGAACCGCTGCTCTGGGGCTTCGCAAACATGCTGCACGCACAGGTCCAGCGCCTCGACCGCATCGTCAACAGGCTGGTCCCGGAGATGCGCGATCTCGAACGCGCCCAGGACGGCACCGAGATTGCCGCGCTCGAGCTGCAGAAGCTCACCGACCGCGCCCACAATCTGGACCGCCGGCGCGACGCCTTCGAGACGCTCCGCGACACCGCCGCCGACATCTATTCCCGGCACACCGGCGAGACCTGGCGGCCGCGCCACGGCTCCCACACCTCGCAGACCCGCGCGCTGACCTCGGCCGCGATCGACGCGCGCGACTTCCTGCGCGCCCGCAGGGACCGCAGGAACAGCGCCCATCTCCCCGCCGGCACGCTGGTCGCCATCGCCGGCGGCAAGGGCGTCTCCGACACGGGGATCGTCTGGGCCACGCTGGACAACGCCAGGGCCAAGTACGCCGACATGGTCCTGGTCCATGGCGGCGGGCCCGGCACCGAGAAGATCGCCGCCAGCTGGGCGGAGGCGCGCGGCGTCCACCAGATCGTCTGCCGCCCCAACTGGGACGCGCACGGCCGCGCGGCGCCGTTCCGGCGCAACGACGACCTGCTCAACCTGCTGCCCAAGGGGATCATCGCCTTCCCCGGAACCGGGATCACCGCCAACCTCGTCGACAAGGCGCGGCAGCTCGGCATCCCGGTGCACCGCGTCATGCCGGGCTCGGGATAACGCGGTTAACGCCTGATCGCGATCGCAATTCACCACGAAAGGAGGTGATCCGCGCCGCCCGCGGACGGGAAGGGGCCGCGCCGCCGCGCACGCCCTCCCGGCCCGGGCATCGCCGTCTCCTTCAAATGCAGCGCACCGAGGCCACGCCATGCCCCTCACCGAGATCGCCATCGACGAGATCGTCCGCGACGGCGCCGTCCCCTGCTACGCAAGCGGGCGCGCCTCCTTCGCCGCCGGCCGCGAGTACCGCTTCCACGCCATATTCGGGCACAGCTACGGAGACAGCCGCATCTTCGTCTACCGGCACCGCGACGGCGGTCCCGAATATCCCGGCGGCCGCGTCGCCCGCGCCATCCACGACCGGCTCGGCTTCACCGATATCGCCAACCGAGAGCGCGACGCGGTCGACGCGTTCGAGACCGAACGCGTCACGGCCTGCGAGGCCCTGCTGGCTGCCCCTCCCGCGGCCCCCTCTATCGACAGACATCCCGACGGAGGCTCGGAACCGTCATGACCCAGACCCAAACCGCCGTTGCCGCGCTCTGCATCCTCGCGCTCGTCCTGGCGATCGCCGGGCTCCTCCTGTCCCCGTCCCGCGGCGCGACGGGCTATTGGTTCATCGCCCTCCTTTGCAGCGCCGCCTGCCTCCTCGATCTCCTCCGGTCCCGCCGGCGCGGAGAAGAGAAGAGCCGCAAGCGGACGAATTGCAGCAGGGGAGAGCAGCACGAAGATCCGACCCCGCCATCACGCCCCCACCGCCCGAAACCGGATCTCCCTCGGCCTCACCGTTCGTGAAGCCCGGGCTCTCGCCGAATGCCTGCGGCGCTCGATGCTCGTCGACCGGCGCGATCCGGACGTCATCGACTCCTTCGCCCACACCGCCCTGCACGAGCTCGAAGAGGCGCTCGAGACGATCGAGGCCCCGCCCGCCCCCGCGCGCTAGCCGCCAGAGCCCGTACGGCCGCCTCCGTTCCATGGCCCCTCCCAGCCTCTCCTCCCGCCTCGGCAAGGGCCGGCCCGCGTCTTCCCCGACGCGGCACCGGCCCTTTTTCCTTCTCCGTTACGAGGTCTCCCCATATGATCGGATAAATTCCTACCACAGGTGGAGAGCGCCATGCCGCTCGTCAAGAAAAGCATCACTGTCACCGACCGCCAGGAGAAGTGGATCCGCTCGCAGATCGAGAGCGGCGAATATGGGAGCGACAGCGAGTATCTCCGCGACCTCATCCGGCGCGATCAGGAGCAGAACGCGCAATTCCGGGCCTTGAAGCAAGCCATACAGGACGGCCTGCAAAGCCAAGTGGGCGAGAAAACCCTGAACCAGATCTGGGCTGAGGCCGAGCAGCGTCATCGAGCGCGGCATGGCTGACTACAGGCTCACCTCCCTCGCCGAAACCGACCTCGCCGAGATCGCCGACTACACCATCGATACACTGGGCATCGAGCAGGCACGGCGCTATCGCGATGGACTGGAAACCTGCTTCCGCAATCTCGCGGCCAACCCGCGATTGGGCCGCAGCGCCCAAGACCTGGCGCCCGAACTGCGGCGTTTTGAACACCGCTCGCACGTCGTGTTCTACCTCCAGCGCGACCCCGGCGTGCTGATCGTCCGCATCCTGCATGCAAGCATGGATGCCCCCCGCCATCTCTGAGCCGCCCGCCGCCGCTAGATCCCGCGTCTCCCGACTGTCCGCCGATCGCGGCTCCCTTCCTGACGTCCACCCCTCCGCATCGTCTCCTCCCTCCCTCTGGGATCCCCTGCGACATTCCGAGGCCTGGCTGTCCCGCATCCGAATCCGCAAGCCTGCCGAACCTCCCGCCTGACGCCCCGCCCGGACCGCCGACCCGAGGAGAGTAGCTTCGCGGAGCGTGAATTCCCGGATGGGAGACGCTTCATGACACACCTCGCCTATGCCGGCATCGGCTCGCGCCGGACCCCGCCCGACGTTCTTGAGAAGATGACCGTCCTCGCCGCCTGGCTGGAACGCCGCGGCTGGCACCTCCATTCCGGCGGGGCCGCGGGGGCCGACACCGCCTTCGCCGCCGGCGCCCCGCGGGCCCGGACCCTGCACCTCCCCTGGCCGGCTACGGGAACCACTCCGGGCCCGATTGCCACGTCCCGTCCGGCGCCCACTACACGAGTTGCGTGCGGATCGCCGCGGCCGTCCACCCGACATGGCACCGCTGCACGCAGGGGACCCGGAAGCTGCATGCGCGCAACGTCTCGATCCTCCTCGGCCGCGCGCTCGACAGCCCGGTCGACGCCGTCGTCTGCTGGACCGACCGCGGCCGCGTCGTCGGCGGCACCGGCATGGGGCTCCGCGTCGCCGCCCTCCGCGACATCCCCGTGCTCAACTTCGGGTCCATGCCGCCCCGCGCCATCTGCGAGGCCCTCGAGGACATCCGCGCCCGGCATCTCCGCTGAGCCCGCCCGGGCCGCCCTGCACGAACGCGCGTCGAACACCTCCAACCCGCAACATCCGCATCTTCCCCCACGCCAGGTCGCCGTTGGTGGGCCATCCCTCACTCACCGGGCGGCGCGGCGCGGCGTCCCGGTCGAAGAGTTGAGGAAGCCTTTGAAGGGTCGATCGGTCCGGGGTCGAGACGGCCCCGGTCCGGTCGTTCACCCATCGTCAGAACCACGGAACACGGAGGCCAACATGGCATTCGGATTGAACCGCGTCGAGCTGATCGGCCGCCTCGGCGCCGACGTCACCGTCAACACGCTGATGGGCGGCGGGCGCGTCGCCAACCTCTCGGTCGCTACCGACGAGAGCTACATCAACCGGTCTCGCGTTTCATGATGCACCTTGTTGGGACTGTGAGGTCGATCCGCCAGAT
>JAPPIT010000087.1:0-9027 GCA_028820505.1 Defluviicoccus sp.
CGCGGGCGAGGCGGCGGAGGGACGTGGATGCCCGGAACAAGTCCGGGCATGACGTATTGGAGTATCCATACTTGGATGGAAGCCTGTGGAACGGCACGCTAGCCAAGAGGGACTTCGACCTGGGTCACGTACACTTCGCCAGACAGCCGCCGCTCGACCTCCTCGGCGCCGGCGGTCTCGAAGAAAAGGGTCAGCGCCTCGGCAAGATTGTCGCGCGCCTCGGCCACGGTGTTCCCCTGGCTGGCGACGTCCACCGCCGGGCACAACGCGACATATCCGGCGCCCTCGCGTCGGACGATCGCCGTCAAGCGCCTGTTCATGCCTTGCCCTCGTCCACCGGCGCAATCGACCTCACCACGCGTTCCAGCCGCCGTCCACCACCAGCGCCGATCCCGTGATCAGCGCGGCGGCCGGCGAGGCGAGGAACACCACGGCGCCCATCACGTCCTCCAGGTTGCCCAGCCGGCCGAGGGGGATGCGCGCGATCGTGTCGTCGTAGAAATCCTTGTTCTCGAAGAAGGGTGCGGTCATCGGCGTCAGGATGAAGGTCGGCCCGATGGAATTCACCCTGATCCGGTGCTGCGCGAGGTCGAGCGCCATCGACCTGGTGAGCCCTTCGACCGCGTGCTTGGAGGATGCGTAGACCGTCCGGTTGGGGGCGCCGACATGGCCGAGCTGGGACGAGATGTTGATTATCGCGCCGCCTCCCCCGCCCTCGACCATCTTCCGCGCGGCGGCCTGCCCCACCATGAATACCGCCTTCAGGTTCAGGTTCATGATGGTGTCGTAATGCGCCTCGGTCACGTCGAGGAAGGGCTCGGGGATGTTGCAGCCGGCGTTGTTGACCAGGATGTCGAGACGGTCCAGGCCGGCGACGACGGACGAGACGGCGGCGGTGTCGGTGACGTCGCAGACCGCGGGTTCGGCGGCGCCGCCGTCGGCGCGGATCGTCTCCGCGACCTCCTCGAGATCGGCGAGCGTGCGGCTGATCGGCACGACGCGGGCGCCCGCCTGGGCGAGCGCCAGCGCGGCGGCCCGTCCGATCCCGCGCCCGGCGCCGGTCACAGCGGCCGTCAGCCCGTCGAGTCGCATCGACGGCGTCTTCAGCCCTTCCGTCATTCCCTTCCCCTCCGCGGCTGTTGACTCGGCTATCGCCATCAAACCTAATCGTCCCGCCATCACCAAGGGGGGTCCGATGCCGCGACGATACAGCGAGGGCAAGCTCGACATGGCGATCCTCCGCGAGACCGCGGAGCGCTGCAAGAACTGGGGCAAGTGGGGGCCGGACGACGAGATCGGCACGCTGAACTACATCGCGCCGGAGACGGTCGTCGCCGCCGCCGGGCTGATCCGCAAGGGCCGCACCTTCTCGCTCGCGCTCAACTTCGACCGCAACGGGCCGCAGAAGGGGCTCTGGGGCAACCGGTTCAACCCGATCCACACGATGCTGGCCACCGGCACCGACGCGGTCTCGGGCACCCAGGACGAGGGCGGAATCCGCTACGCCGACGACATGGTCTCGCTCCCGCTGCAATGCGGCACGCAGTGGGACGCGCTCGGCCACATCTTCTACGGCGACAAGATGTGGAACGGCTACGACGCGCGGCTGGTCGATTCCGACGGCGCGCAGAAGAACGGCATCGAGAAGGTCAAGGACAAGATGGCGGGACGCGGCGTGCTGCTCGACGTGGCGCGTCATTGCGGGGTCGACTTCTTCGAGGACGGCACCGCGATCACCAACCGGGACCTCGACGACACCGCCGAGGCGCAGGGGGTCGAGATCCGGCGCGGCGACTTCGTGATCGTCCGCACCGGGCAGATGGAGCAGCGCCTCTCCATCGGCGAATGGGGCGGCTATGCGGGCGGCGACGCGCCGGGGCTCGCCTTCGAGACCGCGGACTGGATCCACCGGAAGGAAATCGCCGCGATCTGCACCGATACCTGGGGCTGCGAGGTCCGGCCCAACGAGACCGCCGAGGCGCAGCAGCCCTGGCACTGGGTGGTGATCCCGATGATCGGCATCACCATGGGCGAGATCTTCTACCTCAAGGACCTCGCCGAGGACTGCGCGGAGGACGGGGTCTACGAGTTCTTCTTCTGCGCGCCGCCGCTGCCGATCACCAAGGCGGTCGGCTCCCCGCTCAACCCGATGGCGATCAAGTAAGTCCGATGGCCAGGGTCCTGAAAGAGGCGAAGAGCGCCGAGGACAAGCGCGCCGAGGACGACGCGGTCCGCCGCACGGTCGAGGACATCCTCGCCGACATCGAGGCCCGGGGCGACGCGGCGGTCCGCGCGCTGTCGGAAAAGTTCGACGGCTGGTCGCCGGAGAGCTTCCGCCTGACGACCGAGGAGATCGACGCGCTGATCGCTTCCGTGCCCGCCGACGTCAGGGAGGACATCGAGTTCGCCCAGACCCAGATCCGCAATTTCGCCCGGGTCCAGCGCGACTCGATGGCGGACGTGGAGGTGGAGACGATCCCCGGAGTCGTCCTCGGCCACCGCAACATCCCGGTCGGCAGCGTCGGCTGCTACGTCCCGGGCGGGCGCTACCCGATGGTCGCCTCGGCCCATATGAGCGTGATCACCGCCAAGGTCGCGGGCGTCGAGCGCATCGCCGCCTGCACCCCGCCCACCGACGGCGCGCCGCACGCGGAGACGGTGGCCGCGATGGCGCTCGCCGGCGCGGACGAGATCTACATCCTGGGCGGCGTCCAGGCGGTCGGCGCGATGGGCCTCGGGACCGGGACCATCGCGCCCGTCGACATGCTGGTCGGGCCCGGCAACGCCTATGTCGCCGAGGCCAAGCGGCAGCTCTACGGCCGGGTCGGCATCGACCTGTTCGCCGGGCCGACCGAGATCCTGGTGGTCGCCGACGAGACGGCGGACGCGGAGATGGTCGTCACCGACCTGCTCGGCCAGGCGGAGCACGGACCGACCTCCCCCGCCACGCTGATCACCACCTCGGCGGCGCTCGCCGATGCCGTTCCGGCGGAGATCGAGCGCCAGCTCGCGGTCCTTCCCACCGCCGAGGTCGCGGGCGCGGCGTGGCGCGATTACGGCCGGATTATCGTGGTGGACTCGGACGAGGAAGCGGCGGTCGAGGCCGACAATGTCGCCTGCGAGCATGTCGAGATCCTGACCCGCGAGCCGCGCCGGTTCCTCGAGCGGATGCGCAATTACGGCTCGATGTTCCTCGGGCCCGAGACCAACGTCTCCTACGGCGACAAGGTGATCGGCACCAACCACACCCTGCCGACCAGGGGCGCGGCGCGCTACACGGGCGGGCTCTGGGTCGGCAAGTTCCTCAAGACCGTCACCTACCAGAGCTGCACCGAGGAGGCGAGCGTCGCCATCGGCGATTACTGCTCGCGCCTCTGCGCCATCGAGAAGTTCTGGGGCCACAAGGAGCAGGCCGACCTCAGGCTCCGCCGCTACGGCGGCCGCAATATCGGGCTCGGCGCGGAGCGCTGACTCGGCCGCGAGTCCGCGCGGTGTCTTTACCGCGGTGTGCATGGCTGTTTGAGGGCACGCAATTTTGGGACTTATATGCCTAACTAGCCAACTGATCTGGCCAGAACACCAGCCATCGCACGGAGCGCGGTCTTGCGATCGGTCTTAATCATCGCGCGCAAAATCGTACGGTAATCCTGCGGCCCAATAGTGATCCTGACGACGGTTGTGCCGTAATTCGGTCCGCTCATCCGGGCTTCCAGAACAGTCCCTATTGGCAGAAGTTCGACTTCAAAGCTCTCCGTCCAATAGGACGAGGTTGCTCCCCCGCGCATTCCCTTGGTGTGTTTGAGGACGGTCATCTCGTTCAGCCTCTAATCTGGTTGACGGTGACGAGTGGCCCGGCGAGAGGTTCCTGCGGGTAGGCCCTGTCCCGCTCGATGACGACACCCGGTGCTTCTACAAAATCTGCGCGATCAGCTTGTGGGGCATCTGGTTCCTCCCAACGAGGTCGAGGACCAATAGCATGTTGGCTAGCGTATAAATTCCAAATTTGGGGGCTTATCCAGATCACTTGACGGGTGGGCGGTCCGCGACGCTTCTTCCGTCATGCCCGGACTTGTTCCGGGCATCCACGTCCCTCCGCCGCCTCGCACGCGTCCGCTCATCGCGCGATGCCGCAAGACGTGGATGCCCGGAACAAGTCCGGGCATGACGACGTGGGGCCGGTCATGACGGGCGGCGGGGCAGATGTGCGCCTGCCACGGCGGGCCGCGTTCCCCTCGCGGGTCCGCGCCAGCCGACCGCCCGTCAAGTGGCCTGGACAAGCGCCCAATTATTCATCTCTGACTCCGGAAGCCTTCGAACGCCGGATCGAGTCTGCATTGGAGAAAGGATTCCAAGAGTGTGAGAAGACGGATGGGGTAGCTGCTGTCCAGCAGGAAATTGTACCGGTCGGAGTTCGCCCTGATCCATTGTCCGACGGTCGCTTCGGTAATCCCTTGAATGCCGATCTCTGCTCCTCGCTTCAATAACGATGCAGCAAGCGTGCTCTGCGCTGCTGCGGGATTGTAGTGCTGGCTCGTGTAGCGGGCGTTACTGTTCGGTCCGGCCTTTCCGATCTTCAACGCGTGACTATCGTAACAAAAGACATAGACAGCCATTTTCCCAGCGGGCAAACGACTTGGGGAGATGTGAGGAGCAAAAAGCGTCTCTATGTTGAGATCGTTTTCGGAGAGATCAAATCCTGCAAGTGCCGCGACGGCTCGGAAGTCGTGCGCGAGTTGGATCACTTCTGCTGCCATTGATGACTCTCCAGGGCAAGCGGGATAAAATGAGGTGGCCATAATTGATCTGCGTACACCGTAATGGAGTGAATCATCGGCAGACTCGTTCCTGTCCGGACGGAATACAGTTCGCAGACTTTGATTCCAGTCCGGGTCCTTGAACACGATGTAGTAGTAGCCGGGCGCCCAGTCGCATAGCGATGCCCCCCAATAAAGTAATGGGGCACCCGAGGGCGCCCCTAAATAGATGCCGGAAGGCGTTTCTAACTGCCACCCGACAAATTTCTATGTAGGTCGACGATCCAAGCGAGTCAACCTGTCGGTCGGCCTCCGCGCTTCACGGATTCTGGTCCCAGTCCGGGTCGTCGCTCGGCGATAGCGGGTTGTCGCCGGCGAGCAGGCCCTTGCCGGGGACGTGGTTGATCTCGAGCCGGATGCCGTCCGGGTCCTCGAACACGATGTAGTAGTAGCCGGGCGCCCAGTCGCCCTCGACCGGCCCGCGGTCGATGCTCGCGCCCATTTCGCGCAGCTTCGCCGCCGCCGCGTCGACGTCGTCCCGCGACCGCGCACGCAGGCAGAGATGGTGGAGTCCCACCCGGTTCTGCACGAAGCGCTCGTCCGCGTATTCCGGGGCTGGGCGCTGGATGCCGAGCGCGGTGCGCCCGCCGACGTGGTAGACGAAATTGTTGCCGTCATAGACCTTGTGCATCCCGAGGAACGGTAAGAGCTCGCAATAGAAGTCCCGCGACTCCTCGAAACGGCTGACCGTCAGGATGACGTGCGCCATGCCGTTGACTTCGATCATCGCGTCGCTCCGGGGTCCGAATGCGCCATCAGGTGCCTGCGCGCCTCCTCATCCCATTCGCCGGTGGGCCGGCCGAACTCCTTGCCGACATCGTAGCCCCGTCTCAGCCCCGGCCGCTGCTGCAGCGCCTTGTACCAGCGCCTGACGTTGGGAAAGCTCTCGAGATCCACCTCCTGCTGCTTGTAGGTGATGACCCAGGGCCAGCAGGCCATGTCGGCGATGGAATAATCGCCGGCGATGAATTCGCGCCCCTCCAGCCGCCGGTCGAGCACGCCGTAGAGCCGCAGCATCTCGGCGGTGTAGCGCTCGACGGCGTAGGGGATCGTCTCCGGCGCGTAGAACTTGAAATGGCCCGACTGGCCGAGCATCGGGCCGAGGCCGCCCATCTGCCACATCAGCCATTCGGTCACCTCCACGCGGCCGCGCAGGTCGGCGGGCAGGAACTTCCCGGTCTTCTCCGCGAGATAGAGCAGGATCGCGCCCGACTCGAACACCGACACCGGCGCGCCGCCGCCGGGCGGGTCGCGGTCGACGATCGCCGGCATCCGGTTGTTGGGGCTGATCGCGAGGAAGTCCGGCTCGAACTGCCCGCCGCGGCCGATATTGACCGGCACGACGCGGTAGTCGAGCGCCATCTCCTCCAGCGCGATGGAGATTTTCCAGCCGTTCGGCGTGGGCCAGTAATGGGCGTCGATCATCGGGGCAACTCCGCTGCTTGCGAATCCCGCCGGCCGGCCTGTCCGGAAATCCCGAACAGGCCGTCGAGCTCCCTGTAGTCGGGCGGCGTCGTGTCGATCGGCTCGCCGCCGCGCAGCACCGTCCGGTCGGCCTGCGGCCGGGACAGCAGCTCGCTGTAGCCGCGCCCGGCGAACAGCACCAGGTCGGCGGGCGCGCCGACCCCGATCGTGCCGGGGCCGTCGAGGCCCATCACGCCCGCGGGCGTCGCCGTGACGCTGCGCGGCCAGTCGCCCATCGGCAGGTCGATATGGGCGATGCGGGCGGCCTGGGCGAACACCTCCAGCATGTCGTGGTCGCCGTAGCCGTAGAACGGATCGCGGCAATTGTCGCTCGCGAACGAGACCTCGATGCCGCGCGCCGCCATCTCGCGCACCAGGGTGACGCCGCGCCGGCGCGGCGTGCGGTCCGCCTCGCGGTCCATCAGGTAGACATTGCACATCGGCAGGCTGACGACCGAAATGCCGGCTTCCGCCACCAGGTCGAGCGTGCGGTCGGCATCGTCCTCGGGCTGCACGGCGAGGCTGCAGCAATGGCCGCACTGGATCCGCCCGGCGAAGCGGTTGCGCCGGGCGGCTTCGGCCACGTGCCGCAGCGTCCTGTCGCGGAGATCGAGACTCTCGTCGACATGCAGGTCGAGGTCGAGCGAACGCTCGGAAGCGAGGCGGAAAATGTCGTCCAGAATGTCGTCTATGTCGGGGACCATGAAGATCACCGCGCCGACGAGGCCGCCCGATTTGCCTACCAGGTCGACGATGGCGTCGCTTTTGCCGTCCCGGTAGTCCTCGACCCTCAGCAGGTTGACGCCCTGAAGGTCGATCCTGCCGCGCCATTCCTCGCGCAATTCGCGGAACACGCCCCATGTCGTCGCCGCCTGCCCCGGCGCGGACTGCAGATGGGTGCGGATGGCGCGCGTTCCGTGCGCGTAGGCGCAGCGGAGCCCGAATTCCATCCGGGCGCGGAGGTCGTCCGCCGACCAGTTGGCGTCGCGGTCGTCCGCGACGGCCTTCGCGGCGGTGCGGAACGAGCCGTCGGCGTTCGGCGCGCGGGTCCAGATATGGCCGATGTCGAGATGGGTGTGGATGTCGGCGAAACAGGGCCAGACCTGCCCGCCGTCGAGGTCGCGGTCGCCGGGCTCGACATTTCCGGCGGGCCGCCGGATGGCGGAAATGCGGCCTTCCGCGATGGAAATGTCTACTTTCGCGAGCCCCTCGGCATCGACCTCGAGGCCGGCACCGGAGTCGGCAATCAGGGCGCTGGGCGCCCGCGCGTTCCGCAATGCAAATGTCGTCTCGGTCGTCATTGTCGTCATTTCCGCATGCCTAGGTGAATTCCGCGTCGATCTGCTTCCAGTAGGTGTCCTTCGCGACCGCCTTGCCGTCCCGGAACCGCCACAGGTCGCAGCCCAGCAGCTCGAGCCGTTCGCCCTTCGCGGTGGTGCCGGTCAGCTTCCATTCCGATACGCCGACCTCGCCCGACACCCAGTTGCCCCGGTCCTCCCAGCGCGCGTCGGGGATCGACCGGAAGCGCTCGACCAGGGCTTCGCGGACGGCTTCGGCGCCCTCGAACCTGCGGCCCCAGGGGTGCGGCCCCCGCGCCATGACCCAGACGATTTCGGCGGCGCAGTAGCTCATGATGTCGTCCACGTCGTGGCGGTTGAAGGCATCGACGATCGCCGCCACGGTCTCAGCCGTGACGGCGGGGGCCGGGTCGTTCATGCGGCGCTTCCTCGCGTCGGGGTTTCGGACGAAAAAGGCGCCGGCATCTCCGGCGCCCCCTATTTCCCTCATTATGGGAAATCTACCCCAAAACGCGTCCCGAGTCAAGAAGAAAATGTTAATTCAGGGTAAATCTATCGGTAAGTGACGGATTCGAGGACATTTTTTCTCCCTTCGGATTCTGTCCCGAAAACGCCCTTTTCGTGAGCGACCGGGTACGACCGTGGCCGTTCCCCCACCGTCATGCCCGGACTTGTTCCGGGCATCCACGTCTTGCGGCATCGCGCGATGGACGGGCGCGGGCGAGGCGGCGGAGGGACGTGGATGCCCGGAACAAGTCCGGGCATGACGTGATGGGGCAACCCGCCGATGCACTCGAACGTCTCGATCGGGACACTAGGGCCACAGGGTGCCCTCGGCGAGTGCCTGGTGCAGCCGGGCGACGGGCCAGACGTCGATCCCGTCCCCGGTCCGGAAGGACCGCTTGCCGCCGTAGACCAGGACGCGTCGGGCTATTCCCGGCAACGCCGCGATCGCGCGCAGACCGGGCAGCATGCCGGTGTGGTAGCGGGGCTGGGACTTGACCTCGATCGCGGCCAGTTCGCTATCCCGGCGGAGCAGGAAGTCGACCCCGGTGCGGTTCGCCGGGTGCGGCGCCCAGTAGTGCAGCGCGTCGAACAGCCCGCCCTCCTCGCCGTGCGCCCGCAGGAGGTGCAGGACCCAGCCTTCCAGCAGCGCGCCGCGTTCCTCGGGCGCGATCGGCCCGTGAAGCCTCTTCACCGCGCGGACCAGGCCGGGATCGACCCAATAGAGCTTCGGATGGCGGCGCTCCCGCGCCCTGAGCCGCGGCTGGAAGGCGGGGAGGCGGAACGCGAGCAGGGTATCCTCGAGGATATCCAGATAGCCCTGCACCGTGGCGGGCGCGCCCCCCCCCCCGCCCCCGCGGGGGGGTTTTTTTTTTGGCGGGCCGGGGTTGGGGGGGGGGGCCCCCCCGTAGCCCGCGCAAAACCGGAGGTTTCCGCCCACCCCCTAC
>JAPPIT010000087.1:9037-17657 GCA_028820505.1 Defluviicoccus sp.
GCGCAACTAAAGCTGGGTGCCCTCTATATTGTCCATATCGCCTTGCAGGGTGGGGCGCGCGACGCCGCAGTCGCGCGCGATGCCGGATATGTTGACGACCTGGCCGTGATGGAGGGCGGCGACCGGCAGGAAGCGCGCGAATCCCGGAAGGTTCCGGACCAGCCCTTCCGCCCGGATTTCCTCGCGGAGATAAAGCCGGACATAGCTCTCGAGCACCGCTCGCCGGTCGTCCGCGACCCAGACCAGGGGGATCGTTCCGGTGTCGAGGGCCGCATCGAGGTCGAAGTCGTCGCCGAGCTCGGCCGGGGTCAGGGGATGCATCGTCTTGTGCAGCGCCCGGCCGGCGAGCAGGTTGACGCCCGACGCCTTGAGCTTTCGCGCGCTCGATCCGAGCAGGGCGAAGTTGAAACGCCGATCCTCGATGTGCCGGTGGACCTCGTTGAGGAGATTGGGAAGGCGCTGGATTTCGTCGACCACCACCCAGCTGCCGGGTGCCGCGGACTGGAGATCCGCGGCGAACAGGGACGGATCGGCGAGGTAGTCCTGGTAGCGGGCCTCGTCGAGGAGATCGATGCGCGGCGCGTCGGGAAACCGCGCCCGCGCCCAGCTGCTCTTGCCGACCCCGCGGACGCCGAGGAGAAAGAAGCTCTGCCCGGGCGGCCGGATCAGCCGCGGATAGGTCTTTCCTGCCATGTTGCCATCATTTTTCGAGGAAAATTGACGACAATATGGCAGACGGGCATCGACCGGTCAATGACGCGGCACAGGCGACCGCGCACTGCAAACAGTCGAGGGCTTATATAGATAACTTGACGTGCGGTCGGCTGGCCCGGCTCGGGGACCGGAACGCCGCCCCGCTTGCCCTTAATGCGGTCATGCCCGGGCTTGTTCCATTGCTGTCCGGTTTAACTTCGGCACGGGCGCTGTGCCGACGGGCGGGGACAAGGCTGGGCGGGGCGGGTGTTCTCCGGCACTCCCGTTCCTCCCGGTCGTCATGCCCGGACTTGTTCCGGGCATCCACGTGGGTCGGCCGGCTCGCTTGTCCCCGCTCACTGCGCGATGCCGCGAGACGTGGATGCCCGGAACGAGTCCGGGCATGACGGTGGGAGGCGGTGCGAGCGTCCTGCAATCCGAGCCTCGGCCGGGCCGATGCGCCGGAAACCCGCCTGTACCAACGCCTTGCACCGGGTCCGCCAAAGTTAAACCGGACAGCAGTGGGTTTTCCGGGGGTTCCTGGTGCTATGCGGGAACTCTCCGGCCTGAGGGATGGTGGAGCCGAGGGGAGTCGAACCCCTGACCTCGACATTGCGAACGTCGCGCTCTCCCAACTGAGCTACGGCCCCGTCCACCGAAGGCGCGGATAATGTGGAGCGGCGCGCGGCGATGTCAAGCGCCGGGCCGGCGCCTCGCTTGCGCCCCCGAACCGCCCCGGCTAGTGTCGCCCGGCCCGGCTGCTGGAGCGAGACCGCCCCGCCATGCACGTCATCCTCGGCCCGATTCTCGAGATCGTCGACACGATTCTCGGCCTCTACATGTGGGTGATCATCCTGTCGGTGGTCATGAGCTGGCTCTACGCCTTCAACGTGGTCAACACGAGCAACCGCTTCGTCTACGCGGTGGGCTATTTCACGCACCGGCTGACCGAGCCGGCGCTCGCCCCGATCCGCCGTTTCCTGCCCAATATCGGCGCCATCGACATCTCCCCCCTGGTGCTCCTCCTCGCCGTCTTCTTCCTGCGGCGGGTGATCCAGAATCTCATGTTCGAGCTCGGCGGGTGACCCGCCTGATAGACGGCAGGGCGATCGCCGCCGACGTGCGCGCGCGCGTCGCGGAGGCCGTGGGCGCCTTGTCGGACCGCGACATCGCGCCCGGCCTCGCCACCGTGCTGGTGGGCGACGACCCGGCGAGCCGGGTCTATGTGCGCAACAAGATCCGCGCCTGCGCGGAAGTCGGGATCCGCTCGATCGAGCACGCGCTCGACGCGGACATTTCGGAGGCGGACCTGCTCGACCTCGTCGGGCGGCTCAACGCCGACCCGGAGGTCGACGGCATCCTGGTGCAGCTGCCCCTGCCGGCTTGCATCGACGCGGCCCGGGCGACGGAGGCCATCGACCCGCGGAAGGACGTGGACGGGTTCCACACGACCAACGCGGGCCGGCTCTCGGTCGGGCTCGACGCGATGGTGCCCTGCACGCCGGCGGGCTGCATGATCCTGCTGAAGAGCGTCTGCCCCGACCCGACGGGGATGCGCGCGATCGTCGTCGGGCGGTCCAACATCGTCGGCAAGCCGGTGGCGCAGCTCCTGCTCGCCGCCAACTGCACGGTGACGATCGCCCATTCGCGCACCGCCGATCTCGACGCGCGCTGCCGCGAGGCCGATATCGTGATCGCCGCCGTCGGGAAGCCGGAGATGATCGAGGGCGGCTGGATCGGGCCGGGGGCGACCGTGATCGACGTCGGCATCAACCGGGTCGAGGGGGCGGACGGCAAGGGACGGCTGGTCGGCGACGTCGAATTCGAGACGGCGAAGGAGGTCGCGGGCGCGATCACCCCGGTCCCCGGCGGGGTGGGGCCGATGACCATCGCCTGCCTCCTGCGCAACACGGCGATCGCCGCCTGCCGGCGCCGCGGTATGGCGGTGCCGGACTCCGTCCGTCTCGCCTGAGCCCGTCCGCAGCCGCCGGGAGCGCGGACGCGGCGGAGAAACGGAATGTTCAACCGCTCAAGGCGGGCCGTCCGCCCCGTCCTCGTCGTCGGTGCCGTCGGGACCCGCGACCCTTTCCGCCACGGCGCTTACGATCGTCGACCAGCCTCCGACCGCCCCCGCGGTGACCGCCCGTATCCGATAGAGCTTCCTCGTTCCTGCCTGAACTCCGGAGTGCGAGTAGCGTCTCGCACCGCGACCGAGAGTTCCTCCCAGATCCCGCCAGACCGTGCTGTCGCTATCCGATACCTGCAGCTGGTAGCCCGTTATGCAGGGCATCGCATGAGCATCCGAGTCCGCGCTCGGCGCAGGCTCCTCCCATGACAGATCGATCCCGCCCGTCCCGTTCGCGGTTGCGGTCATGTCGGGCCCGCCGACGATCGGCGTCGCGTCCTGCAGAACGGCCGACCACGGTCCCGGGCCGGCGGCGCCGACCGCGCGGAGCCGGTAGTACCGCACGCTGCCGGGCTTCAGCCCGCCCTCCAGGAACCAGCCCGTGGCGGCGGGAAGGAGCCCGGGACGGCTCGTCCACCCGGTGGCGCCGTCAGACGATGTCTGCAGCTCGTACCCGACAATGCCCTCCCCTCCGTCGCGGGACGGCGGATCCCAGCGAAACACGATGCAGTGGCATCCGCGGGTGCTTCTCCTCAGCGTCGGAGGCCCCGGCGGCGAGTCCGCCGCGCCCCCGTCGCCGGCGCCGTTTACCGCCCGCGGGTTGTCCCGCCCCGGCGACGATGTCATGCACAGGTACCCATGAATTCCACGAGGCCGCGGTGCGTGGCAAACGCGCTGGAAATCGTCACGTCGCGATCGTCGTCATGTGCAGCCGTTTCATCGGTGCGCCCGACACGTCGACGGTCGCCGAGGCCGGGCGCGGCGGTTCCACGCAGCAGTGTCAAGCTAAGAACGAGCTATTTTGAACACAAGACCAAAATGGACCTGTTCGAACGCCTCACCGAAATGTGATCGTCCGCCGCGGTCCACCCGGCATCGCCCTTGCATCGGCCGCGGGCGTCTGTGAAGGTCGCGCGCGCTCCGCTTCACGGTATCGCGCCCGGTCAGGGCCGACCGTGGGCGACTGTCCCCGAAGCCGCGCCGCGAGCCATCCGATGCCCAAGACGGTGCAATTCGACATCGACGACGTTCTCACCCGGGCCATGCAGGTGTTCTGGCGTCACGGCTACAGGGCGACCACGATGCGGGCTCTCGCGGATGCCACCGGCATCCGGGCCGGCAGCATCTACAACACCTTCGGCGGCAAGCGGGGACTGTTTCTGCGGGCGCTGGGCCATTACGACAGGGTGCACCGCGAGGTTCCGCTCGCCGAGCTCGCGGCCTGGCCGTCGCCGCGCCAGGCGGTGATGGCTGCCTTCGAGGGGGCGGTCGCGGCCGTGCTGGAGGACGGATCGCAAGACGGTTGCATGGAAGTCAACCTCGCCCTCGAGCTGTCGCCGCACGACGAGGAGGTCGCTTTCGTCGTTGCCCGCGCCTTCTCCGGGATGGAGACGTTCCTGCGCGATGCGATCGAGCGCGGCCAGGCCCGCGGGGAGATTTCCCGCGGGGTCGACCCCGGCGCGACCGCGAGGGCCTTGCTTGCCCTGTTCCTGGGACTGCGGGTGCTCGCGCGCAGCCGCCCGGAAGAACAACTCCTGCGCGACGTCGCTCGCCAGGCCGAGGCTCTGCTGGCATAGGCGGCGGAACGGGGCCGGAGCTACGGTGCCCGCCGGCCGGCCATCCACCCCGATCCGGCCGGAATGAGGCGACACGGACCCTCATCCGGATTGCCGCGCTCCATGTCATGCCTTTTGCTATAGGTCGGTGCCGAAGTACGGTTCCTCGATCCAACCCCAACCGCAGGTATTGGCCATGTCTTCAGACAACCCCATTCCCGGCGCGACCGTCATCGAGGATACGGTCGTGCCGGCCCGCGAGCCGTGGAGCGCCAGGATAGGCAAGGGCGCGTATCTTCGCCTCGTCGACCTGGAAGGCCGGCAGGCGATCGACTTCCTGTGCTACAGCGCCGGCGACCCGGCGGACCGCTACAACGCGGCCAACACCATCAAGCTCAACGGCAACATCTATCTCGGCAAGGGGACCTCCCTGTGGTCGGTGCGCGCCCGCCGGATGATGACCATCGTCGAGGACACGTGCGGGTTCCACGACACGCTCTACGGCTGCTGTTCGGTCGAGATCGACGACGTGCGCTTCGGCAGGAACAACGATGGCAGGGGGTGCCAGGGCAATTTCGAGACCGAGCTCGCCAGGCACGGCCTCGGCCCGAAGGACGTGGTCGCCAACATCAACTTCTTCATGTACGTGCCGGTGGAAGGGAGCGGCGATCTGGCGATCGCGCCGGGCATATCGAAGCCCGGCGACTATCTGGACCTGCGTGCCGATATGGACGTGCTGGCCGTGCTGTCGAACTGCCCCGAAGCCCTCAACGAGGCGGCCGGCCGCAACCCGACGCCGATCCGCGCCATCGTCTATTCGCGCTAGCGCGAGCGCGCCCCGGGGCCGTTCCTTGCCGATCCGACCGGCCCCTTGAGCCCGCCACCGTGGGCCCGGCCGACGCGAGGAGGATCGGCTTCTCCTTCCCCTCCGATCCCGCGCGGGCAAGCGAGCCGGTGGCAGGGCCGTTACCCTCGCTTTCTCACCGTCATGGTCGGCGAAGGCCGACCATGACGTGGAGGAGAACCGGGCCAGCGTTTCCAACTGGACCGGACAATCCCTAACCCTGCCCGCCCCGTCCCCGCGATTCGCGGACGGTGATGAAGTAGGTGCTGGCGAAGATCGCGCCGGCGCCGATCCAGGTCCAGACGTCCAGGGTTTCGGCGAACAGCAGCCAGCCGAGCCCGGCGGTGAACGGCAGCCTGAGGAAATCGAACGGCATCACCGCGCTCGCGTCCGCGGCGGCGAAGGCCCGCGCCTGGCAGAAATGCGCGGTCCAGCCGGAAAGCCCCATCACCAGCAGCGCCGGCAAATCCTCCCAGCCCGGCGCGACCCAGACGAAGAGCGACGGGATCAGGGTCAGCGGCAGCATCATCAGGTTCATGTAGAACACGATGACCGAGGCGGGCTCGGTGGTCGTCAGGAACTTCACCGAGGTCCAGGCGCCGGCGTAGAAGGCGCAGGAGAGCAGCACCGCCAGCATCGGCAGGCTGACCGATTCCATGCCCGGCCGGACGATAACCAGCGCGCCGAGAAACCCGACGACGGTCGCCGCCCACCGCGCGGCATCGACCTCCTCGCGCAGCACCAGCCCGGCGGCCAGGGTGCAGAACACCGGGATCAGGAAGGAGAGCGCCGTCACGTCGCCGATCGGGATGTGGATCAGCCCGTAATACATGCTCAGCATCGCGGCGAAGGCGAAGCCCGTCCGCGCGAAGTGCATGGGGAGGCGCCGCGTCCTGAGGCGCGAAAGCCCGTTACGCGCCACCATCGGCACGATCAGGAAGATGCCGACCAGGGCGCGGACGAACACGATCTCGATGGTCGGGAATTTGTCCGACAGTAGCCGCACGCTCGCCAGCAGCACGGCGAAGGAGAGCGCGGCGAGCACCATCCAGAACGCGCCGCGCCAGATCGCCGCCATCGGCCGGCCTTCAGCCGCGTCGGTTGAGCAGCTTGAGCCTGAGCGCGTTGAGCCGGATGAACCCTTCGGCGTCGCGCTGGTCGTAGACCGAGTCCTCCTCGAAGGTCACATGGGCCTCGGAGTAGAGGCTCCAGGGCGACCGCCGGCCGGTGACGCGCACGCTTCCCTTGTAGAGTTTGAGGCGGACCGTGCCCGTGACCCGTTCCTGGCTTGCATCGACCATCGCCTGGAGCATCTCGCGCTCGGGCGCGAACCAGTAGCCGTTGTAGACCAGCGAGGCGTAGCGCGGCATCGCCTCGTCCTTGAGGTGCGCCGCCTCGCGGTCGAGGGTGAGGCTCTCGATCGCCCGGTGCGCGGCCTGGAGGACGGTGCCGCCCGGGGTCTCGTAGACGCCGCGCGACTTCATCCCGACATAGCGGTTCTCGACCAAATCGACGCGCCCGATCCCGTGCGTTCCGCCGAGCTCGTTGAGGCGTTGCAGGAGCGCGGCCGGGGTCAGCCCCTCCCCGTTCACGGCCACCGGATCGCCGCGCTCGAAATCGATCTCGACGGTCTCCGCCTCGTCCGGCGCGGCCTCGGGCGCGACGGTGCGGACGAACATCGCCTCGTCCGGCTCGACCCAGGGATCCTCGAGCGCGCGGCCCTCGAAGGAGGTGTGCAGCAGGTTGGCGTCGATGGAGTAGGGCGGCTCGCCGCGCCTGTCCCTCTCGATGGGTATCTGGTGCTTCTCCGCGTAGTCGAGCAGCTTGTGGCGCGAGTCCAGGTCCCATTCGCGCCACGGCGCGATCACCGTGATGCCGGGCTCGAAGGCGTAATAGCCGAGCTCGAAGCGGACCTGGTCGTTGCCCTTGCCGGTGGCGCCGTGGCTCACCGCGTCGGCCCCGGTCTCGCGGGCGATCTCGATCTGGCGCTTGGCGATCAGCGGGCGCGCGATCGAGGTGCCGAGCAGGTAGCAGCCCTCGTAGAGCGCGTTGGCGCGGAACATCGGAAACACGAAGTCGCGCACGAACTCCTCACGCAGATCGTCGATATAGATCTCGCGCACGCCGGCCTGCTCGGCCTTCCGGCGGGCCGGTTCGAGCTCCTCGCCCTGGCCGAGATCGGCGGTGAAGGTCACCACCTCGCAGCGATAGGTCTCCTGGAGCCATCTGAGGATGACCGAGGTGTCGAGCCCGCCCGAATAGGCGAGCACCACCTTCTTCACGTCTCCGGCCATCGCCCCTCCCTTCGCCAAAGGCGCCGGAGTGTAGGGTCTGACCGGACCGGATGGAAGCGGATCGGCCTTCCCGGCGGTCGGTCGGTTTCGCGCAGGGCAGTCTGGATATCGAGCGCTTGAGCATACCGACGCGCTGTTGTATGACTTAGTCATACCCTGGAGGCATGGATGACCGTCAAGACGACTCTCAGCTTCACCGGTCGCCACCACGATTTTCTCTTGAAGAAGGTGAACGAAGGCGTTTTCGCCACTCAGAGTGCCGCGGTGGCCGCCGCCGTCGAGCAGATGATTCAGGACGATCGGGAGCGGGAAGTGGCGCTTGCCGCCCTGGCGGAGGAAATCCGCGAACGGATGCGGACGGCACGTTCGGAATACATTGACGACGAACAGGCGTTTTCGGCGGCCCGCGCCGCCGTCGAGGCGTCTCGCACCGGATGACGTATCGTGTCCGCTTCCACCCGCTCGTGGCGCAAGACCCGGAGGCGATAGCTCGATGGATCGTCGGGTATGCGGGAAGCGAAGCGGCCCGGCGCAGGCTCGCGGAGATCGACCGGGAGATCGCGAGTTTGGCACAAACGCCGCACAAGGGATCGATCCGCGACGAAATCGCTCCCGGCCTGCGGGCCATACCAGCCGGAAGAAGGGCAGTTATCGCGTTTACCGTGGACGACGACGCCAGGGAGGTTCTCGTTCACTGCGTAACTTACAGCGGCGGCGATCGGGCGAGCCGTAGCCGGGGACGGATGCCTTAGAGCCTGTCCGTTTCAGATAGAAGCGCCTTTACCTCCGTCTCCTCACCGTCATGCCCGGACTTGTTCCACTGCTGTCCGGTTAAGATGGCGCGGACCCGGTGCAAGACGTTGGTACAGGCGGGTTTCCGGCCCTTCCGCCGGATCGGGACACGGATTGCGGCCCGCCCGCATCTGCCCTCCCGTTGTCACCCCGGCCTTGAGCCGGGGTCCAGCCTGTCAGGCACCGCGTCGCTCGGCTTCCCTGGACCCCGGCTCAAGGCCGGGGTGACAACGGGGGGCGGGGGCAAGGTCGGGCGGTGCGGGCACGCCTCTCCCTCCCAGTCGTCATGCCCGGACTTGTTCCGGGCATCCACGTC
>JAPPIT010000056.1 GCA_028820505.1 Defluviicoccus sp.
CGAACGCTCAATCGCTGAATCCACCACTCTCATCACTGCGTGAACGAACGCTTTCCCGGCGGAACGGGTCCCGGCTTGGCGAACGGGGCGATCGCCCTCCCGGCGGGCTACTCCGCCGCCGGTTCGGGTTCGTTGCGGCGCACGATATAGCCTTCGAGGAAGTCCATCTTGCCTTCCAGGCGGCTCAGGCGGTCGCGGACTTCCCTCATCTCCTCGGCGAGGGCGTCGAAACGGGTCTCGAACCTGTCCATGCGGGCGTCCAGACCGTCCATGCGCGCCTCGAGCCGGGCCATGCGGGCGTCCAGACCGTCGATGCGCGCGCCGAGGCCGCGCTGGCCTTGCAGCATCAGGCCGGCCAGCGCCACGCCGACTGCCAGGATCGCGATCAGTTCCGGGGTCACCCGATACCCTCCCCGGCGGCATTGCGCCACCCGCGCGGGAAACTTTGCCGGACACGCGGGCCGCCATCAAGCGAATAGTGGCCCTTCAGGCTCGCTGGGAGCGCCGCCTTTCGGCCCATGCGGCCGGACCGGAACGGTTTCGCTTGAAAGTTCCGATAATACAGCCCCCATCACCCCCGCGTGTCCTCCAGCAACATCGCCGCGCCCTTCTCGGCGATCATGATGGTCGGGCTGTTGGTGTTGCCGGAGGTGATGGCCGGCATGACGGAGGCGTCGATGACGCGGAGGTTGTCGATGCCGTGGAGCCTCAGCCTGTCGTCCACCACGGCCCCGGGGTCGCGGCCCATCCGGCAGGTGCCGACCGGGTGGAAGATGGTGGTTCCGATGTCGCCGGCGGCCGCGGCGAGCTCCTCGTCGGACCGGCGCTCCCCGCCCGGCAGCACCTCTTCCGGCGCGTAGGGTTCGAGCGGGGGCGCGGCGGCGATCCTCCGGGTCAGGCGGATCGCATCGACCGCCGTTTGCCGGTCGCCCGGCGTCGACAGGTAGTTGGGCGCGATCGCCGGCGGCTCCCTCGGGTCGGGCGATTTCAGCGTCACGGTGCCCCGGCTTTCCGGCCTGAGGTTGCAGACCGAGGCGGTGAAGGCCGGGAAGCGGTGCAGCGGCTCGCCGAACCGGTCGAGCGACAGCGGCTGGACGTGGTATTGCAGGTTGGCGGTCTCGCGCGACGGATCGGACCTGGTGAACACGCCGAGCTGGCTCGGCGCCATCGAGAGCGGCCCGCGCCGGAACAGCGCGTATTCGAGCCCCATCGCCGCCTTGCCCCACAGGCTGTTGGCGCGCTGGTTGAGGGTGACGGTGTTGGAGACCCGGTAGATCAGACGAAGCTGCAGATGGTCCTGCAAATTGCCGCCGACGCCGGGGAGGTCGTGCAGCGCCGCGACGCCGTTCTCCCGCAGCGCCCCGCCCGGCCCGACGCCCGAGACCTGGAGGAGGTGCGGCGAGCCGATCGACCCCGCCGCCAGGATCGTCTCGCCCGCCACGTCGACCCGGGTCTCCGCGCCCTTGAGCCAGAACTCGAGCCCTGTCGCCCGCCTGCCGTCGAACAGGATGCGCTTCGCCTGGGCGTCGGTCAGCACGGTGAGGTTGGGCCGCCCCCGCGCCGGCTTCAGGAACGCCTGCACCGTGCTCCAGCGCGCCCCGCGGCGCTGGTTGACGACGAACTTGCCGGTCCCCTCGTTGTCGCCGTCGTTGAAGTCGGGCGTGGGCGCGATGCCGATATCGTTGCAGGCGCGCTCGAAGGCATCGAGGATCTCCCAGCCGAGCCGCTGGCGCTCGACCCGCCACTCGCCGCCGGTGCCGTGGAATTCGTCGGCCGGGCCGAAATGGTGCTCGGACTTCCGGAACCACGGCAGCACGTCGTCCCAGCCCCAGCCGCGGTTCCCCATCTGCGCCCAGCCGTCGTAATCGCGCGCCTGACCCCGCATGTAGATCATGCCGTTGATCGACGAGCAGCCGCCCAGCACCCGGCCGCGCGCATAGTTGAGCGCCCGCCCGTTGAGCCCCTCCTCGGGCTCGGTCCGGAAGCACCAGTCGGTGCGCGGGTTGTTCTGGGTGTAGAGATAGCCGACCGGGATGCGGATCCAGAAATAATCGTCCCTGCCGCCGGCCTCCAGCAGCAGCACCCGGTTGCGCGGATTCTCCGAAAGCCGGTTGGCCAGCACGCAACCGGCCGACCCCGCGCCGACGATCGCATAGTCGAAGCTGCCGAGCCCGGCGGGCTCCGTCATGGGCTGCCTCCCCCGGGCCGTGGTATCGCGAACCGGACCCGGCGGTCAAACGGGGGACCCTTCGCTCGGGCCTTGTCTTCGTCATGGTCGGCGGAGGCCGACCATCCACGTTTTCCTTTTCTTCTTTTGTCGCTGTTCCGACCGCCGAAAAACTCGTGGATGGTCGGCCTACGCCGACCGTGACGAGAGGGCGGTGATCCCGCGCCGCTACTCCGCCGCCTCGGGGCGCGGGGAGACGCCGGCGCCGGCGGCCCGGTGGATCTTCTCGATATAGTGCTCGGCGAGGCTCACCGCGTCGCCGGCGTCGTCGAAGATCCCGTTGAGCATGGCGTCGTGGTTGGGCTGGTGGAAGAACACCAGCGAGATGCGGTCGCGCGGCGCCGCGCCTGCGGGCGGGTTCGCCACCCGGTGCAGGGTGGACGCCCAGCGCCCGCCGGTCCAGCGCGCCATCGCGTCGCCGAGGTTGCAGACGAAGCCGTCCGGCGGCGGGGTCACGTCGGTCCAGCCGTCGCGCGGCATCCTGACCTGGAGCGTGCCCGGCACGTCGTCGCCGCGCAGGATCGTCAGCGTGCCGTAGTCGGTATGGGCGCCGGCGCGCAGCTGGCTCTCGGCCGGGGCCTCGGTCTGCGCCGGGTAGCGGATCAGGCGCATCACGCAGGCGGGCCGGTCGATCTTGTCGGCGAAGAAATCCTCGTCGAGCCCGAGCGCGAGCGCCATCGCTCCCATCATCCGGCCGCCGAGCGCGAGCAGCGTGCGGAAATATTCGTCCACCGTCTCGCGGAAATTCTCCGGCTTCGCCGGATACCGGTTCTCCCCGAAGAAGTATGCCGCCGCCTCGCCCCTGTAGTAGGGATCGTCCGGGACTTCCGGCGAACCCATCGCATAGGCCTCCTGCAGGTCGGGCGGGGTCTCGACCCCGAGCGTGTAGGCGAGCGAGCGGTCGGCGAACGGGTAGTAGCCGCGCCCGACCCGGCTCTCCGGCCGCAGGATCGCGCGCTTCTCGGCGACCGGAAGGGCGAAGAAGTCGGCGGCCGCCTGCCGGGTGCGCGCGATCAGGTCGGCCGGGACCCCGTGGCCGACGATGCAGAAGAACCCGGATTCCTCGCAGGCCGCGGCGATTTCCCTCGCGACCCCGCGCTTGTTGCCGTCCCCGCCATGCAGGTAAGGGCCGACATCGATGACCGGAATCGCCATGCGCCCTGCCTCCGTTGGGGACCGTCGGTTATGGTGATAGAGCAGATCGCGCGCGATCTCCATCGAAAACGCGGTTGCCGGGGGAAGACGATGCCGACGGTTGCGGTTATCGGGGCGAGCCGGGGTATCGGTCTCGGGCTCGTCGAGCGCTACGCGGAAGAGGGCTGGCGGGTGCATGCGACCACGCGGACCCCGCGCGACCCTGGCGCGCTGGGCGCGGTGGCGGGGGAGGTGCGGATCCACGGGCTGGAGGTGACCGAGGCGGCCCAGCGGCGGGCGCTCCGCGACGCGCTGGCCGGCGAGGCGGTCGACGTCCTGATCCACAACGCGGGCGTCTATGGCGACGGGATGACCGCGGCCGAGGTGAACCGGGTCAACGCCGAGGCGCCGATCGAGACCGCCGAGGCGCTGATGGACGCGGTGGTCCGCAGCCGGCAGCGCAAGATCGCGCTGATCACCAGCACGATGGGCGCCCGCCGGGGCTCGCGCCGCGGCCTCGGCAAGTATGGCGAGTCCAAGGCGGCGCTCAACGACCGGTTCCGCGCGCGCGCCGACGGCTGGCGCCGGCGCGGCTGCCTCGCAATCGTCATCCATCCGGGCTGGGTCCGCACCGACATGGGCGGCCGCAACGCCGCGATCCCGGTGGCGGAGAGCGCGCGCGGGATCTACGACGTCATGGCCGGCCTCGACGAGTCCCGGCACGGCGGGTTCTGGAACTGGGACGGGCGCGAGCACCCCTGGTAGGGCGCGCGGTGCGTCCCTCGATACGGCGCTGGCGCGCCTACTCGGGATGAGGGACCGATTTACACCTGCTCCTCACCCTGAGTAGGCGCGCCAGCGCCGTATCGAAGGGTCAGGCCCGTCGCCGGAACCCTACCCCGCGTCCGCCTTGATCAGGTCGGCGGCCTTTTCGCCGATCATGATCGCCGGCGCGTTGGTGTTGCCGCCGACGATCCTCGGCATGATCGAGCAGTCGGCGACCCGGAGCCCGTCGACGCCCCGGACGCGGAGCGCCGGGTCGACCACCGCGCGATCGTCGTCGCCCATCCTGCAGGTGCCCACGGGATGGAAGATCGTCGCCCCGAAGCGCCGCACGAACGCCGCGAGCTCGTCGTCGGTCCGGACGTCTTCGCCGGGCTCGACCTCGCGCGGCCGGTACTTCTCGAAGACCTCCGCATGGTTGATCCGCCTCGCCTCCTTGAGTCCCCTCACCAGCACCCGCAAATCCTCTTCCTCCGAGAAGAATTGCGGATCGATGACCGGCGGCGCGTCGGGATCGGCGGAGGCGAGGGAGACGGTTCCCCGGCTCTTCGGCCGGAGCAGCACCGCGTGCCCCGAATAGCCGTGGCCGTACTCGATCATTTTGGGCGGCGGGCCGCGGTGGCCGGGCACGAAGACGAGCTGGATGTCGGGCCGGTCGAGGCCCGGCTCGGTGCGCACGAACCCGCCCGACTCGATCAGGTTGGAGGAGAAGATGCCGCGCCTGGCGAACGCGTATCGCAAGGCGTCGAACGCGAGCGCCGGCAGCTTGGGCCAGGACCACCCCCACGGGATGCGCGACTCGGTGCGCATCATGGTCATGATCGAGACATGGTCCTGCAGGTTCTTGCCGACGCCCGGCAGATGGCGGGCCGTCTCGATCCCGTGACCCGCCAGCTCGTCCCGGTCGCCGATCCCGGACAGCATGAGGATCTTGGGAGACGAGATCGCGCCGGCGGCGACGATCGTCTCGCGGCGGGCGCCGACGAACCGTCCCCGCGGCAGCTCCACGCCGACCGCGCGCCCGTCCTCCAGGCGGACGCGCCGCGCCGCCGCATCGGTCATGACGGTGAAGTTGGCCCGGCTCCTCGCCGGGCGGATATAGCCCATCGCGGTCGACCAGCGGCGCCCGTTCTTCTGGGTCACCTGGTGCAGGCCGATCCCGTCCTGGGTGTCGCCGTTGAAGTCCGGGTTGTGCCGGTGCTGGAGCGACTCGCAGGCGGCGACGTAGTCCCTCTCCAGCGGGCTCACGGTGTTGCAGAAGGTGACGTTGAGCGGCCCGCCGGTTCCGTGATGCTCGCTGTCGCCGAACTGTTCGTTGTGCTCGGACTTCAGGAAATAGGGCTTCACGTCGGCCCATGACCAGCCCGGGTTCCCGAGCGCCGCCCATTCGTCGTAGTCCAGCGGGTTGCCGCGGATATAGACCATGCCGTTGATCGAGCTCGTCCCGCCCAGGGTCTTGCCCCGGGGAACGAAGATCGGCCGGCCGTTCATGTTTTCCTGCGGCTCGGAAAAAAACCGCCAGTTGACCTTGCGGTGGTTGGGAAGCCGCATGATGCCCGTCGGGATGTGGATGAACGGGCTGCGGTCGGGCGGCCCCGCTTCCAGGAGGCAGACCGAGACGGCAGGGTCCTCGGTCAGCCGGTTGGCGATCACCGCGCCGGCCGAGCCGGCACCGATGACGACGTAGTCGAATGAGGGGGAGTCGCTCATACCGTTTCCCTACCCGACGATCGGCCTGCGCCCCTGCACGGGATAGCGCGGCCACGTGTAGCCGGGCGTCGCGGGATGGCCGGGCGCCACCAGCTTGTCGCAAAAGGCCTCGTCGCGCGCGGTGAACCCGGCGTCGAGCGCCCCGAGATAGGCCTGCCACTGCGCCGCCGTGCGGGGCCCCGCGATGACGCTGGAGACCAGCCGGTTGTTCAGCAGCCACCCGATCGCGAAGTCGGCGACGCTCCTGTCCTCGATGCAGATACGCCGTTCGATCCTGGACACCGCCCGGAACGCTTCCTTCTGCATGTCCCGGCTGAGGATGCTGGCATCGCCCCGCCCGGCGCGGCTGTCGGCGGGCGGGGCGGTTTCCGGCCGGTACTTGCCGGTGAGCACGCCGCGCGCCAGCGGCGAGTAGGGGGCGACCCCGATTCCGTAATACTCGCAGGCCGGCAGCAGGTCGGACTCCGGCTGCCGGTTGACGAGGTTGTAGAGCGGCTGCGCCACCACCGGCCGCGGCGTGCCCAGCGCATCGCAGAGCCGGACGATCTCGCCCACCTGCCAGGCGCGGTGGTTGGAGAACCCCCAGAACAGGGCCTTGCCGCTGGCGACGATGTCGCCCATCGCACCGACGCTTTCCTCGAGCGGCGTATCCCAGTCGACATGGTGCATGTAGTAGATGTCGACATGGTCGGTGCGGAGCCGCTCGAGCGACCGGTCGATCGCCTCCAGCATCCACTTCCTCGAAAGCCCGTGCTTGCGCTCCGGCGGGCCGTCCTGCTGGCCGACCTTGGTCGCGAGGATCCAGTCCCGCCGGTCGTCGGCGAGCAGCGCGCCCACCATCTCTTCCGACTTGCCGCCGTTATAGGCGTCCGCGGTGTCGATGAAGTTGACGCCGCTCTCGCGCGCCATGTCGACGATGCGCCGCGCCTCCCGCTCGTCGGTCGTCGCGCCGAAATTCATCGCGCCGAGACAGATCGCGGACACCCTGAGGCCGCTCTTGCCGAGATAGCGATAGTCCATGTCGTCCTCCCACTGACGCCGCCCACAAGGTAACGACCCGGCGCGCCGAGTCGACCGGGAAAGAGCTTCCGGACGCCGGTGCGGATCGGCGGGCCCGATGCTAGGCTGGTCGCCGCCCGCCCATCGTGCGCCCGTCCGGAGACCCGTTTCTTGAAGCCGCCCGGCAATCTGGGATTCGCGTTCCTGCTCGCGCTGACCTCGATGGCCACTGCCATCGGGATCGACGGCACGCTGCCTGCGATGCCCGCGATGGTCGATGGGCTGGGGTCCACCCGGACTCTGGTGCAGCTGAGCCTCAGCATGTTCATGGTGGGGGTCGCCGTGGGACAGCCGATCCCCGGCCCCCTGTCCGACCGGTTCGGGAGAAAGCCGGTCATCGTCGGCGGGCTGTTGCTGACCGCGCTCGCCGCGCTCGGCTGCGCGGTCGCGGAAACCGTCGAGATGCTGATCGGGTTCCGCTTCCTGCACGGCGTGGCGGCGGCGTCGGGATTCATCGTCGCGCGCGCCGTCGTCCGGGACCGCTACGAGCGCGCCGCCGCCGCGCGCGTGCTGTCGCTGGTGCTGTTCTTCTTCTGCTTCGGGCCGCTGATCGCGCCCATCGTCTGCGCGCATCTGACGGTGTCGTTCGGCTGGAACGCGATGTTCTGGTTCATCGCCGCCTACAGCGCCCTGGTCGCGCTGCTCTTCGCCCTCGCCTTCCGGGAGACCCTGGAACGGCCTGACCCCGGCGCGCTCCGCATCGCGCCGATGCTGCGGAATTTCGCGGAGATCTCGCGCAGCGTGCCGTTCTGGGCCTACACCGCCTGCGCCGCCGCGTCCTACGGCATCCTGTTCTCCTTCCTGTCGGCCTCGCCGCACGTCATCATCACCTTCTTCGGCGAGACCGAGACGGCCTACGCCTACATGTTCGCCGGCTGCATGATCGGTTCGATGCTGGGGATGCTGGCGAGCGCCCGGCTGGTGGGACGCCTCGGCGTCGACCGGCTGCTGCGATGGGGGGTGTGGGGCGCTTCGCTGGCCGGCCTGCTGCTTGCGGCGCTCGCCTGGGCCGGCGTTCACCACTGGCTGGCGGTGATCGGCCCCGTGTTCTTTTCGATGTTCGCCTTCTCCTTCATCTACCCGCAATCGGTCGCCGGCGCGCTGCAGCCGTTCCCGCACGTCGCGGGCGCGGCGTCGTCGCTGGTCGGCGTCAGCCAGCAGATCGTGGGCGCCGCCGCCGGGATGATCGTCGCCGCGCTCACCGACGGCACGCAGACCGCGCTCGCGCACGGGGTGCTGGTCTCGTCGCTGTTCGCGCTGGCGGTCTACGTCCTCGTGGTCCGCCGCCACCGGACGGTCTAGGAAACCCCTCCATCCGGCGCGTTATCGGTACAATGGGCGCAGCGCTTCGGCCATCTCCGCCAGATGCGTCGGAGCGACAATGACGCCGTCGCTGAGGATCTGCTCTCCCTCGATCCACAGCGACTGCATCGATATCACGCAGTCCGGGTGGTTTTCGCCGCCGCCCGGGACCCAGAACGGCAGCCCAAGCCCGATGGCGTTGTAGCCGGCCACCCGCTGGTCCTCGATGAAGCACTTGCCGGTATAGCGCGCGGCGGGATGGAACCCGCAGGTGAAGTGGACGACGTAGCCGAATTCGCCGTTCCCGGCGCGTGCCAGCGCGCGCCGCATGACCTTGTTCTCCGGCCCGCCTCCGATGACCTTCCTGACCTTGCCGTCGATCTCGAGCGTCATCGGTTCGGCAAGCTCGGTGTAGTACTCGTGAAACATGTTGGAGGTGACGACCGATCCCCTGACCGACTCCATCTCCGGGTAGATCATCGCGGTGCCCGGCACGAAATAGCCGCCGGGCGCGGTGGCCTTGGCCAGCGCGAAACCCTGCGGCTCGCCCAGCGCGAAGGTTACGTCGGTGCCCTGCGCATTGGCGATCCGGCAGTCCTTGCCGGCGGATTCCGCGATCAGCTCGCCGAACGCGTCTCCCAGCGCGAACATCCCGTCGAGATCGGCCCCGCCCATCAGGCGTACGATCTCCTCGGCCCCGATGTCGGCGCCGAGGAAATAGCGGACCCGACCCTTCTCCATCGCTTCGTCGAACGCCCTGGAGCCGGCAAGGTAGGGCATGCAGAGGTCGATCCACGCGTCGCACGCGCCCACCGCGGCCTTGACGTGGTCCGGCAGGTATTCGTCCGCCAGCCCGCCCTGGAAAGGGACCGGCGGCGCGAGCACGATCGAGGCGACCTTGGCGCCGAGGCGGTAGGCGGCATCCTGGACCGCTTCCGCGCCCAGCGCATCCGTACCCGTATCGGTGGTGATGAGGACGCTCTCGCCCTCTTCGATGCACATCATGTCGCGTGCCAGGATGTCGGCGGCACGCGCCAGCCTGGGTCCAATCCCCGCCTGGGTCATTTCCGATACCCCCGTGAGAAGAAAAGGGTTACGCGGAACCCGGAACGCGTTCGGAAGTCCGCACTATACCTCACCGCTCCCGCCGGCGGCGTTGTCATCCTCCGGCGGGCCCGCCTACAGTGCCCGCTGCGACAGAGTATCGAACGGTGAAGGCCCGGATGGCGGACCGCGAAGTCTTCGAGGCGGGCGATTTTGTCCTGCAATCGGGCGAGACGCTGCCCGATTGCAGGCTGGCCTATGTCACGCGCGGCGCGCTGGACGGCGACGGGTCCAACGCGGTTCTGGTATTCACCCATTTCGGCGCACGCCACGGCGATTGCCAGTACCTCGTCGGCGAGAACATGGCGCTCGATCCGCGCAAATATTTCATAGTGGTCCTGAACCTCATGGGCAACGGGCTGTCGTCCTCGCCCAGCAACGCGGCGCCGCCCTGCGACGGACCGCGCTTCCCCGTCGTGACGATCCTCGACAATGTCCGCTTGCAGCACGCGCTGGTAACGCAAAGGCTGGGCATTCGCCGTATCCGGCTCGCCGTCGGGCACTCGATGGGCGCGCAGCAGGCGTTTCACTGGGGCGCGCTCTATCCCGACACGGTCGAACGCGTCGCCCCGATCTGCGGCTCGGCCCGGACCTCGGTCCACAACGCCTGCTTCCTGAAGGGGATGCGCGGCGTGCTGACCGCCGATCCGGCATGGCGCGGCGGCGAATACGAAGAGCCGCCGGCCGCCGGCCTGCGCGCGATGGCGCGTGCGTGGGCGCCATGGCCGCCCTCCCAGGGATTCTACCGCGAGGAGGGATACCGGGCGCTCGGACATGAGTCGCTCGACGCGTTCTTGGTCGACTATTGGGAACGCTGGGCGCTTTCGCTCGACGCCAACGACATCCTGTCCCAGATCGCGACATGGCTGCGTTCCGACATCGGCGACAACGATCTGTACCGGGGGAATTTCGAGGCCGCGCTCGGCGCCATCCAGGCCCACGCGATCGTCATGCCCGGTAAGACCGATACCTACTTCCCGCCCGAAGACAGCGAATACGAGGTCGCCCGCATACCCAACGCCGAGCTTCGCACGATCCCCTCGACCTGGGGCCACTGGGCGGGGTCGGGCCGGAGGTCCGAAGACACCGCATTTATCGACCGCGCGCTCAGGGACTTGCTGGCGCGATGAAACGGCTTCGGCCGAATGCCGTGCAGGGAGTGCAGACATGACCCTGATCCTGTCGAACGAGGAGATCGACGCGCTCCTCGACATGGGGGAGCTGATAGACGTTCTGGAGGATGCCTACCGCGAGCTTGCCGAGGGGCGGGGCGGGACCCGGCTCCGGTCCGACATCATTACGCCCACGACGCTGCGCGAGGACGGGCTCTACGCGCTCAAGTCGATGGACGGGGTGATCCCCAAGCTCGGGGTCGGCGCGGTCCGGATCAACTCGGACATCCTGACCTTTCCGCAGACCGGAACCGGGATGCGCCGCGTCAAGGTGCCGGCGGCTCCCGGCAACCGCTATGTCGGGCTGGTGCTGCTCTTCAGCTCCCACAACGGCGAGCCTCTGGCGATCATGCCGGACGGCGTGATGCAGCGCGCGCGAGTGGGCGCCACCAACGCCCTGGCCGCGAAGTATCTCGGGCGCGAGGACGCCGACACCCTCGCCGTGCTGGGGTCCGGCTGGCAGGCCGGGGCGCAGGTCACCGCCCACGCCGCGGTGCGCGATCTGAGCGAGATCCGGGTTTTCAGCCCCAACAAGGCCAACCGCGAGCGCTTCGCGCGAGAAATGTCCGGGATCGTCGGCCTGGAGGTGCGGCCGTGCGACGACGGGGAGACCGCTTGCCGAGGCGCGGGCATGGTCGCCTGCGCGACCAACTCCTACCCGCCCGTCTTCTTCCGGGACTGGATCGAGCCCGGCATGCATATCGGAACCGTCCGCCCCGGCGCGACCGAGGTCGAGCGCGCCGCCCGCGACCGGATCGACGTATTCTCGCTCCTGGACCATGACGACAACGCGAAACTGATCTACACGCATGGCGTGCAGGTGGGGGAGGACAAGGTCGGCAGCTATGCCGTCGAACACGACGCATGGCACGCCTCGCTCCCGTCGCTGCCGCAGATCGTCACCGGGCAGCGCGAAGGCCGGACCGGCGACCGGCAGGTCACCTGCTTCCTGAACAATCTCGGCCTGGGCTACCAGTTCGCCGCGGTCGGATATCTGGTTCACAAGCGGGCCAGGGAGGCCGGCATCGGCAACGACCTGCCGACCGACTGGTTCACCGAGACCGTGCATCCCTGACGGGACGCGGAACGCCCCAAGTTGCCGGGTCCGGCAATCGCTGTAACATGCGTTTCAGGCACGAAGTATCGGATCACAGGGAGGAAATTCGGATGCGTCGTACCCCGCTTTCCATCGTCATCGGTCTCGCCGTGGGACTGGCCTGGCCGACCGCCTCGCACGCGTTTCCCGACAAGGACATTACATTCATCATCCCCTACACCGCGGGCGGCGGTTTCGACCGCACCGTCCGCGCGCTCGCGCCCTATATGGAGAAATACCTTCCGAAGAAGGTGAACGTCGTGCCCAGGAACGTGCCCGGCGCCGGCGGCCGCAAGGGCATCGCCCAGCTCTTCCGGGCCAAGCCTGACGGCCACACCATCGCCGTGTTCAACATGCCCGGCATGGCGATCCCGCCGCTGCTCGGCCAGAAGGTGAGCTACGACCTCGCCAAGGTGAGCTGGATCGCCCGGCTGGCGCGCGGCACCTATGCGCTGATGGTCGGCTCCAAGAGCGCAATCAAGAGCCTCGACGACATCAAGAACCTCGGCCGTCCGCTCAAGATCACCACCACCGGGCTGGGCTCGACCGGCCACACCGCGGGTGTCGTCGCATCCACGGTCATGGGCTTCGATTTCAAGATGCTGACCGGCTACAAGGGCGCCAAGCAGTTCATCCTGGCGGCCGTCCGGGGCGACGGGGATGCCTCCTACGTCCTGGTCACCACGGTCAGGAAGTATCACGAGGCGGGCGATGCGAGGATGCTCGTGACGTTCGAGAAAAACAGCAGCTTTCCCGGGGTGCCCACCGCACGCGCGGCCGGGTTCGCCGAGCTCGAAGGCATGAGCCTCGAGCGGCTGGTCGGCGGCCCGCCGGGTGTGCCCGCGGACCGCATCGCCATCCTGGAGGCGGCGATCCTCAAGGCCATGGCGGATCCCGAGCTCAAGGAAAAGACCAAAAAACGGCCCTATCTTCCCGCCAACGCGGCGGAGACCGCAAAGCGGGCCGAGGGGGTGCTGGAGTTCTACCTGAAATACAAGTCGGCCATCGCGAAACAGAAGGGCTGATCGAAGGGAGACGCGCCGCGTCTCCCTAGTGCGCAACCGACCGGGGGGCGAGGTCAGGCCGTGTTCGAAGCGCTTGGCTCCGGTCTCGCCCTCCTGTTCACCTGGCAGGGAACGCTCTACCTCTGCCTGGGAGTGTTCGTCGGGCTGATCTTCGGCGCGGTGCCGGGTCTCGGCGGCACCACCGCGATCGCGCTCCTGATGCCGCTCACCTTCGGCATGGAGCCCTGGCTCGCGATCACCATGATCGGCGGAGTCATGGGAGCCACGTCGTTCGGCGGCTCGGTCTCCGCCATCCTGCTGAACACGCCCGGCATCGCCCCCAACGCGGCCACCTGTTTCGACGGCTATCCGCTGGCGCAGCAGGGGAAGGCCGGCATGGCCATCGGCGCGGCGGCGGCCGCGTCGTCCACCGGCGGCCTGATCGGGATATTCACCCTGGTCGCGATCATCCCCATCGCCAAACAGATCGTGCTTTCCTTCGGGCCTCCCGAGTTCTTCATGCTGGCGATGCTGGGCCTGTCGGCGATTGCCGTCTCGACCGGTAATTCGTTCCTGCGCGGCCTGATCAGCGCGCTGTTCGGGCTGATGCTGGCGCTGGTCGGCTACGACGCGGTGAGCGGCGGGTACCGTTTCACCGCCGATATCGAATATCTCTATGACGGGATTCCGCTGGTGCCCGCCCTGGTCGGGCTGTTCGCGCTGTCGGAGATGATCAACCTGACCGTCAAGGGGGGCACGGTCGCCGAAGCGGCGCCCTCGCGCGCGATCACCGGCGTCCTGCCCGGCATCCTGTCGGTCTACCGCAACTGGCCGATCCTGTTACGCGGCTCCGCCATCGGCACCTTCATCGGCGCGCTGCCGGGCGTCGGCGGGACGGTCGCCTCGTTCCTCGCCTACACCGCGACCGTGCAGACCGCCAAGGACAGGGACAGTTTCGGCAAGGGCAACATCAAGGGGGTGATCGCGCCCGAGTCGGCCAACAACGCCAAGGACGGCGGATCGCTCGTGCCGACGCTCTCCTTCGGCATCCCGGGCAGCGCCGAGTCCGCGATTTTCCTCGGTGTCCTGATCCTGCACGGCATCGAGCCCGGCCCCATGCTGCTGATCGAGGAAGAGGAGGTCGTGGTCAGCATCGTTCTGGCGCTGACCGCATCGACCGTGCTGGCCTCGGCGTTCGGGCTGATGGTGACGCGTCAGCTTTCGATGGTCACGCTGGTGAACGTCAACATCCTCGTCCCGGCGGTGGTCTCCGTGGCGCTGGTCGGGGTCTACGCGTTGCAGGGACAGTTCGGCGACGTGGTGCTGGCGATGGTCTTCGGCATCGTCGGCTTCCTGATGATCCGCTTCGAGTTCCCCCGGATCACGCTGGTCATCGCGCTGGTCCTGGGCGAGCTCGCCGAGCGCAGCTACCACCAGTCGATCGCCATGGCGGACGGCGACTGGACAGTGTTCTTCGTGCGCGAGATCTCGCTCCTGCTGTTCGTCGTGACCGCTTTGTGCCTGCTGCTGCCGGCGCTGCGCTATGCCTTCGGCCGCCGGCGGGCCGGGGAGGGTGGAGCGTGAACGGGTTTGCCCTCCGCATGGCACCCGCCGCGGCCGGATTCGGCATCGCGGCGGCGTTCCTGGTCTGGAGCTATGCCTATGACGGGCGCGCGCATGTCGTGCCGATGCTGATCGGCTGGAGCGCCGCCGCCCTGACCCTGCTCGACATCTACATCCAGACAGGCACGCGGAGCGCGCTTGCCCTGCGCGCCATCCTGTCGGGGAAGCCGCTCGACAGTTCCGCCGCGCCGGACGGCGACACCGTCAGGGCAGCCGGTCCGCTGCGGGCATGCCTGTGGCCCGCGGCGTTCGTGGCGCTCGTCGCGGTCATCGGGTTCGTCGCCGCCATTCCGGTCTACACGCTGGCGTTCATGCGGCTTCAGGGACGGCTTCCCTGGCGTCGCTGCGCGATCGCCGCCGGGCTGATCACCGCGGTCACCTGGATCGTGTTCGAGCAGTTGCTGCGCTACAAGGTGTTCGAGGGCGCGCTGTTCGGCGGTCAGTTCTGAGAGAAGGAAAAGAGCAATGCCGATCGTCATCACCGACGACGACGCGCGCCGGCATCTTTCCATGAAGGAATGCATAGAGGCGATGCGGACCGTCTTCGGCGATTTCGCGGAAGGCGATGCGGTGAGTCTGCCGCGCGTCCGCTACACCGTCGAGTCCGGGACGCCGGACGTTAGCTATTACGCGAACGTCCATGTCGGCGCGGCGCCAAGCTTCGGCATGGCCTGCGTCCGCGCCGGCAGCCACATGATCGACGATTCGGCATACGAAGGCGGCCGGCGGTCGATGCGGAATCCCGAGCCGTTCAACTGGTCGGTCGTCATCCTCTACGACATCGAAACCTCGGAGCCGGTCGCCTTCCTGCACGAATCCCATGTCAGCGGAGTCCGGGTCGGCGCGACCTCGGCGGTCGCCATCGACGAGATCGCGCGCGAGGATGCCTCCGTGCTGGGCCTGTTCGGCACGGGACGCCAGGCCCGCGCCCATTGCGAGGCGATCTGCACGGTGCGCCCGATCCGGCGCGTACAGGTCTACAGTCCCAACCCCGACCACCTGGGCGGGTTCGTCCGTTCCATGAAGTTGCCGGATGTCGAAATCGCCGCGATGCCGAACGGGCGATCCGTGGTCGACGGCGCCGACATCGTGTGCTCGACGACCAACTCCACCGAACCTGTCGTGCTCGGCGAATGGCTCTGCGAGGGCCAGACGGTAATGTCGATCGGCAATTCCGATCCCACGATCACCCGGCGCGAGGTCGATGCGGAAGTCTTCACGCGCGCTTCCGACATCGTGATCCACGATTGGGACAGCGTGCACGCCAACAGGCAGATCGAGCTCCTGGATCTTGTCGAAAGCGGAGACGTCGACCCGGAGCGGATTCACCTCCTGGGCGACATCGTCGCGGGCCGCGCAGCCGTGAAGTCCGCGCCCGACAACATCGTCTACTACAAGAGCAACACCGGCCTCGCGATGCAGTTCGCCGCCGCCGGCGCGATCCTCTATCGCAAGCTCAAGGACGCGACCAACCGCGTCGTTCCCCGCGACTGGCTGGCGAGCGAGCGGTACGGCATCGGTTGAGAGAACGTGGCTCCTACCCCGCCCCGCCGTGGTGGTCGGACCGGGCGTAGTGCCGGCGCAGCAGGTCGATGCCGTAATCGTTGCCGTTGGGCGTGCGCACGATCGTGTGGATGTGAAACCGCGCCGGGTCGGGGTTGGTCAGGAAGACCCCCGAATGGTGGTCGAACTCGATGAACGCCACCGGGCTCTGGATCCGGTAGTAGAAGGTGGAAATCTCCTCGGTCCCGCCGATCCAGCAGAAATGCGTCTCCGGGAGGTGGCGCTCGACCTCGTCGAGTCTCGCCTTCAGCGGCCCGGCGGGAAGCGGCTCGACATGGCACGCGACCAGGTCGAGCAGGTCGCGCCTCTGCATGGCGGACAGCGAATCGCAGGGGAGACCTTCATAGGGGACGATCCGGTTGTCCTGGTGCGCGCCGCCGAGATGCAGGTGATCGGCGAAGTGCCAGCGGCCGGGCGGGTGGTCCTCGCCCTTCATGGAGGACGAGACCAGGGCGCGCCCGCGCATCTCCGGCGAGAGAGCGCGCATCAAGGCGAGCCCCTTGTGCTCCTCGTCCTCGAACAGGCCGAGACCGGCATGCGGTCCGGCATCGGCGTGGGCCGGCTCGGCGCCCATGAAGCAGGGGGTGAGCACCATCTGCTCCCCGACCAGGAGGCAGTTGAGGCTGAGATGGTGGCCGAAGAGCTGCCAGCCCCAGGGCTCCTCCGGCGACGGCGTTCCGAACAGGCAGAACGTGAAGCTCCATTCGCCGAGGACGGCCTCGCCCCCGATCAACTCGCCCAGAAAACCGTTGAGGCGCATCACCGCGCGGGTCTTCTCGAACCCGCGCGGGCTGAGCCCGGCCCGCAGCACCTCCAGCACGGCGTCGCGCAGTTCCGGCCCCGCCTCGTCGAGGCGGAGCCCGTGCTCCTCCAGGTAGAGCTCGGTGTTCTGCCAGCGCCGCCACATCTCCGACCCCACCGGAAAATGCGCCCTCGCGCGCCGCGCGGGCGACAGGCGGTCGAGCAGGGCGCGCGCGGCTTCCGCCATCGCCGCGGCCGGCGCGCCGTGGGGCTCCAGCGCGAACAGCCCGGCCCGGACCGCGCCGTCCGCGGTGATCCCGGTGAACGGCCGTTCGCTCAGTTCCGACCAGCCCTTCAGGAGTTCCTGCGCGCGTCCCGACTGCGTTCTTGCGGCGGTGTGCTCGGCCGGCGTGGCGCCGGCGATCCGCGATTGCCCGGGGGCGGGGACGAAGGGCCGGAAATCGGCGCGGCTCATCGCTGCCTAACCCTTTCTCTCCGGGTGGGCGAAGGGCCAGGGGGAGGCCTCGCTGCCGGTCTCGATCGGGACTTCGATCAGCACCGGGCCGTCTTCCCGGAAGCCTTCCTCGATGGCGGTCCCGAGCTCCGCCGGCGTGGCGGCGCGCACCCCCTTGGCGCCGAAGCTCTCGGCCAGCCGGACGAAGTCCGGGTTGC
>JAPPIT010000187.1 GCA_028820505.1 Defluviicoccus sp.
TCACAGCGCAATGCCGCGAGACGTGGATGCCCGGAACAAGTCCGGGCATGACGGGGTGGGGCCAGGTGTCGGAGAACGCGCGCACCGCCCGACCTTGTCCCCGCCCATCGGCGCGCAGCCCGCGCCGCAAATCTAAACCGGACAGTAATGGAACAAGTCCGGGCATGACGGTGGGGGGATAACGGGAGGAGCGGTTCCGCCTGAAACGGCCGCGCCCTACAGTATCGGCGTCCACAATCACGGAGAACGCCGATGGAACGCGAGCACATCAACCCGGACGGCATTTTCGAGCATCCCGCCTTTACCCGGGTGGTCACCGTCACCGGGCCGACCAAGCTGGTCTTCGTCGCCGGCCAGACGCCGTCCGACGAGAACTACCGCCCGGTCGCGCCGGGCGACTATCTGGGGCAGTACATCGCGGTGAACGAGAACCTCGAAGTCCAGCTCAAGGCGGCGGGCGCGACGTGGGACGACGTGGTCTACCGCAGGATCTTCGTCCTCGACGTCGACGAATATCTGAGGATCCAGACCGACCCGACGACGCCCAAGTTCGGCGACCCCGAGAAGCAGCCCCCGTCGACCCTGGTGGGCGTCACCCGCCTCTCCAACCCGCAGTTCCTGATCGAGATCGACCTGCTCGCCGTGGTCGCGGCGTGAGGATCGGCACGCCTCGAAAGTTGACGGGCATCGCGCGATTTCCTACCGTCCGGCGTGTGTCGCCGGAGGCCCGGTTGGGCCGGCCGGCCCGCAAGTTCCAAAGGGAGAACAATCGATGCAGAGATTGATCGTCAGCGCCGTCGCCGGCGTTGCAATGGCCGCGCTTGCCGCCCCGGCATTCGCCAAGTGCGACAAGGGCGAGATGGTCATCAAGTTCAGCCACGTGACCAACACCGACAAGCATCCGAAGGGGATCGCGGCGACGCTTCTGGCCAAGCGGGTCAACGCCGAGATGAACGGCAAGGCGTGCATGCAGGTCTTCCCCAACTCGACGCTCTACGACGACAACAAGGTGCTGGAGGCGATGTTGCAGGGCGACGTCCAGCTCGCCGCGCCGTCGCTGTCGAAGTTCGAGAAGTTCACCAAGAAGTTCCGCATCTTCGACCTGCCCTTCATGTTCAAGGACATCGCCGCGGTCGACCGGTTCCAGAACTCCAAGGCCGGCCAGGCGCTGAAGGATTCGATGAAGCGCCGCGGCCTGCAGGGCCTTCAATTCTGGCACAACGGCATGAAGCAGCTGTCGGCGAGCAAGCCGCTCCTGGTGCCGGAAGACGCGAAGGGGCTCAAGTTCCGCGTCCAGCCGTCGGACGTGCTGGTGGCCCAGTTCAAGCAGCTCGGCTCCAACCCGCAGAAGATGGCCTTCAAGGAGGTCTACGGCGCGCTCCAGACCAAGGTGGTCGACGGCCAGGAGAACACCTGGTCGAACATCTACGGCAAGAAGTTCTTCGAGGTGCAGGACGGCGTGACCGTGACCAATCACGGGATCATCGACTACCTCGTGGTGACCTCGACCGAATGGTGGGACGGGCTGCCCAAGGACGTCCGCGGCCAGTTCGCCAGGATCCTCGAAGAGGTCACGGCGCAGCGGAACAAGGAAGCCTGGACCGTGAACCAGGAGAACAAGAAGAAGATCGTCGAGGCGGGCGGCAAGATCCGCACCCTCACCCCGCAGCAGCGCCAGGCCTGGGTGAAGGCGCTTCAGCCGGTGTGGAAGCAGTTCGAGAAGGACATCGGCGCCGACCTGATCGAGGCCGCGCAGGCCGCCAACGTCGGAAGCTGATCCTCGCGTTGTCGAATCTCCCCGTCCGGGACAGCCCGCCAGGGTGGTCTCGGGCGGGGACATCCAGAGCCTGTCCGTTTTGCTCGAAACCGCTTCATCGGTTCTTTCCCGTCATGGTCGGCGAAGAAAAAGCGAGAGCTGAAGTGCTTCTATCCGAAACGGATAAGCTCTAGCCCGGTCGCCGGGGCATGCCGGAACCGTCTGAGTCAAGGATCGGGCAGTTCTTCGACCGGCTCGAGGAGACCCTGATCGCAGTCTTCCTCGGGCTGATGACCGTGATCACCTTCGCCAACGTGATCGCGCGCTACGTCTTCAACGACAACCTCCTGTGGGCGCTGGAGGCGACGGTCTTCCTGTTCGCCTGGCTGGTGCTGCTGGGCGCCTCGTACGCGGTCAAGCGGTCGCTCCATCTCGGCATCGACCTGCTGATCGCCGCGCTCGGGCCCGCGGCGCGGCGCGCGCTCGGCCTGGTCTCGGTCGCGGCCTGCCTCGCCTTCGCCATCCTGCTGCTGATCGGGTCGTGGGAGTACTGGTATCCCTTCGCCACCAAGCGCGCGTTCCTCGAAGTCAACGACGTGCCGATGCCCGCCTTCCTCCAGTTCCTCGCGGACTGGTTCAACGAGGGCGAGGCGTACGAGAAGATACCGCGCTTCATCCCCTACGCCGTCCTGCCGTTGAGCATGGCGCTGCTCACCTGGCGTTTCCTCCAGGCGGGGATCGCCATCGCGCGAGGCACGCAGACCACCGTGATCGCCTCGCACGAGGCCGCCGAGTCCGATCGTTCGGAGGGCTGAGGCATGACCGTCGCCCTGCTCTTCGGCCTCATCATCCTCCTGATGACGATCGGCGTCCCGGTGGCGGTCTCGCTCGGGCTCTCCAGCATCCTGTTCCTGGTGCTCCATTCGGACGGCTCGCTCGCCTCCATCGCGCAAACCCTGTTCTCCGCCTTCGACGGGCACTACACGCTGCTCGCCATCCCGTTCTTCATCCTGGCCTCCACCTTCATGTCGACCGGCGGGGTGGCGCGGCGCATCATCCGCTTCGCGATCGCGCTGGTCGGCCATATCAAGGGCGGGCTCGCCATCGCCTCGGTGGTCGCCTGCATGATGTTCGCGGCCCTCTCCGGCTCCTCCCCCGCGACGGTGATCGCCATCGGCTCGATCGTCATCGCCGGCATGCGGGAGGTCGGCTATTCGAAGGAGTTCGCGGCCGGCGTCATCTGCAACGCCGGCACGCTCGGCATCCTGATCCCGCCCTCCATCGTGATGGTCGTCTACGCCGCCGCGACCGACGTCTCGGTGGGGCGCATGTTCCTCGCCGGCATCCTGCCCGGCATCGTCGCCGGGCTGATGCTGATGGCGGGAATCTACGTGACGGCGCGGGTCCGCGGCCTGCCGTCGCAACCGTGGGCGGGGTGGCGCGAGCTGTTCGAGTCCGGGCGCGACGCGTTCTGGGGGCTGCTGCTGATCTTCATCATCCTGGGCGGCATCTATGGCGGGATCTTCACCCCGACCGAGGCCGCCGCCGTCGCGGCGGTCTACGCCTTCCTGATCGCCAACTTCGTCTATCGCGACATGGGACCGTTCGCCGAGGCCGGACCCCGGGGTCTCGCGCTGGTGACGCGGACCATCGGCGTGTTCTGGCACCCGGACACGAAGAAGACGCTGCTCGAAGGCGGCAAGCTCACCGTCACGCTGATGTTCATCATCGCCAACGCGCTGATTCTCAAGCACGTGCTGACCGAGGAGCGGATCCCGCAGGACATCGCCGAGGCCATGCTGGCCGCCGGGCTCGGGCCGATCCTCTTCCTCGTGGTGGTGAACGTGCTGCTGCTGATCGGCGGTCAGTTCATGGAGCCGTCGGGGCTCCTGATCATCGTCGCGCCGCTGGTCTTCCCGATCGCCATCGAGCTCGGCATCGACCCGATCCATCTCGGGATCATCATGGTGGTCAACATGGAGATCGGGATGATCACCCCGCCGGTCGGGCTCAACCTGTTCGTCACCGCCGGCGTGGCCTCGATGTCGGTGATGAACGTGGTGCGCGCCGCCCTCCCCTGGGTCGGCATCATGTTCGTCTTCCTGATCCTGGTGACCTACGTGCCGTGGATCTCGACCTGGATCCCGACCGCCCTGATGGGGCCGGAGATCATCACACGGTGACATCGGACCCGGGACGGACGACGCCACCGCCCCCTCCCGTCATGCCGGAACAAGTCTACTGCTGTCCGGTTCAGGCGGTCGGGCCGAGCTCCGCCCCCCGCTGTCACGCCGGACTTGTTCCGGGGTCCAGGGCCACACGCACCGCCCTCGCCCGGCTTCCCTGGACCCCGGAACAAGTCCGGGGTGACAACAGGGGGAACAAGGACGGCAGGTGCGGGCGCGCGGAGGTCAAGCCATACGAAGGATCACTTTGCCGCGGACCCGGCGGTCGCGGATCACGTCGAACGCCTTTACGTAGTCCGCCATCGGCAGCACCGCCTGGACGGGGATCGCGATCCTGCCCTCGCCGTGGAGATCGAAGAGTTCCCGCTGGACGCGCTGCACCCACTCCGGATCGCGGTCGCGGTAGGCCGCCCAGTTCACGCCGGTCACCGATATGACCTTCAACAGCGCGTAGTTGGTCCGGAAGGACGCGATCTCGCCGCCGGTGAAGCCGACGATTACGGCCCTTCCCTCGAAGTCGAGCGCGCGGACGGCGCCGTCGAAAACCTCGCCGCCGACGCTTTCCAGCACCACGTCGACCGCGCCGCACGCCTCCTTCACCTGGTTCCGGATCGAGTCGCGCAGATTTTCCACCGTGAGGTCGACGATGTGGTCGGCGCCGTTCTCCCGCGCGACATCCGCCTTGGACATCGTCGTGACCCCGGCGAGCACGGTGCAGCCGAACGCCCTTGCGAGCTGGAGCGCGGCGATGCCGACGCTGCCCGTCGCCGCAGTGACCAGTACCCGGTCGCCCGCCTTCACCCCCGCCCGCGCGACCAGCGCAAAATGGGCCGTCTGATAGGCGATGCCCATCGCGGCGGCTTCCTCGAAACCCATGCCGTCGGGCATCGGGAAACAGTGATCGGCCGGCAGGACCAGCTTCTCCGCGTAGGTTCCCCACTCGACCTGGACCATCACCCGGTCGCCGACAGACAGCCCGTCCACGCCCTCGCCCAGCGCCGCGACCGTGCCGGCGCCTTCCTTGCCGGGCACGAAGGGATGCGGCGGAACGATCTGGTACTTGCCCTCGATCACCAGCAGGTCGGGGAAGTTGACCGCCGCCGTCTTAATGTCGACCAGCACTTCGCCCGGACCGGGTGCCGGGTCGGGCATTTCGTCGATTTTCAGGTCTTCCGGGGATCCGATCGCGTGGGCGACGATCGCGCGCATGCCGAAACTCCTTGTGGTCGATCCAGGTCCGACCCATGTTTGGCGAACCGGTTCCGAGAGGGAGAACCCCATGTTAGTCGGCGTACCCCGGGAGATTAAGACCGAAGAGAACCGGGTGGGCATGACGCTCGGCTCGGTGCGCGAGTTGGTCCGCGCCGGCCACGAGGCGATGGTCGAGACCGGCGCCGCGCACCGGATCGGCATCGACGACGAGGACTATGCCCGGGCCGGCGCCCGGATCGCGGCCGACGCGGCGGAGGTGTTCGCGAAGGCCGACATGATCGTGAAGGTGAAGGAGCCGCAGCCCGAGGAAATCGCCATGCTGCGCGAGGATCAGATCCTGTTCACCTATCTGCATCTGGCGCCGGACCGAAAGCAGACGCAGGGTCTGATCGACTCGGGCTGCATCGCCATCGCCTACGAGACGGTGACCGACGATTTCGGCGGGCTGCCCCTGCTTGCGCCGATGAGCGAGGTCGCCGGCCGTATGGCGGTGCAGGCCGGCGCCCACTGCCTGGAGACCGAGCATGGCGGCCGCGGCATCCTGCTCGGCGGCGTGCCCGGGGTCCGGCCGGGCAAGGTCGTCGTCATCGGCGGCGGCGTGGTGGGCACCAACGCGGTGCTGGTCGCCAACGGGTTCGGCGCGGCCGTCACCGTGCTCGATACCTCGCACCGCCGTCTCGCCGAGCTCGACCTGCAATTCCGGAGCCTGATCGCCACGCGGCAATCGAGGGCGGACACGATCGAGCAGGAGGTCCTCGACGCGGACCTGGTGATCGGCGCGGTGCTGGTCCCGGGCGCCGCCGCGCCCAAGCTGGTCACAAGCGACATGGTGCGGGCCATGAAGCGGGGTTCGGTGATCGTCGATGTCGCCATCGACCAGGGCGGGTGCTGCGAGACCAGCCGCCCGACGACCCATTCGGACCCGAGCTTCGTCGTCGACGAGGTGGTGCATTACTGCGTCGCCAACATGCCGGGTGCGGTGGCGCGGACCTCGACGCTGGCGCTCAACGCCGCCACCCTCCCCTTCATCTGCGGGCTCGCCCGGGACGGCGGACGGGACGCGCTTCTCGGCGATCCGCATCTGCTCAACGGGCTCAACGTCCATCGCGGCCGGCTCACCCACGCCGCCGTAGCGGAGGCGCAGGACAGGGATCACGTTCCGGCGCGGGAGGCGCTCGCCGCCTGATCCTCCGCCGGCCGCCGTTTCGCAGCCTCGCCCGACGCGATAGGATGCGCGATCCTCGGAACCCGGCAGGAAGGCGCCCGCGATGGAGTTGCGCAGGGTCGGCATTATCGGCCTCGGGGCGATGGGCCGCCCGATGGCGGAGCATGTCGCGAAAGCCGGCCATTCGCTGAGCCTGCACGACATTGCGCCCGGCCGCGCCGAGGAAGCCGCCGAAGCGACCGGCGGCCGGGCCGCGAACGGTCCCGCCGGGGTTGCCGCCGCCAGCGATGTCGTCATCACCATGCTGCCGACCGGCGCCGATGTCGTCCGCGCCGCGCTGGACGAGGGCGGAATTGCCGACGGGTTCGCGGAAGACGGCATTCTGGTCGACATGAGCTCGTCGGAACCGTCCGGCACGGTGGCGCTCGCCGCGGCATTGCGGGAACGCGGGATCGGCATGATCGACGCGCCGGTCTCCGGCGGGCGCAAGGGCGCGGTCGAGGGCACGCTCACCGTCATGGCGGGCGGAGACGAAGCGCTCGTGGAACGATGCCGGCCGGTGCTGGAAACCATGGGGAAGCGCGTCGTCCGCACCGGCCCCGTCGGCTCGGGCCACGCGCTAAAGGCGCTCAACAACACGATCAGCGCGGCGGGCTTCCTGATCGCGGCCGAGGCGTTCCTGGTCGGCAAGCGGTTCGGCCTGGAGCCGGAGACGATGGCGGGGGTCGTCAACGCCTCGACCGGCATGAACCATTCGACGCGCAACAAGCTCGCCCGGTTCGTATTCTCGCGCGGCTTCGATTCCGGGTTTTCGCTGGACCTGATGGTGAAGGACCTCGACATCGCGCTCGACCTCGCGCGCGATACCGGGACCGCCGTACCGTTCGCCGCGCTCAGCCGGCAGATCTGGGCCCAGGCGCAGCAGAACCTCGAGCCCGGGCGCGATCACACCGAAATCGTCCGCTGGCTCGAACGGCTCGCCCGCGCGGAACTCCGGTAGGGCGGTGAGCGACACGCCGGCGCGGGGCCCGGCCGCCTACCGCCCGAAACTCGACAATCTGCGCGGCGTGCTCTGGATGCTGCTGGCCGTCACCCTGCTGACCGCGATGTTCGCGATCATCAAGCAGATGGCGACCGAGCTCCCCTTCTTCGTCGTCGCGCTGATGCGGACCACGACGGCGCTCGTCTTGTTCGTCCCGTGGCTCGTCCGGGTGGGCCGGCCGGGGATCGCGACGCGGCGCCTCAAGACCCATTTCCTGCGCGCCTTCTTCGGGATCGCCTCCTTCGCCTGCGTCGTCTACGCGGTGGGGCGGCTGATGCTCTCGGACGCGATGGTGCTCTCGTTCACCTCGCCGTTCTGGTCGATCCTGCTCTCCGGGCTGATCCTGGGCGAGGCGATCCGCCGCGACCGCACGCTGGCGACGATCGCCGGCTTCGTCGGGGTGGTGATGATCGTCAAGCCGCACGGCCAGGTCGACCACGCGATGCTGATCGCGCTCGGGAGCGCGGTGCTCACCAGCGGCGCGATCATCTCGCTGAAGAGCCTGTCGACGACCGAGCCGCCGACACGGATCGTCTTCTACTTCTTCCTGTTCGGCACGTTGTTCCTGCTGCCGCCGGCGCTGCTGACCTGGCAGACGCCGACCTGGGAGCAGTTCGGCTGGCTGATCGCGGCGGGCGTGCTCGGCGGCGTCGGACAGAACTTTCTCGCGCGCGCCTACGACGCCGGCGAGGTGACCATCGTCGCCCCGCTCGACTTCCTGCGGATGCCGCTCGCGGCGTTCTTCGGATTCGTCGTGTTTTCGGAGATTCCCGACATCTGGTCGGCCGCGGGCACGGCTGTGATAATCGCGGCGCTCCTGTTCATCGCCCGCCGCGACGCCATCGAGCGGCGGCGCCGGCGCGAGGAAAGCGAGGGATGAGCGGCGAAACGCTGTCCGATCTTGCGCGGTTCGAAATTCGCGCCGACCTCGACCGGGCCCACGCGCGCGCCTGGCAGCACCTCGCCGGGCCGGGCACATGGTGGGACGGCGCGCAGAGGCTCGCGATGGTCGAGGCGTGCCGCGAAGCCCTCGATTGCGCGCTCTGCCTCGAACGCGCGGCCGCGCTTTCCCCCTTCGCGGTGCACGGAACCCACGATTCGACGAGCGCCCTGCCCGACAATGTCGTGGAGGTCGTCCACCGGGTCCGGACCGATTCGGGACGCCTGACCGAGTCCTGGTTCGACCGCATGATGGATACCGGCCTTTCCGAGACGGAGTACGTGGAGATCGTGGGCGTGGTCTCCGTCGCGACCGCGCTGGACACGCTGGCGAAGGGACTCGGGATTCCGCCGCGGCCGCTTCCCGAACCGGTGCCGGGCAGCCCGTCCCGCCACCGCCCGGCGAACGCCAGGAAGACCCTCGCCTGGGTCGCCACGCTCGAGCCGGAGGACGTCACCGACGCCGATCCCGACCCCTATGGCGGCAAGACGCCCGATCTGGTCGCCAACATCCACCGGGGGATGAGCGCCGTCCCGGCGGAGGTCGCGGCCTTCTTCGAGCTCGACGACGTCATCTACCTGCCGCAGTTCGCGCTCAAGGACTTCGCCACCGAATACCGCGCGATAAGCCACGCGCAGATGGAACTCATCGCCGCCCGGGTCTCGCTGATCAACCGGTGCCGATACTGAACCGCCGGGCATGTGATGCTGCTCCGTGAGAGCGGCGCGCATTACGGAGAGAGCTACTCGCTGGACGGCGTCACCGGGGACGGCGACGGCGGCGTGCCGCACGGCCGGCAGCTGATCGAATTCGCCGAAGCGGTCGTGAGCGGCACGGAAGCCGGGCTCGATCGCGCCCGCGAGGCGTTGATCGGGGCGGTGGGCGAAGAGGGCTTCGTCGATGCCGCCGGAGTCGTCGCGTCCTTCAACGCGGTCGTCCGGATCGCCGATGCCACCGGAATCCCGGTCGAGGACTTCAAGCTGGAGCGCACCGTGGAGGAACGCGCCGCCCTCGGCATCGACGGCTGGAACTGAACGGGCGCGCGCCTCAGCGCTCGGCGATCGGCACGACCTCGCGCTGCGCCGCCCCGCTATAGGCGCTCAACGGGCGGATCAGCCTGTTGTCCGCGTTCTGCTCGAGATAGTGGGCGGTCCAGCCGGTGATCCGGCTCATCACGAAGAGCGGCGTGAACATCTCGATGTCGAAGCCCATCATGTAATAGGCGGGACCGGCCGGAAAATCGAGATTGGGGTGGATCCCCTTCTCCCCGATCATCACCTTCTGGAGCCCGTCCGACATGCGGATCCAGGTGTCGTCGCCCTTCCATGCGGCGAGGTCCTCCAGGCAGCGCCGCATCGTCGGCACCCTTGAATCGCCCGACTTGTAGACCCGGTGGCCGAAGCCCATCACCAGCCTCTTCCCGGCGATGGCGTCCTTCATCCACTGCTCGGCGATGTCGGGGTCACCGATTTCGAGGAACATGTGCATCACCGCCTCGTTGGCACCGCCGTGCAGCGGGCCCTTGAGCGAGCCGATACCGCCGGTGACAGCGGAATAGATGTCCGACCGGCTCGAGGCGATGGTGCGCACGGTGAAGGTCGAGGCGTTGAAGCTGTGCTCGGCGTAAAGGACCATCGAGGTATCGAACGCATCGATCACCTCGCGGGGCGGCACCTCGCCGAAGCACATGTTGAAGAAGTTCTCGACCATCGGAAGGTCGTCCCGGGGCGCGATGCGGTCCTCGCCCTTCCGGAACCGGTAGTCGGTCGCGATCATCGTGGGAATCTTGGCGAAGAGGTCGAGCGACCGGTTGCGGTCCGCCTCCTCCGGCTCCCCGCCCCACGCGGTTTCGGCGGTGCCGAGATAGCTGACCGCCGTTCTCAGCGTGTCCATCGGATGGGCGTCGCGCGGAAAGCGCCGGATGACGGCGACATGGTCCTCGGAAATTTCGCGCCGGTTTGCTTCCTCGGCCCTGAGCCCGTCGAGCTGGGCGGCGGTCGGGAGATCGCCGTTCCACATCAGCCAGGCGACTTCCTCGAAGGAGGCGTGCGCGCAGAGGTCCTGCACCGCGTATCCGCGATAGGTAAGAGAGTTGGTCTCGGGCATCACCTTGGAGATCGCGGTGGTATCCACCGTGACCCCGGCGAGGCCCTTCTGGATTTCCGGTTCCGCCATCGGATTCTCCCGTTCTGTCCCGCCTTCAGATCCTGAAATTGAAGAGGTTTTGGTCGAACCGATTGTAGTCCTCGTAGCGAACCAGCTCATAGAGCCGCTTGCGCGTCTGCATCCGCGGCACGGCGTCCTGCTGGCTGCCCTTGGCCCTGAGGATGTCGAGCCCCTCCTCGACCCCGAACATCGCGAGGCGAAGCGTCGTCACCGGGTAGATCGCGATGTTGTAGCCGAGCTCGATCAGCCGGTCGCGCGTGAGCAGCGGGGTCTTTCCGAACTCGGTGAGGTTGGCCAAGAGCGGCACGTCGACCGCCGCCCGGAAGGCCTCGTATTCGGGGATCGTCGTAAGCGCCTCGGGGAAGATCGCATCCGCACCGGCATCGACATAGGCCCTGGCGCGGTCGATCGCGGCATCCATCCCCTCGGACGCCTTGGCGTCGGTCCGCGCCATCAGGAGAAAGTTCGGATCGCGCTTGGCGTCAGCCGCGGCGCGGATCTTCTGCGCCATGTCCCCGGGCGGAATCAGCACCTTGTTGTCGAGATGCCCGCAGCGCTTGGGGCTCAGTTGGTCCTCCAGATGGCAGCCGGCGAGCCCGGCATCCTCGATCTCCTGGACCGAGCGGGCCGCGTTCATCGGCTCGCCGAACCCGGTGTCGAGGTCGATCAGCGCGGGCAAATCGGTCGCGCGCGCGATCTGGTGGCCCCGGGCCGTCACCTCGGGCAGCGTGGTCAGCCCGATATCGGGAAGCGCGAGATCGGCCGACAGCGCCGCGCCCGAGATATAGATGCCGTCGAATCCCTTCTCCTGGACCATCACCGCGACCAGCGGCGAGAACGCGCCCGGCATCTGCAACAGCGCACCGGAGTCGATCGCCGCACGGAACGCGGCCCGTTTCTCCGCCGCCGTCTTCTTCGCGAACAGCATCAGAAAATCCCCCTGTCGTCCCGCTCGGCATTGACCAGGCCCGCGGGATCGACGGCGACGTTGAGGCCGCCCAGCTCCTCGGGTCCGAGGTCCGGCAGGCGCTGGACCAGGTCGAGGAACCGGCGCTGCTCGTCGGGCGCGACGATGCCCTCGGCCAGGGTCTCGAACTTGCGAACATAGTCCGCCCGCGCGAACGGGCGCGCCCCGGCGGAATGGGCGTTGGCGACCGCGATCTCGTCGACGATCGTCTCGCCCGACTTCAACGCGATCTCCAGCCGCCCGCCGAAGGCCCGCCTGTTGGGATCGGGTTCGTGGTAGCGCGCGGTCCACTCGGGATCCTCGACGGTCGAGATCTTGCGCCACAGGCGGACCGTGTCGGGCCGCGCGGCACGCTCGGGCGCGTAGGAGCGGACATGGTGCCATTCGCCGTCCTGCAGCGCGACGGCGAGTATGTACATGATGCTGTGGTCGAGCGTCTCGCGGCTTGCCCCGGGGTCCATCTTCTGGGGATCCCCGGCACCGGTCCCGATCACGTAGTGGGTGTGGTGGCTGGTGTGGAGGACGAGCCGGTCTATCGCCTCGAAATCGGCGATCCGTTCCCGCATGCGGAAGGCGAGGTCGATGATCGCCTGGCTCTGGTACTCGGCGGAATGCTCCTTGGTGTAGGATTCGAGGACCGCGCGCTTCGCCTCGCCCGGCGCGGGCAGCGGCACCGTGTATTCGGCGTCCGGCCCGTCGAGCACGCGCGCGATCACGCTGTCCTCGCCCTCGTAGATGGGGGACGGCGCGCCCTCGCCCCGCATCGCGCGGTCGACCGCCTCGATCGCGAGCTTGCCCGCGTGGGCGGGCGCGAACGCCTTCCAGCTGGAGATTTCGCCCTTGCGCGACTGCCGCGTGCTGACGGAGGTATGAAGCGCCTGCTGCACCGCCTGATAAACCGTTTCGGTCGAGAGTCCCAGCAACGTGCCCAGCCCCGCCGCAGCGGACGGCCCGAGATGGGCGATGTGGTCGATCTTGTGGGCGTGCAGGCAGATTCCCTTCACCAGGTCGATCTGGATCTCGTAGGCCGTCGCGATGCCGCGAACGAGGTCTTTCCCGCCGCGCCCGGTCTGCTGCGCTACCGCCAGGACGGCCGGGATGTTGTCGCCCGGATGGGAGTAGTCGGCGGCGAGGAACGTGTCGTGGAAGTCGAGCTCGCGAACCGCCGTTCCGTTCGCCCACGCGGCCCATTCGGCGGCGAAGCGGCGATCCGGCGCGATGCCGAAAACCGCCGCGCCGCCGTCCCTCGGATGAGCGAGCGCCTGCGCCCGCGCGGCGGCGACCGGGGACCGGTTGAGCGCCGCCACCGCCACGGCGGCATTGTCGACGATCCGGTTGACGACCATGTCGACGACCGCCGGCTCGATCGCCACGGGATCGGTGGCGACCGCGGCGATTTTCCAGGCGAGTTGGTCCTGCCTTGCTAAGGTTTCTTTCGAAGGATAGACCCTAACCGTATGATTTATCATTGACTTGTCGGTTCCTTCTCGACCTGCCCGGCGGGCGATCATACCCCGGAGCGGGACCCGGTCAAATTCTCTCCCATGGCCGAATAGTTCCCCTCGTCATTTCGACCGGAGCCGACCGCAGGGAGGCGGAGCGGAGAAATCTCCCTGCCGGCGGCACCGGATTTCTCCGCTCGCTGCGCTCGGTCGAAATGACGAGGGGGCGCCTACCCTCTCGGCACGCAGCGGGTTAGGTTGTCGCGGCGAACGGGCAGGAGATTTTAATGCCGGATAGACTTCTTCGACTGTCCAAGGACGATTTCGCGGCGAAGGCTCGCCTCGCGGAACCGCTGCCGCCGGCGATTCGGGCGATATACGTCGCCGAGGGAATGGCCTCGATCTCCGCCGGCGGCTCCACCGCGACGCTTGCCACGAACTCGGCGTTCTTCCACACCGGTCCGGTTTCGGTCGCCGCCGGCGCGGAGGGGGCCTGCCTGCTCCGCTACGAGCTCGATCCGGGCGAGGGCGGCCCCTCGGGCGAAGGCGTCCGCTCCGAGCGCAAGCTGGAAGCGTCGCTCGTGCTCGACGATCCGGACGGCTACCTGCTCCGCTGCGACAAGGTGGAACTGCCGCCCGGCGGGATCGCCTATACCCACACCCACCAGGGCGGCGGCATACGCTGCCTGCTCAAGGGCGGCTTCAACGTCCGGGTGCACGGCAAGACGACCGAGATCGGCGAATACGACGCCTGGTTCGAAGCCGGACCCGATGCGGTCTACGCGTGGGCGCCGGACGACGCGCCGGGGCATTTTTCGCGGGCGATGATCCTGCCGCGCCGGCTCAAGGGAAAGAGCTCGATCCGCTACGTCGACCCGGAAGACGCCGACAAGCCCAAGCCGCAGAAATACACCGTCTTCCTGGACGAGTTCATCGAGACATGACCAGCAATCTCAGGACCGGCGGCCAGATCCTCGCCGATGCGCTGCTCACGCACGGCGTCGATACGATTTTCTGCGTGCCGGGCGAGAGCTATATCGCGACCCTCGACGCGCTGTTCGATGTGCGCGACCGGATCCGGATCGTCACTTGCCGCCAGGAGGGCGGCGCGGCCTACATGGCGGAAGCGTACGCCAAGCTGACCGGGCGGCCCGGTATCTGCTTCGTCACCCGCGGCCCCGGGGCGACCAACGCGAGCGTCGGAATCCACACCGCGCGCCAGGATTCCTCGCCGATGATCGTGTTCGTGGGCCAGGTCGCGCGCGGCATGGCGGAACGGGAGGCCTTCCAGGAGATCGACTTCCGCCGGATGATGGGCGAGCTCACCAAGTGGACCGGCCAGATCGACGATCCGGCGCGGATCCCGGAATACGTCAACCGCGCCTTCCGCACGGCGACTTCGGGCCGCGCCGGGCCGGTGGTGCTGGCGCTGCCGGAGGACATGCAGACCGATCGCGCCGAGGTCGAGGACGGCGCGGCCTATGAAGAGGTGCAGGCAAGCCCGGCAGCCCCGGACATGATGCGGCTGCGCGGCATGCTCGAGGTGGCGGAACGCCCGGTCGTTCTGGTTGGCGGCAGCGGCTGGACGGAACAAGCGTGCGAGGACCTGCGGACATTCGCGGAGGCGAACGACCTGCCCGTCGCCGCGGGGTTTCGCCGCCAGGACCTGCTCGACAACCGGCACCCGAGCTATGCCGGGGTCGTCGGGCTCGGCGCGAACCCGGCCCTCGCCGCGGCGATCCGCGAGTCCGATCTGTTGCTGGTGGCGGGCGCCCAGCTCGGCGAGATCGTAACCCAGGGCTATTCCCTCCTTGCCCTGCCCAAGCCGCGGCAACGCCTGATCCATGCGAATCCGGGTATCGAAGAGATCGGCAAGGTCTATCAGCCGGACCTCGGGATCGCCGCCGGCATGCCGGAATTCGCCGCCGCGCTCGCCGCGCTTGAGCCGATTCCGAACCCGCCCTGGGCCGCGCACCGCGCCGCGTTGCGCGCCGCCTACGAGGATTTCGCCGAACCGACCGGGATGCCGGGCGCGCTCAACCTCGCCGATGTCGTGCGCCACCTGGAGAGCGTTCTGCCGGACGACGCCATTATCGCCAACGGCGCGGGGAACTTCTCCCAGTGGCTGCACCGGTTCCACCGCTATCGCGGGTATCGCACCCAGCTCTCGCCGCAGAGCGGGTCGATGGGCTACGGGGTCCCGGCCGGCGTGGCGGCCGCCTTTCTGCATCCCGAACGCGAAGTCGTCTCATGGTGCGGCGACGGCGACTTCCTGATGAACGGCCAGGAAATCGCGACCGCCGCGGCCCAGGGTCTTCGCAATCTCACCGTCCTCGTGGTGAACAACGGCACCTACGGCACCATCCGCATGCACCAGGAACGGCACTATCCGGGACGGGTGATCGCCACCGACCTCGCCAACCCGGACTTCGCCATGCTGGCCAGGGCCTACGGCCTGCACGGGGAAACGGTGACCCGCACCGAAGAGTTTCCGGCCGCTTTCGAACGCGCCGGGGAAGCCGACGCCCCCGCCCTGATGGAGCTCCGGATCGACCCGGACGCGATCCTGCCGAATGCCACGATCGGCGGAATACGGGCCGGGAGCGGATGACCGGACGCGCTGGGCGGGCGGTCCGAAGCCGTCAGGTTTCCCGGCGGCCCTCGACGAACATCACCAGCGCCGGCAGCACGAACAGGGTGAAGGCGCCGGCGGCGACAAGCCCGCCCAGCATGCTGACGACGAACGGCACCAGGAACAGGAGCTCGTCGCTCCGCTCGTAGAGCAGCGGAGACAGGCCCAGCACGGTGGTCAGCGTGGTCAGGAACACGGCGCGGAAGCGGTCTCGGGTCGCCGCGGACGCCGCGGCGATCGCCGGGACCGCCTCGTTCTCGCGCCGGATCGTGTTGTAGCGGTCGAGCAGCACCAGCGCGTCGTTCACGATGACGCCGGCGACGCCGATCATGCCGAACAGCGATACGGCCGTCAGGTCCCACCCGAGCGCCCAGTGACCGAATACTCCCCCGGCGAAGGCCATCGGGACCCCGATCACCGCCACCAGGGGTTTCCAGTAGCTGCGCAGGAAGGCGGCCATCAGACCGTACATCAGGAGCAGCACGATCGGGACCAGGACCGCGAGGGTCTCCAGCAGCGCCCTCTCGTCCCGGGCGCCGGCGTCCCGCGCGACCGAGAGGCCGGGATATTTCGCCAGAAGGCCGGGTAGGAAGCTCTCCGCGACCGTGCGCCTGCCCTGGATCGCGGTGATCCTGCTGAAATCGACATGCGCGTTCACCAGCGCCGCCTGCTTGCCGTCGATCCGTGTCAGCGTCGAGAGCTCGCGCTTCTCCACGACGCGGGCCACCGCGGATAGGGGAATCTCCCGGCCGTCCGGCCGCGCGATGCGCTCGCTGGCGAGTTCCCGCAGGCTGCGCCGGCGTTCGGCGGGATAGCGGACGACCACGTCGATCTCGTCCCGCCCGCGCTGGATCCGCTGAACCTCAAGCCCGTGGAAACCCGCCCTGAGCTGCTTGCCGATCATCGCCGGCGTCAATCCCGCCGCATGGCCGACCGGGGTAAGGCGGATCTCGAAATGCCGCTTGCCCGGCGACAGGCTGTCCGACTGCGCGTACAGCCCCGGTACCGTGCGCAGATAGGCCCCGAGCTCCAGCGCCGCGTTCCGGAGCGTTTCGGGATCGTCGTGGAGCAGGGCATATGCGACGCCGGGCCTGAACCGGAGTCTGGTGGTCTGGATGGAGACTTTCTCCAGTTCCGCCACGTCGCCGACATTCCGGCGCCACAGTCGTTCGATGACCTCGGGGGACGCTCGTCGGAGCGGCCGCTTGTGAAGGTGAAGCCTCACCGAGGCGAGATGGCTCCTGTTCGCCTCGTCCTGGCCGGTTCGCGTCCCCGCGGCGCCGGCGAGATTCCCGACGATCAGGCTGATCGACTCGATCGACGATCCTTCGAGCTGGTCGTTGATCGCGCGCGCGGCCCGGACGAAACGCTGCCCCGTGGCTACCGTGGCCGCGAACGGCGCGCCGACCGGCAATTCCATGTCGGCCTGGATCGTGTCGCCGACATTCGCCGCGCTGTCTAGGACGACCACCCGGACGATCTCGGCCCGCAGCAACCAGAGAGCGGCGACCACGAAAACGACGCCCAGCAGAAACGTCAGGTGTAAGCCTTCGGGTCCCGGGGGATTGAAGGTGCCGGGCGAGTAGCGCCCC
>JAPPIT010000164.1 GCA_028820505.1 Defluviicoccus sp.
TCTCCCGCAACGGCCGGGACTGGCACCATCTGCTCGAGCTCTGCGGTCTCGTGGAAGCGCGCGTCATCGATCAGGATGGCATCTATGATCCTCGCCACCCCAACGATCGCCTGCTGCTCGGGATGAAGGGCCAGATGTCGTAATGGAGAGCTCTCCATTATGAGATTAATGGAAAGCTGCCATTAATGTTGCGTCACGGCGGCCCGGCCCTTGAGGCGCAGGCCGTCGCAGCCGATTCGCTTACCATTTGCGCGGAGCCCGCACCTCGCTGAGAATCATCATCACCCGGTCGGGTGCGTCCTTGAAGGTGCCCCGACCGATCGACGGCGGCACCGTCTCGCCAAGGATGTCGAGCTTTCTCGCCGGATCGCTCCGGAGGTAGATCTCCGTGCTGCGGATGGCGGCGTGGCCAAGCCACAAGGAGACCTTACGGATATCGCCGGTGGCTTCCAGCGTGTGCATGGCGCAGCTGTGCCGCAGGATATGGGGGGAAGACGCGCTTGTCGGCGATCGTGGGCGCGCTCTTGGCCGCGGCTTCGGCATGGAGGGCCAGACGATGGGCGAAGCCGTGTCGGCTCATCGGGGCGCGTCGCGCGTTGACGAACAGGTGGTCGCAGCCGCAGGCGGGCCTGGCGACAAGCCAGTCCCGAATCGTCCCGCGGGTCTCGCGCCACAGCGGCAGGGTCCGTTCGCGCCGTCCTCTGCCGGTGACGCGCACGCTGTCGAGGTCGGGATGGCTCAGATCGGGGATCCGGACGGCGACCAGTTCCGAGACCCTGAGGCCAGCGGCGTAGGCCAGATGCAGCATCGCCCGATCCCGCCGGCCACTGGCGGTTGCCGGATCAGGGGCGTCGAGCAGAGCCCGGACTTCCGCGCGCTCAAGATGGGCGACGGCCCTCTCATCGTGCCGTTTCATCGGCATGGCATCCACCTGCATGGCAAGGTCGAGACAAGCCGGCAGGCGATATTCGAGATAGTGGAAGAAGGACTTGATCGCCGCCAGCCTGACATTGCGCGTGCCGACCGAGTTGCCGCGATCGGCTTCCAGATGGTCGAGGAAGCCGAACAAGAGATCGGTGGTCAGATGCTCGATCGTGATCGCGCTCGGCCGGATTCCGAGACGTCCGGCGGCAAAGCCGAGGAGCAGGACGAAGCTGTCGGCGTAGCTTGCGATCGTGTGCTGGCTGGCATTGCACCGCTGCGGCAGATGCTCGCGCAGGAACGCGCCGAGATGGGTGTTGTTTCGCGGATTGTCTGAGGGGGGATTTGCCGGATTATCTCGCTTCCTGATCGCGCGGATTTGCCGGATTGAACGATCGTTGCCGGTAAGAGGAAGGGGGTGGGGGTTTCGGTTGGCCCCCCCCCCGCCTTCGCGGGGGCAGGCTCTTCGGCGGGGTCGGGGCGTGCCATGGGCCGATCGCCCGACGGATTGTCTTTGCCGGCGCCTGACGGCGGTCGGGAGGTGGTTCCGGCGGGCGGTTCCGCTTCGAACCCCTAGGGATGGGCGGAACCGGGAACCGGGAACCGGGCGTTGCCGGGGCGGCTGCCGTTGTCGGCCGGCGCGGCGTTGTCGGCCTGGTCCGCGGCGAGGCTGTAGTGCCCTTCGGCGTCGTGGCGGACGCGTCCTTCGCGGACGAGCTTTTTGAGGACCGCGCCGACGGTCTTGTGGCGGGTTGCGGCGCGTTCGCGGATCTGGCGCTGCGACAGCGGCGTCCCGGCTTCGGCGAGCGCCTTGAGGATGCGCCGTTCGGGGGTTTCGGGCTCGGGCGCGGCCTCGGCGGCGTCGACCTGGCGGAGCCGCAGCGCGGTTCCCTTGCCGTCGTCGGCGAGCTCGATCTCGATGTCGTCGAGGCCGGGCGCGGCGCGGTGCTCGACGGTCATGACGATCTGCCTGTCGCGGCGTCTGAGGTAGAGGTTGGAATCGCCCCAGGCGTGCAGTTCGGAGCTTCTCCGCGACGATCTGGCGCTTCTGCGCCTCGCTCCACCGGCGCCGCCGGCGATCGACCGCCCCGCCGCCCCCCTCGACAGCCCTCTCCCCGGAAACCGACATCCGCTAAGTGTCCACTTACCGCTAAGTGGACACCTGACAAGCGCCCACTTCCCGAACACTCAGCCTGCCCAGGCACTCCCCGAAGCAACAGGCGGCCTACCTCGGAGGGTTACGTCGGTCTGGTCGTTCGCGCCGGATATGGCGAATCGTGTCCGGCGTCCGTCGATTCCTTGTGAAACGGGGTTTATGTGGAAGCGGCGGGGTCAGCTAGAATTCCTTCGGGCTCGGCCGCAATCCGGGCCCAGGAACGCTTAACGGAGCCCATCAGCTCCACACCGTAGATGGGAAGCGGATTATGTCCAGCCTCAACAATTTTCACCAAGCGATCACCACGAAGGTAACGGCTGGCGACTTGCAGCTCGGGGTGAGCAAAATGGCGGGAGCCGATCCCCACTCCATTGCTTCCTCTCGTTTCTGGACGTTATTCCCGTACCTCTTCACCATCGGTTATGCGGGCACCCTCTGGGCTTTTGCCTACCCGTGGTGGTGGTACATTCTGGGTGTTCCAATCACATGGTTTTTCGCTGTGTTCATCAGGCAAAAGAAGGGGATGCAAAAAGCCCGGCGCCTCGCCATGTCCGATTCGCTTGCCTTCGATCTCCTCTGGGACGAGGGTGCCCTTACTCTTCGAATTCCCGGCTCAGAAGTCCCTACTTGCATGTCCCCGACCGGCGATTACCGCCAGTTCATGGTGCAGCACTTCCTTCTTTCGCGATGAAGTGATGCCGGATGAGGGACTCGAACCGATAACCCGCTGTTTACAAAACAGCCGCTCTACTAGTTGAGCTAATCCGGCGATCCCGAGGTTTCGATATAGCGCAGGCCCTTCCACCGGCCAAGTTCGCCGGTGAAGACGTCGGGCTGGCTGCGGAGGCGGCCCCACCACATGCGGAGCGCCATCCAGCGGGACCGGACCGGACCGAACCCATGCGCCGGCGACGGTGAACGGGCTCGCCCAGAGGCGCACTCTCATGCGTGCACCCCGTCGATCGTCACCTTCCGCGCGGGGCCGGCGAGGTCCTGCAAGTGGCGCCAGACCGCGATCCGGCCCCGGCGGTAGTCCCCGGCGTCGGGGGACGTGTCGGTCGCGCCTGCCTTGCCGTCCTGCTCAGGTGTCTTGCCTCCGAGAGTGTCGATGCGGGTCTGGAGCGCTGAGACGCACTCCCGATACGACCCACTTCGCTGTTTCGCCCGGTCGGCCCTCGATATCTCGGCATCGAAAGGGTCCCGAAGCTCTTTGGGAGCATTGGCCCGAATGTCCCCGTCCGTCGCCGCGCCGTCTGTGGCGCTGAAGGAGGACTCACTCTCTTCCTCGCGGGCCTCGGAGGATTACTCCCCCTCGGCGGGCTCGGACGGCGGGTCGCCGTCTTTGTCGGACGTGTCCTGGCCGGAGCCGGCACCGGCGGAGGTGTCGCCGGCCTCTTCCCCGGAACCGTCGCCGTCCTCATTCTCGTCGGATTCGGGCTTCTGTCCCCTGGACTCGACCCACGTCGCCTCGGTGCCGTCGGCCGGTCATTCTCGCCGGACATTGCGAATCGTGTCCGACGGCTGTTTAATCCTTGTCAAGCGGGTTTTTCGTTCAGGGGTCCATTCCTAAAATGCGGATCCGTGCTTGGCAATGCGCGGCGTGCGGACGGGAGGTCAGCCATGCGAGGCTTTGGGTGTCTGTTAATCGTGGCGTCACTGGCCGTGCACGGTGCGACGACATCAGCACGGGACTATCTTCGAGAAGGCGATTTGACGCCCTCCCAAGCGAAACGGCTTGCAGCGATCGAATCTGTGACGCGACCACTGCGTCCCTCGGACTACCGGAAGCTGCTCTACGCTCGCTGCGATCCAATGTTCCTAGACATTCTGATACATGGCGAAAAGGAAGCTCGGCGAATAGGACTCAACAAGAAGGACCTGACCCACACCATCGAAGGACGCCTCCGCGCGGCGCGCCTGTTCGTTGTACACGGATACCAGTCTCTGACGATCAACATCACGCTAAATGAGTCTCCCGAGGAATTCGGACTGATGCACGCTTCGGTGTCGCTCATGCGCTTGGTCGACGATATTGGCGTCGGCATGGATGGAGTCGTTCGAATTTGGGGCACCGGCATGTTCGGTGGCTACACCAAGGCCGGGACGATAATCGAAGCCGTTTCACGCAGCACCGACGAATTCATAACCAAATATCTGCGTGCCAACGATGGGGTGTGTCAGATGCGGTGGTCCGTGCAATGAGCGGCAGACATGCAATGTAGGCGGATGTGGGACTCGATCCTACAACCGGCTGCTTACAGGGTAGCCGTTCTACCGGTTGAGCTAATCCGGCGACTCTACTGCGCCGCTTCGCCATCGGCGTCACCAAGACGAGTAGGCTCGCCGTCGCCGAGATCATGCGCAACCTCGCCAGAAACCCGCGCTGCGTCCTCGACTTCCTCAAGATGACCGACAACACGGCCCCTCAGGCAGTGTCCGGCTGACCGCCCTCCGGGCCACATCCATCATCTCGCCATCCCGTGAACAAGCCCGCTTGCACCGTTTCGGTGGCACGGGTAGGGTAGAAGCAGCCGATTACCCCTTCCGTAAGGTGCTGGGCACTACTTCATGGAACATGTCGACGAGGATGTGCTTGCAGATGCCGAGGCTGCCCTTCACGCTCATTGCGGCAGCCTGATGGACTTGCCTAAAGTTCTGCGCGACACCATCGCTAGCATATATTACGAGGTGCATTGGCTACGAAGGCATGAGGGTGCCAAGCCTCTTACAGCCCACCTTCCGAGGCAGAAGGAAACTGACGGAGTGCTTCGCGCTTCGATGAGGCAGGCTTCCTTAAGGGCTCGCCAGTATGAACTGGTAGTCTCACTGGTCCAGATGGTGCGGGAAGCGGACAAAGAGACTCAGTCTAATTTGCGCAGGGCCATGGAAATGCTCGCCCTCGATTGCCTCAAATGGAATATCAAGAATCCATTCAAGAAGTCCGAGATGCGGAGGTCGATGGAAAAGATGTGGAAGAAGCCCGTCCCGGAGCTCCCGCGTCTATACGCGCGCATGAATTACATCTTGTTCAGGCGAGAACACGATATCGCCGACTGTCCTGACTTCGACGACGAATGGATCACCTTACCTCCATCTGCCCATGTCTCTCGGTTTTGACACCGCTCCCAAACACAGGAATTGTAATTTTTCTTTTGAGTAACAGATGCCTAAGCAGCTGATGGAATTTCGTTTTTCCTTTCCTCGTTTTGCGGCGCCGGGACGCGTTGGAGCCCGAGCTTTCGGGCTTGGCGTTCGAGATGAGCGAATATTCTGTTGAGGTGCCGCTGCTCGTAGGTATCGATGCCTGCTCGACGCATTTCTGGCCTTCGGTCACCATCAGGTAGACGAGGTAGGCAAGGTCTCGGGCGGTCGCCTTGATCGCGACGAACCGAAGTGCGGGTAGCCGGCGATTCAATCCTGATCGGTCAGGTGAGGTGCGCCCAGGTAGCCCGGATACTGGCGATCGATCTCGACCAGATCGGCGCCTTGGGCGCGGCGCAGGGTCCCGTCGTCTTCCTCCACCAGGATCATCGGCCCGTCGATCCGCTCGTGTCCCCTTCTCGCCCAGCTCTTGCGGAGGTAACAGGCGCGGGTGACGACCAGGTATCGCGGCATCGGATCAGGCCCCGGCCAGCCGCGCCACCGCCCGGTCGCACAGTGCGCGCAGCCCGTCGAGCCCGCCTCCGCCGTGGAACTTGAGCCAGTCGTCGAGCTCCCAGAAGCGGTCGATCCAGTCGACATGGTCGGTGACATCCCGCTGTTCCTCCCACGGCAGGGAGGTCCTCACGTGGCGCGCCGCCTCCGCGCCCCCGGCCTCGACATAGAGCCGCGCCATCTGGTCCAGCACCCCGTCGTCGTCGAACATCAGCCTTTCGGGGTCGCGGCCGGTCACCGCGATCAGCTCCGCGACGATGCGGGTCTGGAGCGCGCACGGCTCGTCTTCGCCGACGGGTTCGCCCTTCTCGACGCGATCGATCGGATCGCGCGGATCGTCGTGGTCGATGAACACGTCCGTCCGGCGGAAGAACGCGGCCACGCGCCGCGCGACATCGAGCAGGGCGGCATCGTCCAGCGGGTCGTAGAACATCACGTATTCGTCCGGCGCCCTGTCACGGTGGACAGCGACTATCGCCATGCCCCTGACCGGATGAACTTCCATGTCGCACGCGATCCCGCGCCGGCGCAGCGCCTCGACCATGCCCAGCTCAGTCAGGATTTCCGGCGCCCACTCCTGGGCGTCCGTGCGGGACGGGGTGAGACGGGGCGCGGCGCGCGTCATCGATTCCTCCTCGATCGCCACAGCCGGGCGCAGCTGTATCGTCCAGCATAGCCGATGCCGCTCCCGCCCCGGCAGGCCGGTTCCGCGCAGGGACAGCCTCCCATCGCCCTCGGCGCCAGTAGCGGGCGATCCTCGACGTCGAGCGAATTCCGAGCGTTCCCGATGTGATGGCGGCGCACGGCCGCCGGGTCGACGACATCGGCCATCGCCGGCTCCCATATTCGAAGCCTCGGCTCGACCGTTACGGATGGTACCGGGAGGGAAAGCGTGGCCGAGGCTCCGGTTTGCACATGAAGCCGCCGGGAATCGGAAGTTCCCGGCGACTTCGCGCTTCTAGCAGACCGCCGTTTCGGTGGCCAGCGTCAGACGCTCGGATCGCCGCACATCGGCACCCTGCCCACCGCTTCGCCAGTGACGCTCATCATCCGGTTGGACGCGTGCATCTCGCAAATGTTGTGTCGTCCCGCGAACTTCGCACAAATCGCCGCATCGAGCCGCATTCGCTCGCTACTGGACGACCGGAATATCTCCGTGGCCATCTGTGACGTTCATGGGTCCGGCACCTCAGAACGAATACTTGATCGAGAGGGAGACGAAGTCGCGATCGGCCAGCTCGTTCCCTTCGCCGGCGTAGCGCGTGTAACTGAGATCGGCCTGCCAGCTGCTGAGATAGTCGGACCGCACGCCGATGGTGAGTGCGGTACGGCCCTCGACAAACGGGCCGCTGGGCGCCGGGCTGTTGCCGCTCACGTCGTGCAGAAACTGCGCATAGGGGCGCAGGTTGACGGCGCCGATCACGTTGCTGTAGCCGAGTTGAGCCACCAAGCGGTAACCCCAGGAGGTCGCGTCGGCGTAAGCTTCATCGGTGTCGAGGGTACCGCCGGCCGGGCTTTCCAGGGGGGTGGCGTTCTTGTCGGGCATGTCGTGGACGTGCATCACCGCCGCTTCCATGAGAAACGCCAGGCTGTCCGCCCCCAGCATGGGTCCGAACACCCGCGTGGCGGTGGCCTGGACCTGGCTTACGTCGCGCTCGATATAGCCCTGGACCTTGCTCCGCCGGTAGCTGCCGAGGTAATCGGGAACGCTTTCCGGGCGAATATAGTCCGGGCGGGTGGGATCCAGCACCCGCAGAATCGGGGCGAGGCCTTCGGCGAAGAGCGCGTCTTCGGCTCTCTGCAACGGCGTGTTCGGCCTCAGCGAGTACTCGCCCTGCAGCGCCCAACCGGAAGTCCCCAACGCGCTGTTGAAGCTCACTCCGAAGAGCTGGAGGTTCTCCGGGTATTCGACATAGTAGTGGGCCTCCTTCGCATAGCGGTCGACCGCGAGAGCGCTGGCGATTCCCGGAACGCTCCGGGCCACCTCCGCGGCTACGCGCCTTTGTACTTGCTCCTGTACCTGCTCCTCGATGTGCTTCTGGGCGTCAGCGGGTTGGATCTGTCCGGCCTGCACAGCCTGGGTCACCTCTCGGGTTACCGCCGCGGTCACCTGCGGCCTGACCTGCTGAGCAACAGCCGAACTCAGCGCCCCGACGGTCGCGGATGTCGGCGCTCCCACGGCCCGGGCCGCCGCGAGGCCGTCCTGGATTCCGGCCATGCTGCCGGTGCGCGCACTGACGAACGGCAGGCGGCTGTGGTAATTGACGAAGTAGAGGCCGAACTCGGTGTCGTTCAACCGTTCGGAGAGGAAACGCAGCGCGACCCCCCACTGGCCGACGTCCCGGGGATCGTCATCCGCGCCGCGCAGGACACTCAGGAAATCCGGATCCGTGGCGCGTTGATCGCCGGGAACGGTCACCCGGCCGTCCAGGCTGCCCGGAGGCAGCATACGCTGCTGCTCCTGCTGCGCCTGGGTCAAATCCCTGAAGCGCTTGAGGTCCGCGTTGATGGCCGGTATGAGGCGCTCGAACCCGATCGTGCTGTCCGCGCTGAGGCCCATATCCGTCAGAGAGACACCGGGCAACGGGATCACCGCTTCCCGCGCACCCGGGCCGACATAATCCGTAACCGAGAAATAGCTGCCGACCGGATCGATGTGAGTCTCCTCCCAGTCGAACTGGTAGAAACCCTCAATCGTCAGGGTGCCGGTCGGCGCGACCGAAGCCGAGGCCATACCCACGGGAAGCAGCGCCTCGCGCAGCTCCGAGCCCGGCCGCCTGAGTTTGCTCACGTCGAACGGGTTGATGGCGTTGATGCCGTTGGGAATGAAGGTGCTCTCCCCCCAGTTCAGAACGTGTCGGCCGAGCCGGACATCGAGTGCCATGCCGCTCACGTCGAACCCGCCGGTGACATAGGCGTCCAGCAGTTCGACATCGCTGCCCACCCGTTCCTTCGCGGCGTCGCTCAGCGCGGTGCGCGCGCGATCGCCGTCCCGGTTCTCGAAGTCGATGAACCCCGTGGTGCGGACGAACGCGCCGAAATCGCCGAATCCGACATCGAGTTCGGTGGTGAACTTCGAAGCGTTGCTGACGATACCGCGGTCGTAGTTGAGATTGCCGTCATTGCCGTTGGTGTCGTCGGCCAGCTCCCCGTCGCGGTCCTCGACCCGGAAGGTCATGCCGTGGGAGATAGTCGTGTCGAGGCTGCCCCGGAACTCGCCGTCCCCGAACTCGACCGCCGACGCTGGCGGCGCGTGAAGCAGCCCACCCAGGGCGAGAGCGCTCATCGCCAGCACGAACGGGCCGGTTTGACGCCATCGGCGACAACCGAACCAACCGATGTAGGATTTGCCCATGTTCATCACGAAGCCTCCCTGTCGCGGTCTGGGTAGCCGCATCGATCCCGTTCCCTTGTCGGTAAGAAAGGCGGAACCCCCGATCCCGGGCCCTCGAAACTTGCCGGATATGCGGCGAGCAATTCCAATCCTTGGGCCTTACAAAACGAGAACCCGCCGTCGCGCGCACCGGAAAACGCACTTATCGAAGTCACCGAACAGGCAGCCAGTCGATATCGAGCGGTACCGAACCCGGCTGCAATTCTAGCCAAACGGGGAAACGGTGTCCCGTGCTATTGGCGCACATGCGCGACCGTGGCCTAGGGGGTTCGCCCTTGCCCCTCCAGGCGCAGCCCGCTGCCCATCTGCTGCCGCACCCGGTCGAGACAGCCTAACTGGATGCCCGCATAGACCCGGTCGCGCACCGCGGGTGTCATGGTCCTCAACTTGGGGGACATAACCTGGACTGCTCCATCGACGAGTTGACGACTTCGCCGAAGGATGTCGTCAAGCGCGTCGTCCGGCGACAACGTAGAGTCGATCACCCCGGCTCGCAGCAGCAGGCGGAAACACGGCTTGAAGCCCTGCTCAACGAGCTCCGCTCGATAATTCGGTTCCGCCTCCGCGGAGATGCTCGTCACTGCCAAGACTACCGTCGCCACGGTCATGAGGAGGATGCGCATGTCAGCTCCTGGCTTCTACCGGTAGGACCAATGGGGTCAACGCTGGCGCTCTCGCGCCTCCTTCCGCTACTTGAACAGGTATGCCATGACTTTGGCCATGCGGATAGGGTGAGGCTCGACGTGGCGAAGGAATTTCATCGTCGCTCCGGTTCTACGTGAACGGCGCGCGGGACTCCGTATGAATGCGGTCTCGATGGGTTTTTCCGAGGCGCAGCCGGTTCGCTCCGGCGACGTTCGTCATTTTAGCTAACGAGTGTCGTTCGGCCAACGCCGTCAACTCGACACCCCGCCAGCGAGAGGCGGGCAGGCGGCGCCGGACGATGGCGGGGAGCGCGATATGGCGAGCCCTCGGCCATGTGCCCCTCCCTCGATGGGAAGCGGTCCGGCCGATACCCGGAGTCCCTGACGATCCAGACGGCCGAGTTTCGGCAATTCGTCCTGCCCTTGCCGGCGGACAAGGCAGCACCGAGACCGCCAGACCGCCGACACGGTTCGGCGGCGTTCCGCGACCGGCTTCACTCGAAGAGCCGGTCCAGCTCGCGGTAGTCGGGCGGCGCGGCGTCGATCGGCCGGCCGACGCGCAGCACGATGCGGTCGTGCTGCGGGCGGCTCAGCATCTCGCCCCAGAACCGCGCCCGAAACAGCACTAGGTCCGCCGGACCGCCCACGCGCAGCCGTCCCGCGTCGGCGAGGCCCATGACGCCGGCCGGGGTGCGCGTCACCGCCGCGGGCCAGTCGCCGACCGGACGGTCGAGATGGGCGATCTTCACCGCCTGGGCGAACACCTCCAGCATGTCGAAATCGCCATAGGCGTGGAACGGATCGCGCACGTTGTCGCTGGCAAGCGATACCGGGATACCCCGCGCCGTCATCTCGTGCAGCAGCGTCACGCCGCGCCAGCGCGGGGTTCGGCCGGCGCGGCGGTCCTGGAGATAGAGGTTGCACATCGGCAGGCTGACGACGTGCAGCCCCGCGGCGGCGGCGAGGTCGAGCGCGCGGTCGGCCTCGTCCGCCGGGCGCATCGCGAGGCTGCAACAGTGACCGACGACCACCCGGCCCTCGAACCGGTGCGCGATGGCCGCGCGCGCGATGCGATCGAACGAGCGCGCCCCGGGATCGTCCGTCTCGTCGGCGTGGAAGTCGAGATCGAGACCGCGCTCGTCGGCCAGCCCGAAGACGCGGTCCAGCACCGTCTCGTTCCCGGCATCCACCCCCGTCACCGCGCCCAGAACGCCGCCGCAATCGCGTACCAGATCGGCGATCTCGGTTGCGTAGTCGGCGTCGGCGAACGCTTCCAGCGGCACCAGAGACACCGCCTGGAGCGCGATCCGTCCCCGCCACTCGTCCCGCAGCTCGCGGAACACTGGCCAGGAGACGAGGTGCCGCGGGGGACGCGAGTCGATATGGGTCCTGAGCGCCACGGTGCCGTGCGCGAGGGCGCAGCGAAGCGCGAACTCCATCCGGGCGCGGAGGTCGTCGGGGGTCCAGAGGGGACGATCCGCCGCCACGGCCGAAAGCGCGCCCTCCAGGCTTCCGTCCTGGTTCGGACAACGCGGCGAGGTGAAAGCCTTGTCGAGGTGGGTATGGAGATCGACCAAGCCGGGCCAGACCATGCCGCCGCCGAGATCGACCCGGCCCGCTGCCTCGTCATCGTCCCGGTGGGCGGCAAGGCCGACGATGCGCCCGTCCGCGATCTCGATATCGAGTCGGAGCAGGCCTTTCGCGTCGGGCGCCGCATCCGGCGGCGGGTCATCGACCAGACAGGCGGGGACCCGCGCATCGGCCAGGACGAACGAAGCGGCGTCGGGAATCTCGACCAAGCCGGTCACGCGATCTCCGCGTCGCCGGATCGGAGCCAATGGGGATCGGTCCATTCGCTGACGAACGTCGGCGTCATCGACGCGACCGCCGCCATCCCGCCGCCCGCGCCTCGCGCTCCGAGCAGAACCAGCGCTCGCCGCGCGACGTGTCGATCCGCGTCCGGTCGTAATACTGCCCGCCCGGCACATGGTAGATCCGCCTCCCGTCCCTGCCGATGTTCCCCTTGATCCGGCATTCCCCGTCGTTCCGCCGCGCGGCCGGTGAGGAACCCGGGAGACGCCTGCCCCGGCGCCACTCCCAGGGCGCCACCACCTCGCCGCGCCAGATGCCCCGCCGCGCCGCGCGCGCACGGGACTCCGCGGCGACGTAATGGCGGGAGTAGCGCCGGTAGGCGAAGGCCCAGCCCTCGGAGACCATCCATTCGTTGAGATCGAGACCGGCGACGGCGCAGACCGCCACGACCCGCCCGTAGCGGTCCCGGTCGCGCTCCTCGCAGGAGACCCGCCGGTCGCCGATCCGGGACGCGAGCGCCCGCGCCGCCTCCCGCCCGCAGGGCCAGGACCGGCCGGATGCCCGGCAGCGCTGGGCGCTCTCCGGCGCGTCTATGCCGTGCAGGCGAACCCGCGCGCCCGCCACGTCGAGCGTGTCGCCATCGACGACCCGTACCGAGCCCGACAACGCGGGACGAGACGCCGTCGAGGGGCCGCGGTGAATGCGAACCCGGTCTTCCTTCCCGGATGTCGAAGGGCCACGGTGGATGCGAACACGTTCCTTCTTCACCGGCCCGGCCGTGTCTCCGAGTTCACGGGCGGGCGCGGCGCTCCCGTTGCCGATCCCGCGCGCCCGGCCTTCCAGCCATGCCGTAACGCGATCCGCGGCCCGCCCGATTACCCGTTCGCCACTCTCGACGAGGTGTCCCGGGAGGGTCTCGATGGCGCTCCGGTCGGGAGTCGGCAGCGCGGCCGCCGCGCCCACCGCGATCGCCAACAGGATCGATATCCTCGCGATCCGACGCGCCCGCCGGAGCCGCCGACCGATCCGCCACCGCCTCATGCCGGTCCCGCGTCCCCGGCCATGGGCCCGTCGCCTGACCGCATCGCCCCAATGTCAGTCGGCCAGGGAATAACCGGCGCCGCTCCGGCGGAAGTTCGCCCTGCACTTGCGGCAGATCCGATGACCCGCCCAGGCGCTCTCGAAGGGCTCGTTGCACATCAGATACGTTCCCGCGCCTCGTGGCGCGGCTCCGGATCGAGCTCGTCCGAATCCTCTTCGGCATCGCCGCCCATTTGCCGTTCAGTCCTGGATCGACCGGGCCATGAAGGCGAGGCAGTCGCGCGCGAGCGGTCTTCTCAGCCCCTTTTCGGTCAGCAGGCCGTAGTAGAAATTGTCCCGTTCGACCCACTCGCTTCCCAGAGGGACAAGCACGCCGCCTTCCAAATAGTGCTCGATCCAGTGGCGCCAGCCGAGCGCGATTCCCTGTCCAGCGGCGGCCGCCAGCAAGACCTCGCCGTAGGTGTCGAATTCCAGCATCCGGGGCGGCGTGTCGGGACGTCCGGCGAGCTCGAACCAATCCTGCCACGACGCCCACTTGCGCTCGGGAGCCGGGGCATCGAGAAGCGTCAGACTGCCCCATCCGCCAACCGATCGGTCGAGGATCGCGGCGTTTCGGGCCGCGTATTCGGGCGAACAGACCGGCCTGACCGCTTCCCGGAGTGCGAGGCTTTCCGCGCCGGCGCCCCGACCGTCCCAGGTGAACGCCAGATGGGCATCCAGCCCGGGCGGGTCGGCCCCCGGGTCGCCGGCGTGAGGCCAAAAGCGGACAAGGGAATAGCCGTCGAACCCTCTCCGCAGCTCATCCAGCCTGGGCATGAACACGAGCTGCCACGCATCGTGCGAACACGAAACCACCACACGATCCTCGTCCGATACCGCGCCCGCCTCCTCGATCGCGCGCTCGATCGTATCGAGCCCGCTGCAGACCCCGTCATAGAGGCGGTTCCCGGCCTCGCTAAGACGGACCCCCGCCCGAGTCCGTTCGAACACCCGGATGGCGATCTGCTCCTCCAGCCCCGCGATGTGCCGGCTGACGGCGGACTGCGACGTCTGCAACTCTTCCGCCGCGCGGGAAAAACTGCCCAGACGGCCGGCGGTCTCGAATGCGATGAGGGTGCTCACCGACGGAATGGACTTTCGGCGTCGGCCGACCATGGGCATGTCACCGTAAGCAATGGAGAACGAAATCGATCGATCGCATACATCCAGCGTATCCGCACTATAGCGCGATACGCATATCGTCGAGCACGGATCTCGAACCGTTCCGGCCGGTCCGCCATCGCGCTCCTGCCTGTACCAGACCTTGTCCAGGAATTGCGGCGGCGCGGGCCCCGGCCGGTCGCGCAACGCCCGATCGATCGGCCCCCCTGTCGCGCGAAATAATCCGGGAATCTCGCCGTCGAACGAAGATGCCGCAATGGGGCTCGGTGCTCACCGACCCACCGGCCCCTGGCGCACCCGACCCTTCGCCCGCGCTCGACGAGGTCCCGGCGAACGAGACGACCTGCGTGCGTCGCTAGCCGAGACGGGCTGTCGTCGTCGATGGTCAGCACATTCTTGTCCGGGCTTCCTGCTGTGTGGCGACAGGCGCATGGCACAGGCGCATGGCCCGGCGTGCTTCCGCCATGCTATTTTCGAGGCATGCGATACGGAGGGACCGCGTCGCAAGATCGGATTGCCGCGCCGCAGGTGGCCACCGCACCGGTTCGACGAACTGCATCCGTCGCTGCCTTTATCTCGGCGCTGTGCCTTTCGTCGTGGACTTCCGGCGCGATGGAGACGACGGCGAAGCAGGCCTGGATCGTCGACTTCGAGACCGGGACGGTGCTGCTGGACAAGGACGGCACGACACCGGTCCCGCCCGCGTCGCTCAGCAAGCTGATGACGCTTTACATGGTTTTCGAGCGGTTGAAGCGGGGCAAACTCTCGCTCGAGGACGAGTTCCCGGTCAGCCGCAAGGCGTGGCGCAAGGGCGGCTCGAAGATGTTCGTCCGGGTTGGCAGGAAGGTGCGTCTGGAGGATCTGGTGCGCGGAATCGTAGTCTCTTCCGGCAACGACGCCAGCATCGTGGTGGCGGAGGGGCTGTCGGGCTCGGAAGCCGCGTTCGCCGATGCGATGAACCGCAGGGCGCGGGAACTCGGGCTCACGGGCAGCCATTTCGTCAACGCGACCGGCTGGCCGGATGCGGGCCATGTCATGACCCCGCGGGACGTGGCGGTTCTGTCGCGTCGCCTGATCGAGGATTTTCCAGAGTACTACCCGTACTTCGCCGAGAAGAGCTTCCGCTACAACAGGATCAAGCAGCCGAACCGCAATCCGCTGCTCTACCGCGACACCGGGGTGGACGGGTTGAAGACCGGCTACACGAGGGCCTCCGGCTACGGGCTGGCGGCGTCGGCGGCGCGCAACGGCCGGCGGGTGGCGATGGTGCTGACGGGCCTTGCCAGCGCGCGGGAACGGACTTCCGAGGCGCGCCGTCTGCTGGACTGGGCCTACGGGTCGTTCCGGAACTACACGCTGTTCGAGGCCGGCGCGGCGGTGGAGACGGCCGATGTCTGGCTCGGCGGAGAGGACACCGTGCCGCTGGTCGTCGAGCGCGACGTCAGGATCACGCTGCCACGCGCCGCGCGCCCGGGACTCAAGGTCAAGGTTGTTTACCAGGGTCCGGTTCCGGCACCGATCATCCGGGGGACGAGGATCGCGAGCCTGGTGGTGACGGCGCCCGAGTTCGAGACTGTCGAGGTGCCGCTCGTCGCCGGCGCGGACATCGCCAGGGTGGGGGTATTCGGCCGTATCGGCGCGGCGATCACCTACATGCTGTGGGGCCCGGAACGGTAAGGGCGGTGCCCGGGACGGGAAGCGCACGATGCAGCGCCGATCGAACGGCTTCGCTCCGGGTTCGATCGGCCACACGCGACGGTGGCCCGGATCCCCGCATATCGCTCTTCTAATTTCCGGGCGGCATCTCTCCGCCATGATCGCCCCTCGACGAAGCGTCTCCGATGGTCGCGACGGTCGGCAATCCGACCTCGCGTTCGGCCGCATCGCGCTACTCCCGCGCAAGGGGCCATTGCCTTGAGTCGGGCGAGTGCCGAAGTCGGTCTCGCTGGCGGTTCGGGCTGCTCTATCGCCTCACCGAGGAGGGGTGGGCGGACATGGTTTCGGTCGAAAAGGGCGAGCTTGCTTCCGGCTCGACCTGGCACTCGGCCGGGCCGATCCCCAATTTCATCGGCAGCCTCAACAGGGCCAAGGTGCATCCCGACGGCTCCCGGCTTTACCAGCGGCCGGAGGCGGAGGTCGGCAAGGCCACGATCCGGCACGGCCGCGGCTCGATCCAGATCGCGACAAACCGGGACGAAGCGGGATCGAAGCGATGCCGTCACCGCCCCGGAGGCCGTCGCCGCGCGATCGGTTCTCCGTCAGTCCCGCCCGAGGTGTCGTCCGCCGCCGAGGGCGACCATCATCCGGACGGTCGACATGGCGCCGACGACGGCTCCCCCTTCTTCCACCACCGGCACTTCTTCGCCGGCGCCGTCATGATGATCGGCAGGGCGTCCGACAGGAGCGTGTCGGCGGGACAGAAGGGCGGCTCCTCGAGGCCGGGCCGCCTCCATGACGCTTCCCACGCGCAGCACCCGGCCGCGGTCGATCTTGCGGGTGAGTTCCGCGATGTAGTCGTCCGCCGGATACAGCACGATCTCCTGAGGATCGCCGTTCTGGACGATCTCGCCAGCGCGCAGGATCGCGATCCGGTCGCCGATTTCGATCGCCTCCTCGAGATCGTGGGTCACGAACAGGACAGTCTTCTTCAGCTCGCGCTGGAGCTCCCTCGGGAGCACCTTCATGTCGCCACGGATGAGCGGATCGAGCGCGCTGAACGCCTCGTCCATCAGAAGGATATCGGCGTCCGTGGCGAGCGCGCGCGCGAGGCCCACCCAAATAGTCCGGCATCCTGTTTTCCATCTATCCGGTTGCCGCCCCGGCGACAAGTCGTCGGGAAGCCAGCATGCCGGGATCTTTCGACCTCGCCGGAACAATCCCCAAGACATTGATAACGAACGAAAATATCAAAACGCAACCTGCTTATCCCTGAGATTCATCCAGCGATGAGTTTTCGGTACGGGATGGGT
>JAPPIT010000200.1 GCA_028820505.1 Defluviicoccus sp.
CGTCGTGCGAGGCGGCGGGTCTGGACTATCTGTTCAAGCTGCGCCTGACCAAGGGCGCGCGCCGGCTTGCCGAGCGGCAGATGGCGCGGGACGAATGGGAGGATGCGGGCCAGGGCTGGCAGGGGATCGGGGCCGAGCTCCGCCTGCACGGCTGGAGCCGGTCGCGCCGGGTGACGGTGTTGCGCCGCCGGCTTCGCGAGCCGCTAGCGCTGACACGCCATGACGACGGCCAGGGCGAGCTGTTCTGGACCGAGGCGGCGCCCGGTGCCGGGGTGTGGGAGTTCGCGGTGCTCGCGACCTCGCTCGATCTGGAGGTGCGCTCGCTGGCCCAGCTCTACCGCGACCGGGCCGACGCGGAGAACGGCTTCGACGAGCTGAAGAACCAGTGGGGCTGGGGCGGCTTCACCACGCGCGACCTGAAGCGCTGCCGGCACATGGCCCGGCTGATCGCGCTGATCTATAACTGGTGGAGCCTGTTCGTGCGCCTCGCCGATCCCGATCGCCACCGCGAGGCGATCACCAGCCGACCGCTGCTGCTGCACGGCGTCGCCCGCCAGACCCATCACGGCGGCCAGACCCGGCTGACGGTGACCTCCCACCACGGGCGCCGCGAGGCGGTTGCCGCGGCCCTGCGGCGGATCGCCGGCTTCTTCCGGGCCCTGACGGAAAGTGCGGAGCAGTTGAGCGCCGAGGATCGCTGGCGCCGGATCCTCGCCGAGGCGCTCAAGAAGTACCTCCATGGCCGCGAGCCGGGCCGTCAACCCTGGCTGCCGCCCCCTCGGGCCGCGCCGGCATGCTGAAATCGACCCCGAAATCGACCGCCCGGACCGTCCCGAGAGGGCGATCACGCCCGCTAACTGCCGGATTTAGGTTCAATCCAGTCTCCAACAACACTTCAGTTTCAATCGTAATACTGGACTCCCAAGTTCTTTTGGTCGTTGTACCGAAACAAACAGTTCCGTCGTGCCACATCTTCTGTCGGGAATACGTCAATGAACTCCATTAGCAAAATACCGGCCCGGAATGACGTTTCGGGAGCGTGGACGGTCAGTCGAAGTCTCCCACGTTCGGGTCGCCCATGCGGGAAAAGTACAAATCCCCAGCCTCAATGATCCGTTCCAAGTCTTCGTCGGTTACGCCGTCGAATATCTCGACGCCCTTCCCCGTTCGGGCAGCTTGGGTAAGGCTGAGGCCATTGAGCATGAAGCGTCGGGCGGTCGCTTCCCAACTGGCGCGCGCGGGCCATTCCTTGACGAATTCCAACTCCGGAACAAAGGTACGGACATGGCGAAATCTCGCTTCGCCCTCCGAACTGCCGCTGGTGAAGCCGATTTTGATCCGATCCGCAGGGTGCAGGCGGACCAGATATATTTTGCCGATTTGGTTGCTCGCCATGCCGCATACGCGCCTTGAGCGCTCCACCCATTCGTGATGATTCTCTTTCGAGTAGACGGGGAATCCCTCGTCGTTGTCAAACATTAGACAAACCCCTAGAAAAATGCCTAAACGCCGGAGTGATCATGCCCTTGGGCTTCAGATGGCCGATATAAATGCGGATACCGGCATGCCAAACTGGTCCCGGACTTCATTGAAAACTGCGGTCAGACCGAGACGGTTTCCGGTCGGTCGTGGCGATCCTGCTCGGCGAGCAGACGGTCGAGGATGCGCCGCGCCTCGAGCCCGCCGGCATCGGCGTTGATGTCGACCAGCGGACGGCCGCAATCGCGGTCGAACGCGCACTGCTGGGCCTCGAGGAACGCCTTGTCCTCCAAGAACGCCTTGTGGACCTGGTCGAAGAGGAGCTGCGTGACGTCCCGCTTGTCGATGTCGAAATTGTGCGCGTCCGCCCAGAAATAATGGATCGAGGTCTCGGTCTCCGGCGTGAGCGCGTTCAGGCTCTTGCGCTCGAAGCCTTTGGAACGGTCGCCCTGGCGCGCGCCGGTTCCAGTCGGCGCCATAGGCGCGGGTGGCGATGAGACCACGGTACGCCGCCTGCGCGACGGCCCTTGGCGCCGCCGCCCCGGGCATCGACCGGGACGATGTCGCCGTCGGCGAGGCTCCTGAACCTCTCGACCACGAACCTGTCGTCGGCGTCGAGCCCGGTTCCGAACAGATGAATGAGGTAGGTGGTGGTATCCGCGCGGGGTAGGTTGAGTGCCTGCATGACGATCTCCGGCTGCCGGTTGACGGGAACGGCGGGGACGCCCTCCCGAGCGCCGCCCGCCACCCGGCTTCCGGCTGCTCTCCCCTCGTGGCGGCGCGGGGCGGGCCGGCGGTGACCGCACCGACAATCGCGCGCGGTTCAGCCCTTCCGAGACCGAGCGGCCTACAGCCCCATCAGCTCAGCGACGGCGTGTCCGACGCGCTCGGCCGCCTGCTCGATTTCGCGGTGGCCGAGGTGGGCGTATCGGAGCGTCATTCGAGTATTGGAGTGTCCGAGCAGGCGCGAGACCACCGGCACCGGGACGCCGTTCATCACCGCGTGGCTGGCATGGGTATGCCTGAGATCGTGAAGCCTGACGTCCTCGATGCCGGCTTCGCGCCGTACACGGTACCAGAGAGAAAGGTCGGGCCCACGCGGCCGGGACAGATCGAATGGGGAAGGGAACACAAAGGCACTCGGTCCCCGCGGTTGGCTTCCCAGGATGTACCGGGCCTGCGTGCTGAGCGGAACCTTTCTCGGTCCAGTCTTGGAGTCCTCGAGGACCAGCATCTCACCCTGGAACTCCGACCAGCGCAGCCGCATGATCTCGTTGCATCGGCATCCTGTGAGCAGCAGAAGCCGGATGATGTCGGCCTGCTGACGGTCGCTGGCGCGGGTTTGCCGGTCGAGTGCCTCGTGCAGGCGGGCGATCTCGTCGCGCGACAGGAAGCGCGTGAGCGGCGCGCGGCGGTTCTTCTTCAGGCCCCGGGTGGGGTTGGTCTCCAGATAACCGCAGGCGATCGCGAAATTGAAGATCTGCCGCAGCACGCCGAGCGCATAGTTGGCGCTTCCGGGCGCAGTCCGGCTGACGGCATCGAACCAGCGCCCGACGTCCCGCGGCGCGATGCGGTCGAGCCTCTTCGAGCCGAACGCAGGCAGTATGTGCGCGCGGAGCGCGGAGCGGACGCCCTTCTTTGTGGACGGCTTGTAGCGGTCGAAATGCGCCTCCTTCCAAGCGCCCTCGACGATATCCCGGAACAGGGGGGCGGCACACGTCGGGCGGGCGGGCTCCACCGGTTCCGGGTTCGCCCGGCGCGCGTGGCACCGCCGCCGCGCCTCCTCTACGGTCATCGTCGAAACCGGGCCGAGCGAGACGCGTCTCGTGCGCCCCTCCGTCTCCTCCAGCAGGACGTATGTCATCCCGCCCGACGGCCGCACCCGGACCCCGAGCCCGGGCACGCTCCTGTCCCAGACGGCATATTCCCGCACGCGGGGCCGCAGACGTGAGACCGCCGCGTCTGTGAGCTTCCTTCTCTCCCTTGCCGGCATCGATCAGGCCTTCCCGAGCACGGCGCCGACCGTTTCCGCTGCCTCGACGATCATCGCGTCGGAAGGGTGGGCGTATTTGAGAGTGGTCTCGGCGTTGCGGTGCCCGAGCATCCTGCCGATGGCTAGCACGGTCTCGCCCTGTCTCAGAGCGATGCTGGCATGGGTATGCCGGAGATCGTGGAGGCGCGCATCGCCGAGACCCGCCTCGGCGCGGATGCGCCACCAGGCGGAATGCAGCCAGCTGGCACAATGGGGGCGGTTTCCTGTCGCGGCGGGAAACACCCACCGGCTAGTCCGCTCGATGCGATCGAGAATGTCGCGCGCGGGCTGCGACAGCCAGACTGTCCTCGGTCCGGTTTTACCGTCGCGCAGGAACAGGTGCCCCTCGCGGTAGTCCGACCATCGGAGCGTCAGGATCTCGCCCTTGCGGCACCCGGTCAGAAGAAGCAGCCGGATGGCGGCGACCCGAAGGGGCCATTCCCCGGCGTGCTTCCTCAGGACCGCCGACAGGCGGCGGAGCTCGTCGTCGGAGAGAAACCGCTCGCGCCCCTTGCGGCGATACCGCCTGATGCCCCGGCACGGGTTGGAGCCCTCGGGGCGAAGCCCCATCGCCTCGGCCTCCCGCATGATCACCGACAGCACCGGCATCGAGCGGTCCGCCGCGACCGGGGTCGCCCTCAGCGCGGCGAACCACCCGCGCACGTCCGGACGGTCGATCTCGGCGATCTGGCGCCCGGCGAAATGCGGCAGGATCTGGTTCCTGAGATAGCACCGGTTGACGGCGAGCGTGCGCGGCTTCCAGACCCGCTCGTACTGCCCGAACACGGTCTCGGCGACGGCCTCGAACAGTGTCTCCTCGGGCCGGGCCGGCACGGGCTCGCCCCACCTGATCGCCGCCAGCATCCCGGCCGCTCGGGACCGCGCTTCGGCGACATCGATCGCGCCGAAATCGCCGACGGTCTTCCAGACGCGCTCGCCCTTGTGCTGACAGTGGACGAAGAAGCGCTTGCGCCCCGAGGGCGTCACCCGGACACCGAAGCCCCTGAGCCTGGCGTCGCGGACCTCGTAAGGGGTCCTGCGTGGAACGAGCGCCCCGATTCGGGCGTCGGTGAGGTTGGTTGCGGTCAAGACATCTCTCCCGGTTTCGGTTGCACCGGGGAAGGAACGGTTGCACATTCCATTCCCCAGTTGCAGAAACGAGGGAGAAAAAACGACCCTTTTTCAGATAGTTAGCACCGGAGGTGCGCAGGAAGGTGTAGAGCGCCGCGCCGGCCGAGCCGCCGCGGATGAACCAGGTCTCCAGCCCCTCCTCCGGCGGGTCGGCGAACGAGCCCGCCTCCCAGACATAGTCGCCGTGACCGCCGATCAGGTGCGGCCTGGAATCGCGGTTGGCCTGGGAGTGGACGATCAGCACGCTCTCGCCGACCTTGGCCTTCAGCGCCCCGTCGCCGGTGAGCGCGCCTACCTTGCCGTTGAGGACGACGTGGCTCGGGGTGAGCGTGCGCATCACCGCGAAGACCTCTTCCATCGCCGCGGCGTGGGTCTCGAACTTCTTGTAGTTCCCCTCTTCGTCGCGCGGCACGTAGAAATCCTGCTCGCCCACGTAATAGACCCGGTCGTAGCGGAGCGCCTTGCCGGCGCGGTCCTTGAGTCCGCCCTTGGGCAGCACCATCACCGCCCCGCTCATGCCGGAGACCACGTGGTAGGGGATCATTACCCCGCCCGGCGCGCAGTGATAGATGTAGGTGCCGGGCTTGGTCGCCTTCCAGCGGAGCACCACCTGCTGGCCCGGCTCGACCAGGGTGAGCCCGCCGCCGCCGAGCGCGCCGGTCGACGCGTGGAAGTCGATATTGTGCTCCATCACGTTGTCCGGCGCGTTCTTCAGCGTCAGCTCGATATAGTCGCCCTCGTGGCAGATCATCAGCGGCCCCGGGATCGACCCGTTGAAGGTCGATGCGTTGATCTCGGTGCCGTCGTCGTCGACCGTCCACTTCATCTCCCTGGCGACCAGCTCGACCTCGACGATCTTCGCGCTCCCCGAGTAGTTCTGGTCGTATACCGGCGCGAAGGGCGGAGCGACGAGCGTCTGCCTGACCCGCTTCATGCCCTTCATGTCGGCCTTCGTCGCGGCGTCGCTTTTCGCGGCCAGCACCATGGGGGCGGCGGCCGACACGGCGCCCAGCGTGCCGCCGGCCTTGAGAACCTGACGCCTGTTGAGCTTCTGCATGGCTGGTGTCTCCTCGATCCCGTTTCTCGCCGACGATGGGCGATCAAAGTGGCATTTTGAATGAAGGTTTACGCGCGCCAAGCGGGATTCGGCCGCGCCTGCTTCCCCCCACCGTCATGCCCGGAACGAGTCCACTGCTGTCCGGTTCGGCGTTCGGCGGGCTGTGCGCTGAGAGGCGTGGACAAGGTCGGGCGGTGCGCCCGTTCTCCGACACCTGACCCCTCCCCGTCATGCCCGGACTCGTTCCGGGCATCCACGTCCCTCCGCCGCCTCGCCCGCGCTGGGCCCGCACCGCGATGCCGCAAGACGTGGATGCCCGGAACAAGTCCGGGCATGACGAGGGAGGAAACCGGGTGAGACCGGGGACGGCGACGGGAGAGACGCCGACGCGCCGAAATCCGCGTCCCGAGCCGACCGATCCGTCAGAAACCCTCCGGTGCGCAGGCCGTTCGCCCGGTAGGCCGGAATTAAACCGGACAGCAATGGAACGAGTCCGGGCATGACGCGGGAAAGCCTGAACCGGGCAACGCCGCGACCCGCCCGGCCGCGGCGATGCGGGGAAAGGACCCGGCCGCCGGGACGGGGCCGGGCCCTTCCGGGATCCTGTCGGCTAGCGCCTCTGCAGCAGGTAGAGGACGATGCCGAAGGCGATCAGGCCGATCAGCCCGGCGCCGGAGAACTTGCTTATCAGCGCGATCAGGTTGCCGGTCACGTCGGCGTTGATGAACACGAGCGCCTCGGGGAACAGGATCTGCAGCACGACGCCGAGCGCGATGATCGCCAGCGCGACCTCGGTTCCGTCCCGCAGCCAACGATTTACGTTTTCGAACATCTGGGAGCCTCCTGGTTGTTGCACGCCGGTTTCGGAAGAAAAGAATGCAATGACGCCAGGCTCGCTACGCAGTGCCGTCCGGCCCCGCCTCGGGGGCTGTCAGTCCGGACCGGTCCCGGTCTTCGGCCGGTCTCCGGGGCTAGGTGCCGTCCGGCGGCTCGGGCGAAACCGGCGCGCCGCGCGGGCGTTCGGGCCGGTTGCGCATGATCAGCCAGGCGATCAGCCCCGCCGCGACGATGCCGACGAGGCCGGCATTGCCGAATTTCTGGGCGAGCTCGCCGATATTGCCGACGACGTCGATGCCGAAGAACGCCGTGAAGCTTTCCCCGAACAGCACCTGCAGGAGCGTCAGCAGTCCGACCAGCCAAAGCAGCAGTTCCAGCGTGGCCGACAGCCAGCGCCGTACTTCCTCCATCGCCGCCTCCATCGTTCGGGTCCTTGGACTCCAGATCACGAAGGCTGTTTTTCCGGCAAGCGTATGCGGTATCGCGCCGCATGGCAACGGCGTTCTCGGAGATGCGGGGCCGGCGGGCGGCGATCGCGTCCGGCGCGGGCCAAGCGGTTGATTCCGCTAGATTTCGGGCCGGCGGACCGGCGCACGGGAGAAGGCCGGGAGGCGCGGCCGGCGGCCCGACCGATTCGGGGGCGGAATGCGGACCGCCCGCACTTGTCCTCCTTGTCCCCCCTGTTGTCACCCCGGACTTGATCCGGGGTCCAGGGAAGCTGGGCGAGGGCGGTGCCTGTGGCCCTGGACCCCGGATCAAGTCCGGGGTGACAGCGGGGGCATCCCCTCGAACGATCCGGAAAACCGGTCCATAGTCCCCGTCGCGCGAAACGGGAAAGGGGATCGGGGTCCGATGGAACACGGGAACGTGCTGACCGAGACCGACGGCGGCCTGCTGGTCGTCACGCTGCACTGGCCGGAGCGCCGCAACGCGCTGAGCCACGGGATGCGGGTCGACCTGCTGGACTGCGTCCGCCGCGCCGAGACCGACGCGGCGGTCCGGGCCATCGTGATCACCGGCCACGGCGACAAGTCGTTCAGCGCGGGCGCCCACATTCCCGAGCTGGAGGAACGCACGCCGGTCTCCGAGATGGGGCCGGCGGCGACGCTGAGGAAGGACCTGCCGACGGCGATCGAGCGCCTCGGCAAGCCGACCGTCGCCGCGATCAACGGCTATTGCCTCGGCGCCGGCCTCGAGCTGGCCATGGGGTGCACGGTCCGCATCGCCTCGGAGAACGCCCTGCTCGGCCAGCCGGAGATCGCGCTGGGGCAGATCCCCGGCAGCGGCGGGACGCAGCGCCTCTACCGGTTCGTCGGTCTCGGCTGGGCGATGCAGATGGTGCTGACCGGACAGCGCATCGACGCCCGGACGGCGGCGTCCATCGGGCTCGTCACCGAGGTGGTGCCGCAGGCCGACCTGCTGCCGCGCGCGAAGGAACTGGCGCGCGACATGGGATCGCGCGCCCCGATGGCGTTCGTCGCCGGACGCGACGCCGTGCTGCGCTCGACCGAGACCGACCTGCTCACGGGAATCGACTACGAGCGCAAGCTCTACGCGCTCTGCATCGGCACCGAGGACGCCCGCGAAGGCATGCGGGCCTACGCGGAGAAGCGTGCGCCGGAATACAGGGGGCGGTGAGGTCGTGAGGAGGTTGGCGGAATGAAGGGAGCAGATATCCCCATGAACTCCGGGGGGTCGAACGCCCGCCCGTAATCTCCTGTTTTGACGGGAGATTTTCCTCGGATGTCGAATAAGGAAAGTCGACTTTTCTTATATTGATTTTCGTCGGAGGCGCCGCTAGCATTCCGCGATGCGCGAGATTTCCTCGACCCAGCGGCATCTGCGCCTCAGGGCCGACAACAGCTGGTGGGACGGGGCCGGCATCCGGGAGGATTACGGCCGGCTCAGGCCGCGCGCCTATTTCCGCCGTTTCGCCGAACTCGTCGAGCAGACCGGCGTGCGCCGGGCGGTGGTTCTCATGGGGCCGAGGCGCGTGGGAAAGACCGTTCTGCTGCACCACGCCATCGCACGCCTGCTCGCGGGCGGAGACTATGCGCCGGGCGAAATCGGTTACGCCTCCCTCGACCAGCCGCTCTATGCCCGGCTGTCCATCGAGGAGATGGCCGGGGAAATCCGCCGCGCGAGCGGCACTCCGAACGGTCCCCGCGCGCTCTTTCTGGACGAAATCCAGTATCTGGCGGACTGGGAACGCCACCTCAAGGCGTTCGTCGATGCGCATCCCGGCATTCGCTGCGTCGTCTCCGGCTCGTCCGCCGCCGCCCTGCGCCTGAAGAGCATGGAGTCGGGCGCGGGCCGTTTCACGGATTTCCTGCTGCCCCCCCTCACCTTCCACGAGTATCTCGACCTCCAGGGGATCGAGGGACTCGTGGAACCGGTGTCCGATGGAAGCCACCGCGTCGTCGATCTGGAGGCGTTGAACGCCCACTTCATCGATTACGTGAATTTCGGCGGATTCCCCGAAGCCGTTTCCTCGCCCGCAATCCGCACCGACCCGGCCCGCTATATCGGCGCCGACATCGTGGACAAGGTGCTGCTGCGGGATCTTCCCAGCCTGTACGGCATCCAGGACGTGCAGGAGCTGAACGCCCTCTTCATGACCCTGGTGTTCAACACGGCCGAAGAGGTTTCGCTCGAGGAACTGTCGCAACGCTCGGGCGTCACGAAACCGACGATCAAGCGTTATCTCGAATATCTCGAAGCGGCGTTCCTGATCCGGATCGTCCATCGCATCGACCGCAATGCCCGCCGTTTCAGGCGCACCACGTCGTTCAAGGTATACGCCGCGACCCCCTCTCTGCGCTGCGCCCTGTTCGGCCCGGTGGCGGCGGACGACGAGGAGATGGGTCCGGTGGCCGAAACCGCGGTGTTCGCCCAATGGTTCCACGCCGGCCTCGATCTCCACTACGCGCGCTGGCGCGGCGGCGAGGTCGATATCGTGGCTCTCGACCGGCGGCAAAGCCCGGACTGGTGCGTCGAGGTCAAATGGTCCGACCGCCATTTCCGGAATCCCGGCATATTGAAGGGCCTCAGGGAGTTCGCGAGGCGGCACCCCCGCGCCGTCCTGCTTGCGACCACGCGCACCGATACGGGGAACGCCGAGCCCTGGGGCGACGGCTCGCAATTGTCCTTCACGCCGACCAGCCTCTATTGCTACCTGGTGGGCCAGGCGGCCATTCGCGACCCGTCCGCGACCGGCTTTCGGGCGGTGGGCGGGCGCGAGGGCGATCTGTCGCGCTATCTGGAACGCGCGCCCGATGCGCCGCCCGAACCGGGGGACGAGTTGCCGGGGTGATGCGCGGCTCTCATCATATCGTACTGGATCCGTCTGGAGAATGGCGGGGTGGAGATAACCGCTACACACGGGCAGCACTGTGGCAGAAAGACTTCATCTGCCCCCTTCGGTCGGTCGAAATGACGGGTGGGGTGGCAGGCGTTGCGATGATGCTGGCGTAATGCTAGCATCATGGAGTCGAATGGGCGGAGCCGCACGATGGGCAATATCACGATCCGGAACCTTGACGACCGGGTGATCGTCGCCTGGAAGGCGCGCGCGAAGGCCAACCACCGCTCGCTCGAAGCGGAACTGCGACACGCGCTCACCCGGACCGTGAGCCGCCGCCTCCGCATGGCGGAATTCCGGGACCGCACGGCCGAACTCGCCCGGGCCACCGCCGGCACGCCCCAGACGGACAGCGCGGAGCTCATCCGGGAGGACCGCGAGCGGTGAAGTTCGCCGTCGACGCGAGCGTCGTCGTCAAGTGGTACGTATCGGAGAACCATTCGGAGGAGGCGCGCCTGCTGCTCGGCCACCGGCTCGAGCGCCACGCCCCCGACTTCCTGCTCGTCGAATTCGCGAACACGGTGTGGAAGAAAGCGCGCAGGGGCGAAATCGCCGATCCCGCCGCGTATTTCGGGGAGATCCCGGAACTACGGGAAGCGATCGATCTCCACCCCGATAGCGAGCTGATCGAACACGCGGCGGAGTTGTCGTCGGCAATGGACCACCCCGTATACGACTGCCTCTATTTCGCCTGTGCCGTAGCAACCGGCTCGACGCTGATCACGGCCGACAGGAAATTCGCGGACAGGGCGGCCAGCAAACTACCGAATCCCGACGTCCGGTATATCGGGGAAGATGGCGTGGCGGACGAAATCGGCGCCGCCGCCACCTCCCTGGTCATTTCGCGCGACAACATCGAGGAACTCGTTGCCGAGCACGATCGGCTCGCAGGAACAGACGAACACGTCCGCTCTGCCCTCTATGGCCAAAACTTGGGCCGTGGAAACATGGACACCGAGGACTTGGCGTTGATTCTCCGCTCCCCGGCGGGCAAGCGCCTAAAACGACTGCTTCGCGAACTTACCGAGGAAGAGCGTATCGACCTCGTCGCGCTGGCCTGGCTGGGGGCGGGTGCCGGCGGCACCGACTGGCAGTCGAGCTTCGAGCACGCCTGCAAGGTCATCGGCTTGTATGACGAAAACAATTGGGCAGGCGTCCTGAATCTTGGCGTCTACTGGCGGGCCGGGTACGAACGCCTGACCGGCAATTCCATTTGAACGCCCGACCGATCCGCCGCCGTCACGCGCGTCCTTGCTCCGATCTGCGAGCCGGTCGATATATCTTTCCGGATACAATCGGCATTGCGCGGCGCCGATGACGAAATGGTTCTCGAAGTGGCCCTGAACGGTCGGGCCGATGCCATCGTGACCCGCAATGCCAGGGATTTCGCACCGGCCGGGGTGTTCGGTATCGAGATCGCCGCCCCGGGGGAGATCGTACGGAGACTGGCCCAATGACGGACACCCTGCGCTACAGGTATCCGCTGCAATTGCCCGCGTCGCTGAAGGACACGGCCGCGCGCCTGGCGAAGGAGGACGGCGTGTCGCTCAACCAGTGGATCGTCGCGACCGTCGCCCAGAAGATCGGCGCGGTGGAGACCGCGGAAATCTTCCTGCACGAGCGGGCGGCGGGCGCGCGCGAGGGCGACCCGTCGCGCTATCTGGAGAACGCGCCCGACGCGCCGCCCGGGCCGGGCGACGAGTTGACGGGTGATCCGCGGCCGTCCCGGACAACGCACTCCCTTGTCACCCCGGCCTTGAGCCGGGGTGACAAGGGGAGTCCTATCAACGGCAATTGGAGCTTTGCGTCCCCCGGGGACGCGGCGGGAGGGCGGATGCCGGAACGTCGCCGGGCGGGAATCCCCGATCAACGACTTGCCCGGCGTTCTTCTCACACTGCCTGAGGAAACAACCCCACCCAACGTTTCACGTGAAACACCGCCCTCTCAATACCGCGAAAAACTCTGCCCCTCCTTCACGATGCATTCGATCAGAAACGGCGCCCCCGCCTCCGTCACCGCGATGCCCTTTTCCAGCGCCGGGATGAAGTCGTCGGGCGCCTCCACCCGCGCCGCCTGCACGCCCAGCCCCTCGGCCACCTTGGTGTAGTTGCCGCCGACCGTCATCGCGCCGTATTTCTCGTCGGAGACGACCAATACGTCGCGCTCGGCGGCCATGATGCCGTTGTTGAGCACGATGGTGAGGATCGCGATCCGGTCCCGGGCGGCGGTCTCGAGGTCCATCCCGGTCATGCCGATCGCGGCGTCGCCCATCACGTTGATGCAGAGCTTGCCGGGCGCGGCGAGCTTGGCGCCCATGATCACGGCGAGGCTGTAACCGAGCTGGGTCGACTTGCCCCAGCCGATATAGGAATCGGGCGCGGTGGTCTCCCACATCGGCAGCAGCTGCTCGCGCGGGCTCCCCGAATCGTGGGTGATTATGACGTTGTCGCGCTCGACCGTCGCCATCAGGTCGCGGATGATCCGGTACTGGTTGATCGGGACCTCGTCCGAATCGCGCTCCGCCGCCCACTCGGCGCGCCAGTCCGCCTTGACCTCGGCGACCGCGCCCGTGACCTCGGCCAGCGAGCGCGCGCCGCCGTTGGCGCGGCGGAGCGCGCCGACCCGCTCGATCAGCCCGTCGAGCACCAGCTTCGCGTCGCCCACCAGCGCGTGGTCGGCGCGGTAGTCCTTGTGGATGTCGTCGGGGTCGTTGGTGGAGTGGACGATGGTCTTGCCGGGCGGGATCGCGGGGCCGAACGGGGTCCTGGTCAGGCTGGAGCCGACGGCGAGCACGAGGTCGGCGCGGCGCAGGAACTCGAACAGCATCTTCGGGCCCGACCGCGTCGACGAGCCGCAGGCGAGCGGGTGGTTCTCCGGCATCGCGCTCTTGCCGGGGTTGGTGGCGACGACGGGGGCCGGCACCAGCTCGGCGAGGCGGACCAGCGCGTCGCTGGCGCCTGCATAGAGCACCCCCTGCCCGGCCCAGAGCACCGGGCTCTCGGCGTTCGCCAGCATCTCGGCCGCCTTCTGCAACGCCGCCGGGTCGGGCGCCGCGCGCTGCGGCACCACGGGCTCGTAGTCGAGTTCGCCCGGCAGCGCCTCCTCCCACACCTCGGCCGGGACCTCGACCAGGACGGGGCCGCCCTTGCCGGTCCGCATCGCCTGGAAGGCGCGGCGCATCGTCTCGGGCAGCTCGGCGGCCGCGTGCGCCCGGGCCGACCATTTGGTGACCGGCGCGTAGACCTCCGACGCATCGAAGGTCGGGTGGCGGTACTGCCTCGCCAGCGCCTGGCCCGCCGGCAGGATCAGCATCGGCACGTTCTCGGAATAGGCCTGGGCGATGCCGGGGAAGGCGTTCTCGATGCCGGGGCCGGCCTGGGCCGCGAACACCCCGTTGCGGCGGCCGCGGTGGATCCGGCTGTAGCCGTCGGCGAGCCCGACGCCGACCCGCTCCTGGCGGCACAGGATCGGGCGGATGCCGATCTCGGCGCAGGCCTCGATCAGCGGGTTGCGGGGATAGCACGACAGGAACTCCGTCCCCTCGCGCCTCAGGATCTCGGCGATCGCCTGCGCGCCGTTCATGTCGGTCTCCCCGTCAGGTCAATCAGGTCTGGATCCGGCGGATCTGCATGCAACCGGTCCACCTCGGCGGCGCGGCGGGCGAGCACCGCGCGCTGGTTGATGTAGCCCTTGTCGGTGATCTCGCCCGCGTCGATGGCCGGCGGCTCGGCGGTCAGGAGCGCGCGGGCGATGCGGGTCGACGAGCCCCGGTTCTCGGCGTTGTGCTGGGCGAGCCCGGCCCTGAGGCGTTCGCGGATCTCGGGCCGCGCGATGACGTCCGCGAGCGTCGCGTCGTCGGCGAGATCCGGGCAGAGCGCGCGGCAGCCGGGCAGGCTCGGGAAGCCGATGAGGCCGATCTCGTCGCGGTCGTGGCCGGTGATCGCGGCGTCCTGCAGCACCGGCGCGGCGGCGGAGATCACCGCGAGGCGGAGCGTGCCGACCGCGACCCAGGTGCCGGACAAGAGCTTGAAGTTCTCCGTCACCCGCCCGTCGAAGACCAGCCCTTGCGCCGGGTCGCCGGGGTCGAGGAATTTCACCGCGTCGCCGATCCGGAAGTAGCCGTCCGCGTCGAACGCCTTCGCGGTGAGGTCGGGGGAGCCCCAGTAGCCGGGCGAGACGGTGGGGCCGCGGAAGCGCGCCTCCAGCTTGTCGCCGTTGGGCGCGAGCTTCATCTCGACGCCCGGCAGCGGCACGCCGATATTGCCCCAGGCGTCGGAATCCCAGGTCATGTAGGTCCCGGCCGGCGCGGTCTCGGTCGAGCCGAGCGAGGTGACGATCGGGGTCCTGGCCCCGCGCGCGGCGACCGAGAGCGCGTCGAGCTTCTCCCTGAGCGACTGGGGCAGCGCGGCACCGGCGAAGAACAGAACGTCGAGGTCGCCCAGCAGCCGGTCGCGCAGGCCCGCGTCGGCCTCCAGCGCCCGCACCAGCACGTCGTAGCCGCGCGGCACGTTGAGGTAGAGGGTCGGCTTCACCTGGCGCAGGTTGGCGAGCGTCTTCTCGAACAGGCCGGGCGCGGGCTTCCCCTCGTCGAGCCAGAACGTGCCGCCGTGGAACAGGGTCATGTTGAAGCAGAAATTGCCGCCGAAGGTGTGGTTCCACGGCAGCCAGTCGCAGATGACCGGCGGGCGTTCGAGCAGGAACGGGTAGGCGTGGATCGTCTGCACCTGGTTGGCGCACAGCATGCGCTGGGTGTTGATCACCCCCTTGGGCAGCCCGGTCGAGCCCGAGGTGAGCAGGATCTTGGCGACCGTGTCGGGGCCGACCCCGGCGAGGCGGGCCTCGAGCGCGTCGGTCGCCGGGGTCTCCGCCCATTCGGCGAGGCTCTCGGTCCCGTCCGCGCCGTCGGATGTCAGGAGCATACGGCCGTCGAGGTCGAGCGCCTCCAGCGCGGCGGCGAACGGGCCGGGATCGTCGACGAAGACCGCGCTCGGGTCGTGGTGCGCGATCACCCCCTTCAGCTTCGCGAAGTCGCGCGACATCAGCGAGTAGGCCGGCGAGACCGGCATGACCGGCACCGAGACGTGCATGCAGCCGAGCTGGAGCAGGCCGAAATCGATCGAGTTGTCCGACAGGATCGCGACCGGCCGGTCGGGCCCGTGGCCGCGGTCTATCAGCGCCTGGCCGATGGCGGCGCTCTTGGCGGCGGCGGTCCGGTAGTCGAGCGTCCGCCAGCCGCCCGCCCCGTCCCGCTCGGCGAGGAAGATCCGCTCCGGCGCCCCGGCCGCGCGGTCGCGCAGCACCCCGATCAGATGGTCCGGCACCGCGCCGAGGGGCACCGGCTGGCGCAGCAGCCAGCCGCCGTCGCCGGTCGCCTCCGCCTCGACCGTGGGCGGGGCGAGCGCGGTCGCCGCGAACGGCGCCTTGGCAGCGGCGGCGATGTCGTCCATTCTGGTCTCCCTTGCGTCAAATCTGGATGCGGCGCTCGCGGCGTGTCAAGCGAACCGCAGGGAGGACGGAGATGGACGTCACCGCCTACGCCGCCTCGGTCGGGCACTCGGTCTGGTTCAGCCACGATGTCGGCGAGACCTGGAACCGGGCCTGGACCCCGACCGGCGGGATCTACAACGAATCGCGCTGCTGGTGCCTCTCGATCCACCCCGACCGGCCGGGCGAGGTGCTGTCGGGCACTGACCAGGGGGTCTATCGCTGGCGGCCGGATGCGCGCGCCAAGCGGGACGGGGGGAGCTGGAACTACGTCCCCTCGCCGCTCGACGATTTGCAGATCCTGCAGATCGCCCAGTCGCCGCACGACGCCGACGCGATCTTCGCCGGCACCCGCCCGGCGCAGATCTGGCGCTCGCTCGACGGCGGGGAGAGCTGGGACCGCTGCGACCTCGACAACCTCAGCGAGTGCTGGTTCATCAACACCCCCCGGGTGACCTCGATCCGCTTCGATCCCGTGGAGCCCGAGACGGTCTGGGTGACGGTCGAGATCGACGGGCTCTACCGCACGCGCGATTTGGGCGAGACCTGGGAGAAGCTCAACGAGGGGCTGGTCTCGGACGACACCCACAACCTGGTCTTCTTCGACGACGACGGCGGGCGGACGCTGCTGATCTCGACCGAGGAGGGGCTGCACCGGAGCGCCGACAACGGGGCGAGCTGGCAGCTGATCAAGGTGCCCGAGGCGGCGCCCTGGGTCTACATGCGCTGCATCGAGCGCCGCGCCGACGATTCGGGCGTGGTGTTCATGTCGGCCGGCGACCGCCCGTCGAGCGACCGGGGGCGCCTGCTCCGGAGCCGCGACCGCGGCCTCACCTGGGAGGACGCCGGGCTGCCGCGCCCGATCAACTCGACCATCTGGTGGATCGGCACCAACGCGGCCGATCCGATGCTGATCTTCTGCTGCACCATCATGGGCCAGATCTTCCGCTCGACCGACGGCGGCGAGACCTGGCGCAAGATGGACCGCGAGCTGGGCGAGCTCCGCATGATCGCCTGGCAGCCCAACGGCGCGGCGGCGTAGGCGTCCTCGCACCGACGGGACAGCACCCCAAGCCGTGGGGGGGGGGGGGGGGCCCCCCCGACGGGGGGGGGGCCCCCCCCCCCCCGTTTAACCCGGGGGGGAAATTTTTAACGGGAAAAAAAGGGCACCAAGGGTTCGTATAAAGGATGG
>JAPPIT010000054.1 GCA_028820505.1 Defluviicoccus sp.
GATCAAACCGACAAAAATCGCCAGTCTCCTACCCGGTTAGACCGGGAGACAACAGAACTCTGTTTGGCCCGCCGATGTCGGAGTAGACGACGAGATCGTCCTTGTTGGTGCCGTCGTCGTTGGAGAGCGTGGTGATTGACCACCGCCCGGAGGAAGTGCGCCGCTTGCTCTCGAAGGTCACGGCTGGAGTGGTCGTGACCTCCGCCGCCTGCCCGTATTTTGGTGTCACGGAGACATCGCCGGGGTCGGTGCGGGTGCCGTCGTCCGCGCTTCCTCCAAGGCCCTCGAACGCAGCCTCGGCCATCACCCGACTGGCCGCCTGACGCCTCTTCCGCTCCTCTTCCGCGAGCCGCTGGCGTTCCTGTTCGGCCGCCTGACGCCGTTCCTCTTCTTCCTGGCGCCGTTGTTCCGCCGCTTCGGCCTTCGCAGCATCGTCCGCAGCCTTCCTCTCGGCGGCCTTGCGCGCCTCCTCTTCCTCGGCAGCCTTCTCCTCAGCCGCCTTGCGCGCTTCCTCGGCCTTCCTGGCTTCCTCCTCCGCAGCCGCAATCCTCTCCTCCAGATCCGTGATCCTCGCTTGATCGCTTCCGCCCCCACACGCCGCAGCGCCTATCAGGACGAAACCAAGGAGAACGGCCGTCGCGAATTTCGTCAGCATCGCTATTGTTCCCATTTGATCGTGGCCGATGCGCGCCTTGTGGGCATCCGGCGGGATAAGGAAAGCGCCCGGCCCGACCCCGGACCGGGCGCCTTACTCGGATCGGAAAGGCCTCCGAACGGTCGGGAGCCTGCTAGTCGGCCTTCTTGCCGCCGAAAGAGCCCCGGAACTCGCCGGCAGTCATGTCCTTCGACGTGAAGTCGAAGGTGCCACCGGCCTCCGCAGCCTTGGCTCCGTAGAAGCCGCCGCCGAACGAGCCGGTGAAGGTGCCGCCCGTGGCAAGTCCGCCGCCGGTGGCGGTGGCTTTGGTCCCGGAGAACATGCTGCCGTCAATGCTGCCTTCGAGCGTGGCCAGACCCGTCAGGATCGCGGTGATCTCGGCCTCGTCGAGGTCCGCCACCACCGTTGCGACTCCACTCTCCAAGGAAAGCGCTCCCGTGCCGGCCGCATGTGCTCTCCGCACGGCGGCAACCCAATTGCCGTTGTACGTGGCCTCGCCGGCATTCGGCATGTCAGCCCCGGTCATGCCGTCGCCGATGCTCTGGACGAAGCCGATGCCGAGATCGGCGATGTTCTGGCTACCGTCTTTGGCGGCCTCGTCAAGACTGGCCCAGACGCCGAAGTGGAGGTGGCTGTAGTCGACCGCCGCAGGAATGCCGGAAGTCACTTGCCCGACATCGGAATCGGTTCCGGCGTCAGGACCATCCTGCAAGACTTCGGCATCAATGTCGGCACCGATGTTGTAGGTGTAGGTAGTCGTTCCATCGGTTGTGCTTGTCGTCGTCAGCGTCGCGTAAACCGTCGTCGTTACAGGGGGGTCGGCGTCGCTCGTCCAGCTGTACGAGAACACTTCCACCGGCTTGGCGGTCGCAGCGACCGAGTCGGTAGCGGCGAGCGTGCCGGCAGTCCCAGTACCAACAGGGTAGAACGTGCCCACGGAACGCAGGGCCGTGTTGTTGGCGTCAGCCGCGTCGGTGGACACGTCGCCGGTGGCACTATTAATGCTGATGTAACCGGCCTTGGTGCCGGTCCGGGCGGTGCTCGTGTCACCCGCAGAAAAGACCTTCACCATGTCGAGGCCGGCGTAGCTGGTGACCAGCATGAGGCGGGCCATGTCGTCGGACGAGTCGAGCGTCTTGCCGATGGCGAAGGTGCGCGCCGCCGCAGCTTGCTTGTAAGGGATTGCCTTTGCTGTCTCGTCGTCGACCGTGTTCAGATCGTCTGCGACTGCATCCGTACGCTCGTTGCCCGTAATTGGGCCACCAGTGGCCATCGGGTTCATGGGCTTGATGAGGCCAGTAACCACCGTCCGGGCGTCGTCGCCTGAACCCGTGCTCACCGAGCTGGCCCCGGCCATGGCGTCGATGGACGTGTCGCCCACGCTCTTCATCGTGCCGTCGATCATCAGTTCGCCCATGGCGCTCGCCGTGGCCATGTCACCGTACTCGCCGGCCTTCATGGCCGCCGCCTCGGCATCGGCCTGGGCCGCCTCCGCAGCGATCTGGGCTCTGATGGCCGCTGTGGCATCCTCCGCCGCTGCCGCCATGTCGCTGGCCGCCTTGGCTGCCATGTACGCCGTCATGGCCGCGTCGGCTTGCATCTGAGCCGCGTCGGCTTGCGACATTGCCATCGCGCCGGTCTGCATGGTCGCGAGATTCGCCGTCGCGTCACTGGCACCGCTGGCCGCCATGGCCGCCGCGTCCGAAGCGGCCTTCGCGGCCGTAGCCGCCGCAGCCGCAGCCGCTTGCGCCGTCTCCAGATCGGTCGGTGCCGGCGGCGCCGGTGGCGTCGTCGGTGCTGGCGGGGTCGTCACTTGAGCGGTGTCGCCGCCGCCGCCGCCGCCGCAGCCCGTGAGCCCGAGGCCAATGGCCACGATCGCCGCGACCGTCAGAAACTTCAATTCTCGAGGGTTCATCCTGTCCTCCTTGTTGATACCGGCAGGTACCGCGGCGCGGTCTGCCCGGACGCACTCACCTTGACGACCGCAGGAGGCCAGTCAGGATCGTGTTGGATTGCGCCATCGCATTCCCGATCTTCAGGAATACGTCCTGCTCGGCAGTCGACAGCGCGCGGAACAGCTTGAGCAGGGCCGCCTCGCGGAGGTCCTCCGTTTCGGCGGGGTCGCCGGGCGGTATCCCGGGCAGCAGGTCGGCCGGCTCGCAGCCGAGCGCCGCCGACAGCCGGCTCATCCATTGCAGGGTGAGCTGGCGGTCGCCCCGCTCCAGGAGGCTGATCTGTTGCGGCGTCGAATTCACGAGTTCGGCCAGCTGCCACTGCCTTAGACCCCGTTCGTTGCGAAGCTGTTTAATGCGGTTCGACACGTTTCGAACGGGGTTGAGTCTTGGGCTTTTGGCGAGTCATGAAAATTCCGAATGTGTTGAGTCGATCTCCACAAATTGTTGATTTTCCTGGCGGTTTCGGCGGCGGCGGGGCGGGGGCGGGCCGTCTCCGGCGCCTGGCCCCGGTCGTCATGCGGGGGACGGGCCCATGGCTGTCCGGTCCGGCGTCCGGCCCCCCGCTGTCACCCCGGACTCGATCCGGGGTCCAGAGCCGCAGGCACCGTCCTCGCCCGGCTTTCCCCGGATCGGGGTCCGGGGCGAGCCTGGACCCCGGATCGAGTCCGGGGTGACGAGAGGGCGGCGGGTCGAGGCCCGGGGCCGGCATTCTCCGCAACCCGGCCCGTTTTCGTCATGCCCGGACTTGTTCCGGGCATCCACGTCTTGCGGCATCGCGGTGCGGGCCGGGAGGGGGCGAGGCGGCGGAACGACGTGGATGCCCGGAACAAGTCCGGGCATGACGACAAAAGGCATGACGGCGGGGGGACGGCGGCGCATCGGTCCGGTCGAGGCCCGGGGCCGGCATCCTCCGGCACGCCTGTCCCCCCGGTCGTCATGGTCGGCGGAGGCGACGAGAGGGGGAGTCGCGCCTTCTCCGCTCCCGTCCGTGCCCCCCGCCGTCACGCGGCCTCTTTCGAGTTCGGCGGCGGGCGGGGGATGTCGGACGGCCAGGGGAGGTCGGCGGGCCAGCGGTCGGACAGCGTCTGCAGCAGCGCCTCGCCGCGGCGGATCGTCATCGTGCGGCCGCGCCGCAGGCGCTCCAGCGTGTCGCCCGAGCCCGCGATGTAGGTGGAGATCGTCGACAGCTTCAGGCCCCGGTGCTCGGCCAGGGCGTGGCCCAGCCGAAGGATATGTTCGCTAATCATGGCGATATAATCGCCCGGCATAGCGAAACGATCAACATAAAATCCCCAATCTAGGGGAATTGCTTTCGCTATACTTTGCGATTTCTTTCGCTATACTTTGCGAATGAACGCCAGGCAGATAGCCGAGACCGTTCGGGCGGAGTTGGATCGGCGCGGGGTCAGGCCCTACCGGGCCGCCCAGATGGCCGGCCTGCCGGACAACACCTTCCGCTACGTGCTCGAGGAGCGCGACACCCGCCTGAGCAAGCTCGTCGACGTGTGCGACGCGCTCGATTTCGAGTTCTATATCGGCCCGCGCCGGGAGGCGCCCGCGAGCCGGGGCGATGCGCCGCCGGCGGTCCCGGTCCGGGACCTGGAGCGCGCGACGCGCGACCTCGTGCGCCTGACCGCCAACGCCGGCGGCGACCCGATCCCCGACGATCTGTGGCCGGTGCTGGCGGTGCGGCACGGCGGCGGCGCGCCGTTCGCGGCCGACGAGAATTTGCCGGGCGCCGGGCCGATCGACGTCGTGGAGTTCGCCGCCGCGGCGGGCGGCGGGGCCGGGGCGTTCGACGAGGCGGTGTCGGGCCGGGTCTGGTTCCGGCGCGACTGGCTCGACCGGCGCGGGCTCGACCCGGTGCGTTGCGCGGTGATCGGCGTGCGGGGCGGCTCGATGTATCGAACCCTCCCCGACGGCTGCTCGATCCTGGTCGACCGCCAGCGGACCGAGCTCGTCGACGAGGCGATCTTCGTGGTGCGCGCCGAGGACGGGCTCGCGGTCAAGCGCGCCCGCCGCGGCGAGGGCGCCGGGTGGGCCTTCGTCAGCGAGCACGGATCCCGCCGCCCGCTCCCCCGGTCCGCCGTCGCCGAAATCGTCGGCCAGGTGGTCTGGATGGCCCGCGCGCTGATCTGAGGCGGGGGGGGCGCCCGGAGTCTTGACCGGACAGCAGTGGAACGAGTCCGGGCATGACGCGATGGGGCACCTCCTCACCGTCATGGTCGGCGGAGGCCGACCATCCACGTTTTGTTTTTCGTTTCCGGCGCCACAAAAACTCGTGGATGGTCGGCCTCCGCCGACCATGACGGAAGAGGGGAAGGCCGGGGGCGAGGCGGGGCGCAGCGGGGGGACGGCGGCCGGCTTAACGGCCTTTATTCGTGTCATCCGATGACACGAATAATTCGCGCGCTCGCGGCGGGGAATCGCGCTCCCGCCGCTTCGCGGGCGATTCCCGTCCCCGGGGGACGCGGGGCGGGGGGTTTCGCGAAACGATGTTGCGCGCAGGCGCGGAATTTGCGACTTACGGCATGTTCTTAAGAGATTGGATAGGTCAACAGGGTTGACCTTTGTTTCACGTGAAACATTAGCCGCAGCGGAGCGGGAGCGAGCCGAGGCCGCGCAGCACGATCGACTTGCGGAAGCGCGGGCTCCCGCCGCCGAGGGCGATGCGCGGGAAGCGCTCGAGCAGCATCTCGAGCACGATCCGCCCCTCGAGGCGGGCGAGCGGCGCGCCGAGGCAGTGGTGGATGCCGCGCCCGAAGGAGAGATGCGCCGCCTCGCCCCGGCCGACGTCGAGCCGGTCGGGATCGGCGAACGCGTCCGCGTCGCGGTTGGCGGAGCCGACGAGGACGACCAGATTGTCCCGCCTGCGGAGTTCGAACCCGTTCACCTCGCAGTCGGCGAGCGCACGGCGGAAGGTGGCCTGCACCGGGGAATCGAAGCGCAGCAGCTCCTCCACGGCGGACGGGATCAGGCCGGGGTCCTCCCTCAGCCGCCGCAGCTCGCCCGGGTTGCGCAGGAGCGCCAGCATCCCGTTGCCGATCAGGTTGGTGGTGGTCTCGTTGCCGGCGATCAGGAGGAGGCGGAGCATGTTGAGCGTCTCGCGCTCGGTCAGCCGCTCGCCCTCGTCCTCGGCCTCGACCAGGGCGCTCACGATGTCGTCCCCGGGGGCGGCGCGGCGCTGCTCGATGACGGCGCGGAAGAAGGCGTCGAACTCGGCGGTGGCGATTTCCGCCGCCCGCCGCTCGCGCGGGCTGACGGTGGGCTCCAGCAGGCGGGCGCGCTGCGCCGACCAGACCGCGAACCGGGCCCGGTCCCCGGGCGGCACGCCGAGCATCTCGGCGATCGCGATCACCGGCAAAGGATGGGCCACCGCCCGCATCAGGTCGAAGCCGCCGGGGTCGTCGATATCGTCGAGCAGGGCGGCGAGGGTGGCGCGGATGCGGGGCTCCAGCGCCTCGACCGCGCGCGGGGTGAACGCCTTGTTGACCAGCGCCCGGAGCCGGCGGTGGTCGGGCGGGTCGAGGAACAGCATGGTGAACTCGTCGGTCGCCGGCAGCATCGCCTGCTGGCGGGCGGTCAGCGTGCCCTTGCGCGGGTCGCTGCCGAAGTTCCGGTGGTCGCGCAGGATCGCGTCGACATCGGCGTGGCGGGCGAACATCCAGGCGTTCATCAGCCGGCTGCGGTGGACCGGGTCCCGCTCGCGCAGGGCGGCGTAGACCGGGTAGGGGTCCTGGGCGGTGCGGTCCGACAGCGGGTTGTAGGCGACCCCGGTGCGCCAGCGCTCGCCGAGCACCGCCGCGCCGGCGAACGCGGACCTGGCCGCCTCGCGGATCGCCTCCATCGCCGGCTAACGTTTCACGTGAAACATCAGGAGAGCCCGAGCAGCCGCTTCGCCGCGGCGACCGTCGCGTGGCCGGGCTCGGCGAGGGTGTCGAGCACGGTGAAATGGTCGGTGCCGGGGACGATCAGCACTTCCGATTCCACGCCCCGCTTGCCCCACTCGGCCGCGAAGTCGCGGGCCTGGCGGCGGAACTCGTCGGATTCGTCGCCGCCCGCGACCACCGCCATCGGCGCCGCCGTGGCGGGCGCGAGGAAGATCGGGCTGAGCGCGCGCGCCTCGGCCTCGTCCATCCGCACCGCGTCGTTGAGCGGGGTGTGGCGCAGCGGCTCGATGTCGTAGACGCCGCTGACCGGGAGCCCGGCGGCGACGACGTCCGCGGGCAGGTCGGACCCGAAGGCGGGCCAGTCGGTCGCCATCGCCATCGCCGTCAGGTGCCCGCCCGCCGAGTGGCCGGAGACCACGATCCTGTCCCGGTCGTAGCCGAAGCGGCCGGCCTCGCGCCAGAGCCAGGCCACCGCGCGGCGGATCTGGTCGGTCAGCTCGCTCAGCGTCACCGAGGGGCAGAGCGCGTACTCGATATTGGCGAACGCCGCGCCCGCCGGCACCAGCTCCCCGCCGAGGAAGGCGAACGGCTCCTTGTCGTTCCACTGCCAGTAGCCGCCGTGGATGAAGGCGAGGAGCGGCGCCCCGTCCGCCCCGGGCAGGAAGAGGTCGAGCCGCTCGCGCGGATGCGGCCCGTAGGCGAGGTCGAGCGCCGACCGTTCGGCGCCCGCGCGGAGATCGTCCGACCGCCGGGCCTGGCGGGCCTTGATCGCCTCCAGCGCCTCGGGCGCGATCATCCCGCGATTGTCGTACTGCGCGTAGAGCGAGTCCCTGTCGAGATAGTCGCGGTAGATTGCCTGTGACATCGCCGGCCCTCCCTCTCCGGCGCGCATTGTGCGGGCGGCGCGGGCGCGGGACAAGGTTGCCGGGGCCGGCGATCCGCGCCAGAATTCGCGGCGGACCGGAGGAGGATCGCGGTGAAGGGCACGAGCTGGATACGCGAGCAGGGCATGCAGGACGCGCTGCTCTGCGCCGCGCTGCGCGACCGGGGGATGGACGACGTGCCGCTCTGGCAGCGCTCCTTCCCCGAGCGCGACGCGGCGATGAAGCACTGGAACGACCTGGTGCCGCTGCGCGACGGGCCGGTCGCCCCGGAACGGGTCGAGGTCGCCGACGAGGCGGCGATGGCCGCGGACATCAAGGCGCGCGCCCGGGCGCTCGGCGCGGCCGACGTCGGCATGACCGCCCTCAGGCCGGAATTCGTCGAGCTCGGGGTCGAGCTGCCGCACAAGAACGTCATCGCGACGATCTGCTACGAGGACTACCGCAAGTCGATCGAGAGCCCCGACGCGGTCGACCTCGAGGCGATGTCGACCTACGCCAAGTGCGCCGACATCGCGACCGAGCTCGCCCGCCAGATCCGCGAGGAGCTCGGCTACCCCGCCGTCGCCCACCATAACGGGTCGTTCCAGATCCAGGCGATCCCGGTGTTCCACGAGGTCGGCTTCGGCGAGCTCGGCCGCCACGGCAGCCTGATCCACCCCGAGCTCGGCTCGAACTTCCGCCCGGGCTTCGTGACCACCGACCTGCCGGTGGCCTACGACGAGCCCTACGAGTTCGGCGTGCAGGACTACTGCATGTCGTGCAACCTCTGCCGCAACAACTGCCCGGGCGACGCGATCCCCGACGACTACATCGTGACCGAGGGCATCAAGCGCTGGCTGACCGACATCGACAAGTGCTACCCGATCTCGCGCTTCCGCGAGGCCTACTGCCATATCTGCGTCGACGTCTGCCCCTATATCTACAAGGAGAACGGCGACGCCGAGAAGCGCGGCATCTTCCGCGAGTATATGAAGATCCGGAAGGAGGAGGGCTATAAGACCCCCAAGGGAGACCGCTAGCGCCCGCTCCTACCGCCATATCGACGCCGAGGGCACGTCGACCCCGACCGCCCCGGTGCTGACCGCGCTCGCCGAGGCGGCGCTCGCGGTGCTGGCGCGCGAGGGCGAACCGGACGGCACGGGCTGGCGCTACCGGACCGGGACCGGCGCGGGCCAGGCGTTCGACATCGGCTGCGACGGCCCCGACCTCCCCGCCGCGATCCCGGCCGAGACCGTGCTGCCCTCGGCGATCCCGGGCGACCCGAAATGGCGCGGCACATACCGGCTGGTCGTCGCCCCGCCGCTGGTCGCCCTCGACCTCTGCTGGACCCCCGGCGAGCCGCTCCGGATCATGACCTTCAGCCGTGGCGACTGGGAAGACGAGCTGCTGGCGATGGCGGCGCGGACCTCATAAAGTTTCCATACTCTGTAGAGTATATTCATAGATATACTCTAAATCGTATATTGACATTTATACCCTTGGGCGTATAAGTCTCGATACGCCGTACCGTATATGTCCGGATCGAGGCATCGTCCAATGGAGCAGATTGCCCGCACCTCGAAGCAGATCGGGGCCGCGCTTCGCCGCCGGCGCCGCAGCCTGAACCTGCGGCAGGGCGACATCGGCTCCCGGACGAATCTGCGCCAGGCAACCGTCTCCGCTCTGGAGAACGGCGAGGCCGGCACGCAGCTTCGCACCCTGATCCATGTCCTGACGGCTCTGGACCTCGAGCTGGTCGTCCGCGAGCGCTCGAACGCCGAAGAACGGATCGAGGATCTGTTCTGATGGCCCGGCGGCCCGCCCGCGCGCCCCTCGGCGTGTTCCTGAACGCCCGCCCGGTCGGGCGGTTGCGCAGGCTGGGCAGCGGCGCCGTCGAATTTCGATACGACCCCGGCTGGCTCGGCTGGGAGCACGCCCTGCCGATTTCGAATTCGTTGCCGCTCCGCGAGGACCGCTATCTCGGCGATCCGGTGATCGCGGTCTTCGACAACCTGCTGCCCGACCCGGAGCCGATGCGCCGCCGGATCGCGGAACGGATCGGCGCCGAAGGCCACGATGCGTACAGCCTGCTCGCCAGGCTCGGAGGAGATTGCGTGGGCGCGCTCCAGATTCTTCCCGAAGGGCGCGACCCCGGCCCCGCGGGGACGGTCGACGGAAAGGCGGTAGACGACAGCCGGATCGCGGAGAAACTCCGGAACCTCGCTATCGCGCCGCTGGGGCTGGGCGACGATGCGGAGTTCCGCATTTCGATCGCCGGGGCGCAGGAAAAAACGGCCTTCCTCTACTGGAACGGCAAATGGCACATCCCGCGCGGCACCGCCGCGACGACACACATCATGAAGCCGCAGATCGGCATGCTGCCGAACGGCACCGACCGGAGTCGAAGCGTGGAGAACGAGCATTTGTGCCTCGGGCTCGCCGCCGCGCTCGGCCTCCCCAGCGCGGCGACCGAGATCGTGGATTTCGACGGCGAGCGCGTCCTGGTCGTCGAACGGTTCGACCGCCTCTGGACCGAAGACGGGCGTCTTCTGCGTCTGCCGCAGGAAGATTGCTGCCAGGCGCTGTCGGTGCCGCCGTCCCTGAAATACGACGCCGACGGCGGTCCCGGCATGACCGATATTCTCGATCTGCTGCGGGGAAGCGATGCGCCGGGAACCGACCGGCGCATGTTCGTCAAGGCCCAGATCGTCTTCTGGCTGCTCGGCGCGACGGACGGCCACGCCAAGAATTTCAGCATCTTCCTGGAGCCCGGCGGACGTTTCCGGATGACGCCGCTCTACGACGTCATGTCGGCGCAGCCCGCCGTCGATGCCGGACAGTTGAGGGAGAACGGGTTCAAGCTGGCGCTCGCCGTCGGCGACAGCCGCCGCTACGCGATCGGCACGACCCTGCCGCGGCACTTCGCGCAGACCGCCGCAAGGGAAGGCATACCCGCTCGACAGATCGACGAGATTTGCGGAGAGCTGTCGGAAGGGGCCGAACCGGCATTGGAAACGGTCCTCAAATCGCTTCCCCGGGACTTCCCCGCCGACCTCGCCGATTCGATCGCCAACGGCTTTCGAAGGCGCTTGAGACTGATGGAACGCGCCCTCGCCTGATGCGGGCGACCGGCGGGACCGCCGCCCCACCCGCCCCACACCGTCATGCCCGGACTTGTTCCGGGCATCCACGTCTTGCGGCATCGCGGTATAAGCGGGCGCCGGCGAGGCGGCGGAGGGACGTGGATGCCCGGAACAAGTCCGGGCATGACGGAGGGTGGGGTGCCGGCGTGCCGACGCCGGCCTTATCGGTTCGCCGCGGCCGGTCCGCCCTCTCCCGGCCTCTCCCGCAGGCGGGAGGGGAGAAGGCAGGGAGGAGTCGGCGAGCGAGTCCCTCCGAACTGCCGCCTTTACAAGCCGGGCGCGGCTTGGTGTTCTTGTCCGACCGAGATGCAAACGGAGAACGAACCATGAAGAAAATCGGACTCGCCGCGGCGTTCGCGCTGCCGCTGATCGGCTTCGGCGGGCAGGCGGGGGCGGCGGATGTGACGCTCCGCATGCACACCTTCATCCCGCCGGTCGCCAACCCGTCCAAGACCTTCCTGATCCCGTGGGCGAAGAAGGTCGGCGAGGCCTCGGGCGGCAAGCTCAAGGTGCAGCCCTTCTGGGCGATGCAGCTGGGCGGCAAGGCGACCCAGCTGCTCGACCAGGCGCGCGACGGGGTGGTCGACATCGTCTGGGCGCTGCCCGGCTTCACGCCGGGGCGGATGCCGAGGGTCGAGCCGTTCGAGCTGCCCTTCGTCCACAAGGACGCGCTGTCGACCACGCTGGCGCTGCAGGACTACCAGGCGAAGCACCTGGCGGACACCGACCTGAAGGACTATCACCCGCTGCTGCTCCACGTGCACCAGGGTTTCCTGTTCCAGACCAAGAAGCCGATCCGCACGATGGCCGATCTCAAGGGGCTCAAGATCCGCGCCGCCTCGCGCGGCGGCGTGTGGCTCCTCGAGGCGCTCGGCGCGACCGGCATCGGCCTGCCGCTGCCGCGCATCCCGCCCGCGCTGTCGAAGGGCGTGATCGACGGGGTGACGCTGCCCTACGAGATCGCGCCGGCGGTGAAGACGCCGGACCTGGTGAGCCACTTTTCGAAGCTGTCCGGCGACCAGCCGCGCCTCGGCACCAACATCTTCACCTTCCTGATGAACAAGGCGAGCTACAACAAGCTGTCGAAGGAGATGAAGAAGGCGATCGACGACAATTCGGGCCGCAACATCGCCAAGGCGGCGGGCCAGAACTGGGTCGATATCGAGGAGCCCGGACTCAAGGTCGTAAAGTCGCGCAAGAAGAACATGTTCTACACCATCTCGCCCGAGGAGACGGCCAAGATGAAGGCCGCCGCCCAGCCGGTGTTCGACCGCTGGTTCGCCGAGATGAAGAAGCTCGACATCGACGGCCCGGCGCTGCTGGCCGACGCGCGCGCGCTGATCGACAAGTACTCGAAGTAACGGGCGCCGCCGCCCCAGGCGATGGCGGAGCCCGGTAACGGCTCGGGCCGGCCCACCGATCCGGTGGGCCGGCTTCTCTATCGGATCGCGCGCTGGCTGGCGATCTTCGGCGGGGTCATCCTGGCCGGCATGGCCCTGCTGACCACGGTGAGCATCGCCGGGCGGGCCGCCTTCTCCGCGCCGGTGCGCGGCGATTTCGAGCTCGTCGCGATCGGCACCGGCATCGCCGTGTTCGCCTTCCTGCCGTGGTGCCAGCTCACCCGCGGCAACGTCATCGTCGACTTCTTCATGGACCGGGCGCCGGTCCGCGCCAAGGCGCTGTGCGATGCCGCGGGCGGCCTCCTCTACCTCCTGCTGGGCGCGCTGCTCACCTGGCGCATGGTGTTCGGCGGGATCGACATGTACCGGTACTCGGAGCTCACGCTCACCATCAACTTCCCGCGCTGGACCACCTTCCCGCTCTCGGTGCTCCTGATGGCGTTCCTGATCGTCGTCACGGCGTACACCGTCCGCCGCAGCTTCCGCGAGGCGCGCGCGGGCCGCTTCCTCGACGGCGGCGACGGCGCCTGAGGCGATGAGCGGGCTCGCCATCGGGGGGATCGGGTTCGCGGCGCTGCTGCTCCTGCTCGCGTTCCGGATCCCGATCGGCATCTCGATGCTGACCGTGGGCGTGGTGGGCTACGTCTCGATCGCCGGCTCGCCGGCGCTGCTCTCCTACCTCAAGACCGAAACCTACTGGCGGTTCACCAACGACGACCTCTCGGTGGTGCCGCTGTTCCTACTGATGGGGCAGTTCGCCGCCAAGGCGGGAATCAGCCAGTCGCTGTTCCACGCCGCCAACGCGTGGCTCGGCCACCGGCGCGGCGGGATCGCGATGGCCGCCGTCGGCGGCTGCGCGGGCTTCGCCTCGATCTCGGGCTCCTCGCTCGCGACCGCCGCGATCATGGGCCAGGTCGCCCTGCCCGAGCTGCGCCGCTACAACTACGCCGGCTCGCTCGCCACCGGGGCGCTCGCCGCGGGCGGCACGCTCGGCATCCTGATCCCGCCCTCGATCGTGCTGATCATCTACGCGGTGATGGTGGAGGCCAACGTGGCGACCTTGTTCCAGGCGGCCTTCATCCCGGGCATCCTCGCGGCGATCGGCTACATCCTCGCCATCGCCATCGTCGTCCGCGTCAACCCGGAGGCCGGGCCGGCCGGCGTCAAGGCGGCGGCATCGGCGCAATGGGCCGCGCTGGTCGATATCTGGCCGGTGCTGGTGATCTTCCTCCTGGTGATGGGGGGGATCTATGTCGGCATCTTCACGCCGACCGAGGCGGCGGCGGTCGGCGCCGTCGGCACCTTCCTGATCGCGGTCACCAAGGGGCGGATGCGACTCGAAGGGACGATCGACGCGCTGCTCGGCACCGCGCAGACCACCGCGATGATCTTCCTGATCCTGCTGGGCGCGGCGGTGTTCAACGCCTTCCTCGGCTTCTCCCAGCTGCCGATCTTCGCTGCCGACTATTTCCAGAACTCGGGCCTCGCTCCGCTGGTCGTGCTGCTGGGCATGATCGGGCTCTACCTGGTCCTCGGCTTCGTGATGGATTCGCTTTCGATGATCCTGCTCACGGTGCCGATCTTCTGGCCGATCGTCGCCGGGCTCGATTTCGGCCTCGGCCCGGAGGAGACCAAGCTCTGGTTCGGGATCATCACCCTGATCGTGGTCGAGGTCGGGCTGATCACCCCGCCGGTCGGGCTCAACGTGTTCGTCATCAACTCGATGGCGCGCGACGTGCCGATGATCGAGACCTTCAAGGGCGTGGTCCCGTTCCTCGCCTCGGACGCGGTCCGGGTGGTGCTGATCATCGTGTTCCCGACGCTGACCCTGATCATGCCGGCGCTGTTGGCCGACTGAGGCAGTCTCCGGTCGGCCGGAGCGCCGTGGGCATCGGGTGGGACCGGCGCACGGTCTCTCCGCCCGGGCCACTTCCGTACCTCGTCATGCCCGGAACAAGTCCACTGCTGTCCGGTTAAGATGGAGCGGACCCGTTGCGAGGCGTTGGTACAGGCGGGTTTCCGGCGCACCGGTCCGGTCGAGACTCGGATTGCGGGACGCCCGCATCTGGCCCCTTTGTCTCCCTGTTGTCACCCCGGCCTTGAGCCGGGGTCCAGGGATACAGGCACCGCCGTCGCCCGGTTTTCCTGGACCCCGGCTCAAGGCCGGGGTGACAGCGGGGGGCGGAGACAGCCTCGCCCACCGTCCCCCCGCCGTCCCCCCAGTCGTCATGCCCGGACTTGTTCCGGGCATCCACGTCTTGCGGCATCGCGGTATAAGCGGGCGCCGGCGAGGCGGCGGAGGGACGTGGGTGCCCGGAACAAGTCCGGGCATGACGACCGGGAGGAACGGAAGTGCCGGAGAACGCCCACACCGCTAAGCCTTGTCCCCGCCCGTCGGCACAGAGCCCGTGCCGAAGTTAAACCGGACAGCAGTGGAACAAGTCCGGGCATGACGGTGGGGGAAGCCGGGGGATCGTCTAGAGTATGTCTGTTCTAGTTGGAACCGCTTCATCCGTTCTCTTCCGTCATGGTCGGTGAGGAGACAGGGGTAAAGGCGCTTCTATCCGAAACGGACAGGCCCTAATCTCGGGGCGGGAAACCGGGAGGCCGCGATGGGCATTTCATTTCGCCAGGTGGGCGCCAACCTGGCCGCCGAGGTCGAGGGGATCGACCTCGCGAAGCCGCTCTCGGACGCGGACCGCGACGCGATCCATGACGGGCTCGCCCAGCACCAGCTCCTGATCTTCCGCGACCAGGTCATCACGTCGGACCGGCTGATGGAATTCGGCGAGCGGTTCGGCGAGCTCTCGGTCCACCCGTTCGCGCCGCATGTCGAGGACACCCCGGCGCTGATCCGCTTCGAGAACGACGCCGAGACGCCGCCCTTCGGCACCGACGTGTGGCATTCCGACGAGACCTTCCGCGCCGCGCCGCCGATGGCGACCGCGCTCTGCGCCAAGGTCGTGCCCGAGGTCGGCGGCGACACCGTGTTCGCGTCGATGTCGGCGGCCTACGATGGGCTGAGCGAGCGCATGCGCGCGCTGATCGACGGACTCGAGGCGATCCACGACATCAAGCCCTTCAAGGCGATCTTCGACGAAACACCGGAAGACCGCAGGGAGCTCCAGAAGTTCGAGGCGATCTACCCGCCCATGACCCACCCGGTGGTCCGCGTCCACCCGGTGACGGGGCGCCGCGTGCTGTTCGTCAACCCGCAATTCACCATCCGCATCAAGGACATGGACGAGCGCGAGAGCGCCTCGCTCCTCGACACGCTGTTCCACCAGGCGCTGATCCCCGAGCTCCAGTACCGGCTGCACTGGCGCCCGCACACGCTCGCGATGTGGGACAACCGCTCGGTCCAGCACTACGCGGTGCACGATTACTGGCCCCAGGTGCGCACCATGGACCGGGTGACGATCAAGGGAACCCGCCCGGTCGGGCTGGAGGCGGCCGACCCGGCGACGGTGAAGCGGCCCAAGACGCTGATAACCGGCGCGGTCTCGCACGGCGCCCACAAGCCGCATATCGTCGAGGACGACGTCCGCGAGGAGGTCCCCGCGGCGGAGTGACCAGACCTATCGTTTCACGTGAAACGGCGGGTGGCCCGGCCGACCCGTTCCTTACGGTTCGTAGACCTGAATCCGCAGCGGCCTGCCGGCGGCGGGGCAGGCGCTGACCGCGCACAGCGTATCCATGCGCGCGACGAGGTCGATGTAGTCGCCCGGCTCGCTGCGGCCTTCCTGGGTGCGGAACGTCCCCTCGGGCATCTGGAATTCCAGGGTCTGGAATATGTTGAGGGTCTCGGGAATGTTCTCCGGCTCGATCGGATACGCGCTCAATGCCTTCTGCAGCACCTCGTAGCACCCGAAGGAGGGATAGCCGAGCGGGCCGCCGATCCTGAAGCCCTCGTCGAGGCTGTCATAGGCGCCGCCCATGTTCTCGTACACCCAGGCGGAGCACATGCCGTATTCCATGTCGTGGATGCCGTAGGTGTCCTCGGCAATGGTGAGCAGCACGTTGTTGTCGCGCGTGTACAGGTGATCGCCGACGGAGAGCAGGATCTTGCCCTGGTTGGCCTTGGTCCGGGCCTGGCTGAACCGTTCTTCCAGCTTGTGCAGGTTGAAGCAGACGAAGTCGCAGATCGCTCCGCCGTCCACGTCGATGACCCTGATGTGCTGGTCCCGCCCGAGCTCCCAGGCGCCGCCTTCGCGCGCGGGTATCGCGTCGTCGTGCAGCATCCGCATTGCCTGGTCTCCTCCCCGGGGAGCCGCGCCGGGCCACACTACCACGCCCCCGCCGGTCGGCGAGTGCCGTTTCAGGATGAGGATTCGTTTCTGCACTCTCATCCCGAGCATACCCCGCACCCCGTTCCGGGATAGGCCCGAAGGGCCGCATCGGGAACCCGCTAGAGCCTGTCCGTTTCAGATAGAAGCGCCTTTACCCCGACTCCTCACCGTCATGGTCGGCGAAGGCCGACCA